>JASEFB010000236.1 GCA_030019325.1 archaeon | reverse complement strand
GATTTGTCTATTCCTCCTCGGGTTGTGGTGTTTACGGACTGGATTCAAAGATGCCGTTTGAGGAGCATGACGTCTCTATCAGTCTGCATACACCATATCAGGTAACGAAGTTGCTCGGCGAATTGTACACCAACTACTTCCATAATTTGTATGGCTTGCCTATCGTTAATGCAAGGTTCTTCAACGTTTATGGTCCGGGTGAGGTACCGGGAAAATATAGAAATGTAATTCCGAACTTCTTCTACTGGGCAATGAAAGAACAGGCATTACCTATAACAGGAGATGAACGGAGACGAGGGATTGGACTTACGTGGACGACATAATAAAGGGATTATTAGCAATGGGACTAAAAGAAGAGGCAGTCGGAGAGGCTATCAATCTCGGTTCCGGTAAGGAGCACAGGGTTATTGAATTGGCAAACATGGTGAATGAGCTTACAGGTAATGAAGCGGGGATTAAGTATGTGGAAAGAAGGGACTGGGATGTTAAGACAAGATTACTATCATCTATCGAGAAGGCGAAGAGGCTGTTAGATTACAAGCCACAGACTGAGTTTGAGGTTGGTTTGAAAAAAGTGCATAAATGGTTTGTTGATAATTGGGAAGATATAGAGAAAAGTGCGGAATTTTAATGCGAGGAGTAACTATTCAGCCTGCTTGCATGATGCCCAGAGATGGGCTTAAAGATATGCTCT
>JASEFB010000235.1 GCA_030019325.1 archaeon | reverse complement strand
TGATTCCTTAGCTGGTATATCGTTATTCATGGTGACGCTGCTGTTCCTGGTGCAGTTCATCCCCGGGATGTTCGTGCCCTTCCAGACCGAGACGATAGACCTCAGTTCGGTGGCATATAGAACCTCAGTTATTCTTGTAGAAGACCCCGGATGGTGGGACGATGGAGCAGACAAAGGCGAAGATTGGGAGAACCACATAGTAAATGTCAGCAGGGTTGGTTTAGCCATTGACAAAGAGCATCCAAATATGCTCACTATGAGTAAGATCAATGCTTTTAATAACAGCACACTCGACCTTGCCGATAAGCTCGGTTTGTTTAGAACCATCAGTGGTAACAGGATAAATTACAGCTATAACATCACGCTTCAGGGATCGGACGGAACCGTAATGGCGGCGCGGGGTGAGACACCGCCGGAATATGGTGATGTAGCGAGTATGAAACGGTTGGTGAAGGCTCATACTGGCTATTCAGCATATTTTGATGGTGAAGAGTTAACGCAAGACGATCCTCTAGATAACACAAAGGTATGGATAAATGTTACAGACATGCCAGAGAAGGATCTAATTTTTGAGATTACAAATTTTAATGTGACTGGTGGGAATCCTAAGTATCAACAGGCTAAATTTATTAATGGTGGTTCAGTAGGTAACATTTATTTATGCCATCTTTCTATTGGAAAGTTTAATGGTGAC
>JASEFB010000234.1 GCA_030019325.1 archaeon | reverse complement strand
AAATTATGAGAACATACAGGAAATGTACCTCCATCCCAGTTGGGAAGTTTTTAGAGTCAGATAAAGAGGAACTAAGGATGTATATGTTGATGCAAGAGCAACGTTTAAGCTATGAAGAACCTTCAACTCACTATTTTTAACATTGTATTTTATCAGATTTTTTCAAACATTGTAAACAAAAATTTCAACTTGCAGAAGAGAAGATGATATCTGTTTTAAGGGGATATTTAGGAATTTAGAGCGTTTATTTCTATTTTGAACAAAATTTAAACCAATAAAAAAGCTTTTATAGTAAAGAGAGGAACGGATAATAACGATGAAGATGGATATCGAAAATTATACATTGAACGATTGTGAGAGTTTTAGTAGAGAAATTAAGGAAATAATGAAGAGGTATAGGGAAGAGTGAGTATGCACCTGCTCAGCTATAATGATCTTTTTGCGAGCTTCAAGAAGGGGTTAGGGAACGGTAACTGGAGACATCTGAAAATCAGAGATAAAGCATTTTACAGAGCCGCAATGGAGTATGCGAAACAGAATGAGCGAAGGTGCGTGGTGAATGGCACTCTGGTGGAGAAGCTCGTAGGGCTTATCGAGAAGCTGAAGGAGACGAACGGTATGAGAATTTTTAAGCGGGGGTTTTTCAGTAGCTAACACTTTTATTCCAAGCAGACTCCAAAAAGTAATTTGAATCCCT
>JASEFB010000233.1 GCA_030019325.1 archaeon | reverse complement strand
GGCGAACGGGAAGAGAAAAGATGGAACTCTGGCAGATATTGTTGGGAATAGCGTTTTTGCTTGCAATTTTGACTTTCACTTACCCACTTGTGATAAGAATAAGGAGGAAGAAGTGGGAGGAAAGAGAGAAAGGGCGTATAGAAAAGAAGGAAAAGAGTAGAGAGGAAGAAGTGATGGAGATTTTGAGAGAGATAGAGGATTTGAAGAAGAGGATGGAGAGGGAAGGCATAAAATTGACATCAATATCCGATGTCTTCCTCGTTTCAGTTCAAATACTCTCGGAGATAAGGTTGATAGGATACAGGATGGAGGGTTTAAGAGGCAGAATAGAGGGACTGGAGAGGGGAATAAAGGAAGAAATGGGAGATACGAGAGCTCTAATCCTGTTTAGTATCGCAACAATCTCGGCTCTAAACCTCACAATAATATCACTGCTGTGATATATCATGCTCATCTATACAACCCTTTTCCTCGCTAACGCTCGCAAAAGCGTTGACAAAACTTTTAAGAAAAGTTTTATCAAAAATGCTTCGCGGGAAAAGGGCTTCGCGGAGATGGGAGCGCTTGCGGTGGGGCGCTATATAAATGCATACCGAAACCCAAAAAGCATAAACTATAAATAGGGAGTGAAGAATAGATAAGAAGGAGGAAAGGGAGTATGAAGGTGAAGGTAGAAGTGGAAGGTAAAGATGCGGATGGG
>JASEFB010000232.1 GCA_030019325.1 archaeon | reverse complement strand
CCCAGGAACTGGCGGGCATACAGAATACGCAATGATATGGAATGATACGATAGGAGAATGTGCAGTAGCTGAATGGAATGGCTATGGAGGTGATTACCACAATATCACATTTAACAAGACATTAACATTGGAGGAAGGCGTGATTTACAACTACACCATACGCACCGGCTCTTATCCGCAGATAAGCCATGCGATAAGCAAAGAGGCAATTGCAGGAGCGGGAAAAATCACCTGTGATAAATTCATTGACGCTAATGGGAGGGTTTATTATGACTGGATACCAGCGATTAAACTATATTTTTAGTCAAGGTTTTTTACTAAGCCCTTACAGTAAACCCTTTCAGGGTTTTCGGGTAAGCCCCTCCCGGGCTTGCGGGGGCACGAGCAGAGCCCGTGATGGGCAGAGCCCACGATGCGGGGTCGTGGGGCGGAGCCCCAAAAGGTAAAAAGTTGTTAGTAAAGGGTTCTTTAAACCCTTTAGAAAAGCGTTTACGGAAAACGCTTCGCAGAAAGAAAGGTTTGATGCGAATGGGAAGAAATACGCAGATTGGATACCGGCAATAAGAGTAGAGTAAAGTGCCTCTCTCTTTTAGTCAAGGTTTTCTCTTTAGAGAAAAAGTTGTGATGCAAAAGGAAAAGTTGTTACAGATATTTGAGGACCTCTCTGTCTATTGTCAGAAATATAAGGTCGTATCAGAAGG
>JASEFB010000231.1 GCA_030019325.1 archaeon | reverse complement strand
GCCCATGCCCCCGCAAGCCCCGGAGGGGCTTACCCGCAAGCCCTGTAAGGGCTTAATTTTATCTTCCAGTTGTTCAAAAATCCAAGATGCAATATTTTCAGCAGTAGGATTTTCAAACAGGTCATTCAGACTTTTGTGATCTAATTCTTCCAAAATGTTTTCCTTTACAATCTCCTCTAACTTGTTAAAATCAAGGACTATCCCTTCTTCATTCTTTTCCCCCTCCACCACAATATCTAAGGTATAGGTATGTCCATGGAGTTCTTCACACTTTCCCTTATACTTCGGTAAATAGTGTGCTGCATCGAAATGAAATCTTCTACCAACTTTCATTTTTCCACACAGACCTTCGGCATTTTTTACTCCTCCAATACCACCTGAAGAATACTATAAGAATATTGGAAGGATATTATAAAAGTTAGTATCCGGTGAAATCGTTAATTTGACTCTGGCGTAATTTTCTTACTAATTTCTAACGTAATCCCTTAGAATTAATACACCCTTCCTCTGCGGCGTGAGATGGGTAAAGGGAAATCTCTCGAGAACAGACGAAGGGTAAACACTAAGCGAATGTGAGTGTGCCGAGCAACGGTCATCTCAGGGGCAAAACGGTTGGCACCTTATTTCAAAATCTCCCCGTACACGTCCATCGTCATCCGTGCGATATTATCCCATGAGAAACTCTCTGCAGTTCTTCTCCC
>JASEFB010000230.1 GCA_030019325.1 archaeon | reverse complement strand
TAGTTTGGTTATCAAACCAACATGTTTGATTTTAAGAGTTCTAAGATTGTGGGGCAGAGCCCCACAATCTCACAATCATGGATCGATCCTGCCTACATTCTTCTATAATTATCATTAATAACAAGTTGCTATTATAACTTGTTATAAGTAAGGATAATAAGGGAAGAGAAGCGGTGAAGATGAAAGATCGTGTATTTCCGTTTAGAAAGTACTTAACACTAAGGTCATTTCAAAGAAAGGGAGGGATAATAACCAATTATGAACTAGCTGACGAGATGAATTTAGAAGTTGGTTATATCTCGTGTTTACTCTATCGCTATAAAAAACAGAACCTAGTGAAAAAGGTTGACGATGAGTTAGGATTGTGGGGACTGACTGATAAGGGATGGGAGAGGTTCGTTTTTCTCGAACTCAGAGTGAAGGTAGAAGGAAAAACTCTGAGACTCCCGGGGAAAAAACTGAAGACGATAGTAAGGGAGAGATTGAGGAGTTCTGGGTTAAATAAATATAAAAACCCCTATAATTTTTTGATGACAAAATGAAAGCAGAAAGAGAAGATGATGGAATAAAGATATTTTGTAGTAGATCAGAAGCAAGGAGATTAAGACGAGCATTACAAAAGAAACTAGAGGAACGAACGATTGAGGAAGAATATCTACTTAAAGATGCTCTCATCAGCTTGAGCTTACTGGAAGCAGAGCCCC
>JASEFB010000229.1 GCA_030019325.1 archaeon | reverse complement strand
CCGGCACCTTTAGAGCAGGTGCCGGAGTCAAGTATCTTTCGTTCGGATAGAAGAGAAGAGGCAAAAGTACGGATTGCAGTGGCTTTTGACGAGGCGTTCAATTTTTATTATCAGGACACGTTGGATTTACTCACTCTGGAAGGTGCGGAAATCGTATATTTCAGCCCTATAAGGGATAAAAGGCTTCCAGAAGAAGTGGATGCCCTCTATATTGGGGGTGGCTTTCCCGAGCTGTATGCAGAGGAGCTCTCCTCGAACACACAAATGCTCGACGCCGTAAAAAACTTTTACGATAACTACGGGGTTATATATGCCGAATGTGGTGGCTTGATGTATTTGATGGAACAACTCGAATATAAGCCCTTACAGGGCTTGCGGGGTCGTGGGGCTGAGTCCCACAAGGGTGATTGTTTTAAGATGTGTGGTGTGATAAAAGGATCAGTGAGATTTGGAGAACGGAGAATCATAAACTATGTAGAGGGAGAATTCCGGAAGGATTGTATCTTGGGGACAAAAGGCAGAAGATTTAAGGGGCATGAATTCCATCATTCTACCATAATGCTTGAAGGAGACAGTGATTTTGCTTTTAAACTACTCAGAGGTGAGGGTGTCGGGGATAGTATGGATGGAATTATAACAAAGAACTGCCTCGCTTCTTTTGCTCATCTTCATGCAGCTTCTTACACTGGGTTTGCTAAAAATTTT
>JASEFB010000228.1 GCA_030019325.1 archaeon | reverse complement strand
GGCATTATAAAATTTGCGTAGCATAATCTGTTACATCTTCTCTTTCAAGTCGATAAAAGGGGGACACGACCTAATATTTTCGGTAGCCAAGAATGTTGCTCAATTCGAGCAATTATTTCGCCGGTGTGCTCACCTAGCTAATAAATGGTTGAACGAGCATCACTACCGCGTCAGTTTAGCCAGACCATGCACAACCAGCTCCTCATTCAATGTTTTCGGCGAGTCTTTCAGTCAGTCAGGTACACGGTTGCAAGCCACCGTCACGGCGCTATTTGCCCGCTTCTCGGATCGTTTATACCCCTGTGCGTGTTTAGCTAACCACGAGAAAATATGAAGATGTAAAACATAAAATGCAAATCTAACTAATTGACATCTTCTGCGTAGTATCATCTTCTAGTGTTAATCTCGTGAAATCTCGTGGTTTTTTACATCAGCTATACAAACACGCGAGAAGTTATTTAAAGATCCGTGTCGTGATGAATGAATTGAAGGAGGTAAATTAATTAAATGAGTGGCAATTTGAATGAAGCCTTGAGATGGCTAAAACAGGCGAAGAAGGATTTAACCAGTGCGAAAAATAGCTTGGAATCGGGCGATTATGAGTGGGCATGCTTTCAATCGCAACAAAGTGCGGAAAAAGCGTTAAAATCGTTTTTGTACTCGAAAGGGTTCAGGAAGATCTTAACACATTCAATATTTGAATTGATAAGCG
>JASEFB010000227.1 GCA_030019325.1 archaeon | reverse complement strand
AGCCCTTACAGGGCTTGCGGGGTCGTGGGGCGGAGCCCCACACTACCAAATCCCAAGTAAATCCCAATTTCCAAATCCCAACACGTATTGGCGTAATTTCAAAATCCTATTATATACAAAAATCCAAAAATTTGGTAGTATTGGGATTTGGGATAAGCCCTTACAGGGCTTGCGGGGTGGTGGGGCAGAGCCCCACATGTTTGGTAGTATTGGTATGTATTTGGATTTGGGATTATCTAAGGAACTAAACAAAAACGCTAAGATTGCCATCTTTTCACTTGCTCAGAAATCAGTTGTAATTGCAGAGAAGGTAAAAAGCGATCTTTTGGAAAGAGGATTCATTGTGGAGCTGATATGCTCAGAAAAGATCTCTTGCAACAGCGCAGATGAAAAGGTGGAAAGCGTTTACAGGGCGATAAGGGAAAGTTTCAGAGAGAAGAAAAACATCATCGCTGTTCTCCCCATGGGTGTGGTGGTGAGGGCAATAGAGCCTAAGAAAAAGACCGAAGACCCGTGGGTGGTATGCATAGACGAGAATGGTAAATATGTTATACCCGTGCTGAACGGGCACAGAGGTGCAAATGAAATCTCAAAGCTCATTGCAGAGGGACTATCCGCCCAGGCTGTGATAACAACTTTTCATGAAGATGGATAAGGATGTCTACATTGGAATTGGATTTCATAGAGGCGTGGAGGCGGTGAAGATGGAGAGAG
>JASEFB010000021.1 GCA_030019325.1 archaeon | reverse complement strand
GTGCATGTAATTTCAATAAGTGGTAGTTGATATAGTTATTTCATGACGCCCCCTATGAGATTTTTCTTTGAGGTCATCCCTCGGCCCAGGACTATTCCATCTATTTTGAAGTTTATCCGCTTGACATCGGCAATAAGCTGTTCTATCGTCTTCACATCTGTCACGTTTCCTTCGTAGGTTCTGAATAAAACGGGCAAACCTTTGTTTTTTGTAGCGACCAGCGAGATGTTTATCTGAGGTAAGCTGTTATCATCGCGATTGTAACCGGGTCGGGCTTTAGGCAATTTTAGCGAATAAAAATAAGTGGAGGTAATGTCATAAATCAATGTAGATGGCTCTGCTTCAAGCTGTTTTATTTTGTTGAACAGCTCAATGCATACATCAACTATGCCCTCTGGGCCTATTTTACCGAAGGTTTTCATCACAGCACAAAGATTTGTGGAGTTTAGTTTGTCAGCGTCGATTTTTGTGAACTCTTCCAGTGCAGTGTCCTGGTACCATCTGGAAAACTTATTGAGTGTTTCTCTGTCGATTATATGATTGGTTGCAAGCGATGCAAAAACTTCTCCTACGGGCAGTCCTCTTCTTGGAATTAATCCATTTAATAGCTCAATAAGTCCGTATTGGATGAATAGGCCGTAAAGGACTGCTATATCACCATATCTCACCGATTTCGTGATCTCAAAATCTTTCAAGCGTTTTTTCGGAGGAATTATCTGGGTTTTCCCACCTATTGTCACTTCTACACCTAAATAACGGGTGTTACGGTGTTTTACCTTCCCTGAACTATCTCGGTAGTTTTCTCGCTCATACACATATACCCGAGATCCTCGCCTTATTCGTGTCTTTGCCATGTAGCCTATATAAGGGCTACACGACTATAAAGCTTTTGGCTGATTATAGTGGATTAATGCCCCATTGATTGCGGATTATTATAGATTGCTGATGTTGTAGCCTATAAAACCCTTAATGTCAGGTTATAAGGCATCCGGCAAATGTTGGCTTTATTAGTATCTTCGTCGGTTGGTCTTTGACCTGGGGTGCCCTTTATTGTCTTTGTTTAATCGCTCCAATCCTGATTATTGGTCTGGTAATTGAATCTTTCTGGGAAGAAAGAAACCTCGAAAAGGAATTTGGTAATGAATACAAAGAGTATAAGAAAAAAGTAGGGATGTTTTTCCCAAAAATTAGGAGGAGAAAATGAATCGTTGGACACTAAAAATTGAACCCCTCCGTTCGCACTATCGTCTAACAGAGTATATCTGGTTCGGGTTATCGCCCTCACCCAAATTCCTCGCTTCGCTCGGAACTTCAGATACACTCGAAACGTTATACGCAATTCCGCCCGCTCGGTGTTAAATATGTTTAATTACACAGAATGATGTTTATGTTTCAAATCGGTATAAAAAGCCTTTATCCCCTCAGAGGTATTTTTTAAAACCATAAATGCCAGTTCTTGATCGGGAAAAGGACCTAATCCACAGTCCGGTCCTGCATATTTTATCCTTTCTCCGAAAAGGGAATAAGCCTTCTCCAGACGTTTGTTTACTTTATCTGGACTGTTATATTCCATAACTATAGTTTCTAGAACGCCCTTATCCCTAAATGCATTTGTATGATGTAGTTCGTCGTATTCCGCAGCCATACTGAGGATATCAGTCCTTGAGACGCCAATGCGAAGGAATTTATCATAGCCCTCAAGTTGTGTTTTATCGATGAGCGTCAAAAGTGAAGGATGGGCTGCCGATTCCACACCTATCACCTTTATCCCTTCAACCTGGCACACAATCTCATAAAAAATAGGAGAATGGAGGTGTATTTGTGTATCAATGCCCTTTCGGTATGCATATTCGGAGGCGAGTTCAAGTGCAGTGATTATGCCCTCCTCTTCGATACGGGGGTCTAATCCCATGCTTGGCTCGTCTATTGATGCGCATACCACCTCGTAATTCCTCGCTTCTTCTACCGCATGCTTTACAAACCTCCCTATGGATTTCGCAAGGTTCGATAACACATCAATATACACTGGTGGCGTGAATAGCTTATAATAAAGCTCTATTGGACCGGTAACGCATATTCGGAGCTTCAATTTTTCTCCTTTCTGTTCCTTATACTCCTCCGCCAATTCCTCTAAAGCGTTCAGTTCGGATATCCTCGCCTCTTCTTCTTTTATAAGCAGCGGAGCTTCCGTTCGTTTCCCATCCATGATTGGTTCGCTGAACTGGGTGAGCATGTTCTGAAATTGCGGATAATTGGGAATTTCAACGCCGGCGTTTAGTTTTTGCCACATTGCATCTTGTATTACTTTGTAGAGCTTACTTTTGTAGGATGGAGTTTCGACAGCGGTAAAGGCCTCTTTTATCCATTCCTTTGTTATACCCTCGGGTAATGGATAACTCCCGATATCGTCGAACATTAATCTCTCTCTCTTCATGCTTCTTACTCTATGATGTGTCCACATACCTTTTTACAGTTCCCAGCATCTTAAAGATATTATGGATTTTAATCCGAATCTTGGGTTGTTAATGGTAAAGGCGTTTATCATCCTTTTTGTGGTAATGGACCCGCCAGGCACTATTCCGATATTTATAGCGATAACGAAAGGTATGCGGAAAGAGGAGCGGAAAAAGGAACTCAATCATGCAGTCATCGTTGCCACGATTCTCCTTCTCCTCTTCGCACTCCTCGGAAAGCTTCTTTTGGATATGTTAGGCATCAGTCTCAATAGCTTTATGATCGCAGGTGGTATCCTCCTTCTGCTCATTTCCTTCGATCTTTTAAGAGGTGAGCATAAATGTGGCGTGGTTGGAGAACTAGGAGCAGGGGTAGGGGCAGTTCCGTTAGGCACTCCATTGCTCGCCGGTCCCGGCGCTATAACAGCAGTTATGGTGATAATACAATCTTCCGGGATTGAAATCGTCCTTTTTGCTATCTTCACCGCGATCATCGCAACACGGCTCTTGTTAGGGCAATCAGAGCGGGTATATGATATAATGGGGAAGGTGGGTTCAGAAGTATTGAGCCGTGTCGTAGGAATATTAGTTGCGGCAATTGCAATACAATTCATCGGAACAGGGATATTAGGGGTGTATCAGCTCAGTGCGCCATGAACCGTATAAATTCTTGTGCTAAATGAGAAACACTGAAGAACTGTATCGCATACAGGAAGAGATCGCATCACAAGCGGTAATAGAAGATAAACTTAGGCTGGAAGACCTGAAATTAATCGCAGGTGCGGACCAGGCTTTTTTATACCAAGCAAAATCAAAAGCGGAAAACGGAATTAAAGAGGGGAAAATAATATCAGCGGTTGTGGTCCTCGAATACCCGTCTATGAAGCTTGTTGAGTATTCTTACTCGCTGATGCCCGTGGATTTCCCTTATATCCCGGGGCTTCTCTCATTTAGAGAAGCGCCAGCCATAATAAACGCTTTCCACGCCCTGAAAACCAAGCCTGAGCTTTTAGTAATCGATGGCTGTGGAATAAACCATCCACGGTTTGCAGGGTTAGCCACGCATGTAGGGGTTATCTTAGACATTGCAACGATAGGCGTGGCAAAGAATCTCTTGTGTGGCACTGGCGAGGTGCCAAATGAAGAAGGGGAAGCGCGTATAATAACCTACCAGGGTAAAGAAGTTGGCTATTATCTTAAGAGTAAAAAGGGCTGTAAACCGATAATCATAGCACCAGGGCATAAAATATCGCTGAAAACCGCATTGAAGCTGATAAAAAAGTGCGTTCACAAACACAAATTACCTGAACCAATACGAATTGCGCATCTCTGTGCAAATAAGATAAAGAAGGATTTTTTATGTTCCTTATGACGAAGATAAACCGAAACTACCGTCTCTTTCTCCTTATTGTGTATGCAATTACTGCTCTCTGTTAAACATTAAAATCTTTTAACACCCTTGGATCAATCTCAGCCATGTTCAGCATTTCTCTGATTCCTACTTCCTTGTTTACGTAAATCTTCTCTTGTAGCTCGTTGTTTTCTATTTCCTCTCTTATCCTGACCAGACCCTTATTTTCCAACATCGACACGCAATAATTCACCAAATTGGAATCCCAATTAAGTTTTTTTGAAATCTGATTAACACTCAGCCCTTCATTATCCTCCAAAAATTCCAACAGCTCGTATCCCCTTTCTTCCGGTACTACTTTCTTCTTCAGTGCTTGAGCTTGTGTTGGAAATGCTGCGTTTTTAGCTCCCATTTTTGGTTGCACCACACGAGGAACTACGTTTATAGTCCTGTTTATCTCTTTTATTTTACCCATATATAAACCTGCTGCTGCGTTTTTAGTAGTTATTTTGTCAAATTAAAGTTGCAAAGCCGCGTTTAATATAAAATTATTGGTGGTGTATCATCATTGGTTAAAATTCACCTCCAGCCAACATAAGTTCAACCTCACCCTTGATAAACTTTGCGTCTTCATCATCCTGTGCTTAAACGCCACAAGTTTGAAGTAATAAACATGAAAAGACACGCAAAGATAGCGAAGGCGAAGGGACACGACACCACCTCTAAATGATAAAATGGCAAAAAGGAAAATAACTGAGGAGTTAGAAATAGCAGTTCTTTTGTCGTTGTACTCTAAAGTTAAATTCTCGAAACACGCACATCCAAAAGAAGAGACAATACTCAAAGGCTTGAGAAAAGATCTTAGGGGATTAGGGAAGATCGCGTTAAAGAACCTCGTCGAAGAAGGATATATTATTCAGCATCCAACGTCTGGCGGGATGACTTACAATTTGAGCCAAAATGGGATTGATAAGTTAAAGGAACTGAAGGAACAGAACGATTAGTTTTTTATACTCCGAAGATTTGATATTAACGATAGGCAACATGGGAGAACAACTCGGCGCTCTACTCAGCAACGGATTTAATACATGGAAGAAGAATTTGACTATCTGTCTACCCTTTGTGTTTAGTTTGATACTAACCTTTATCGTGGCAGTTATCATCATCGGTGGTGCCATCATTGTGGCGGTAGGTCCTCTATTGCCCTCCGTGGTGCCCTACCTTACCGATTCTGGTGAGATCCCTCCCGAGGTTATTCAACAACTTCTGCCGCAATTCCTTCAACATATAGATATAATCATCGCTGCGGTCATCATCACGATAATTTTAGTGCTACTCATAAACGCGTTTTTCACCGCGGGCGCAATTGGCATGGCGAAAGAGGCAACGGAAAAGGGGAGAACGAGCCTCTCTGACATGACTGATTACGGACGAAGAAAATTCATAAGTCTGCTCTTTGCCACCATTATCGTTGGTTTAATTGCTTTCGCGGGTGTTGTGTTCTTGATCCCCGGCGTGGTATATCTGCTTCCAGCCATTACAGAAACACCACCTGATGTAACGAATATGGCAGCATTTGCACCGCTCTTTTTAGGATTCATGATAATGCTCTTCTATATGCTCATTGTAAGCATAATGTTCGCTCTTCCACCGTACGCGGTTGTTATAGGTGGCCTTGGAGCGGTTGAGGGTGTTAAGCGGGGTTTTAAATTTTTCATGGCACACAAACTCGATGTCTTTTTGCTCTGGCTTATATTAATCGTGGTAGCCGTAGTTGCTGGTATTATCTTGGGTACTATACCATATATTGGATATTGGGTAAACTTACTGGTATCTGTTATTGTTATCCAACCTTTAAGCGTTATATGGTGGAGCAGATTGTATCTCAGCATGAAAGAACCGACTGGGGTTTAAGCCTATTTATCGCTCTTTTATCATACCAATGATAAGCAAAATAAGAGAGATTATGAAAATTATCGGCGAAGCAAATAAAATCCATAACATTCCAAAAGTTTCGGGACCTGCGTATATAAAATATAGGATGAACATTGCAAAGCTGATTGCTGCTAACACTGTCCCTGCTATAAGAAATATATTTCTTCTTTTTCTTAGCACTACTAAGGCTAAAAAAATCCCAACCAAAAATATTGAGAGTACATTAATATTGTCATGATATCCATATTCGCTAACTCTCCTTTCCTTTTATATTTCGATAGATTCTCAAAGACCAACTAAGCCGATTGCGTATAACGTCGTATATCCGAACTTGGTTCGTATATCCTTCCAATTTGGCGATATATCCGAACATGGTTCGCATATATATCCCTCTGGTCGAACTTCTCAATCACCCCTTAATTCACTCCCCCGAAGTTGCATAGATCTCATAGGGCATGATCTTCTTATTCAACTTCTTCTTCCCTTTCAATTTACTTACCAGATCGGCGGCTTTCTCCTTCTTCTCCCTCTTCTTCAATCGCTCCATTATGCCTGACATCTCTTTAGCCTTCTCTTCACCGCCGTATTCTATCTCTTCTTCCTTTACCTCGTCCTCTTCCTCTTCTACCCCCTCTACTTCCTCCATTCTTCCTTCAAAAACATCGCTGTTCACTTTAATCTCATCCCCCCAGTTACCTCACAAGCACCCTTACTAACAATTTGGCTTTGTTCCTATTTATTATTTTCCATATTCATCGTGAAACTAACATTCAGCTGTTAAAAAATCACCTTCCCCGGATATAAGCTCTTCGCTGCCGCTAAAATGTCCTCTAATTCCATGCCCTCCTTCATTTCACCACCTATCTCCTCTTTGTTCAACATAAATGGTTCATCCACTATTATTCTCGCTTCGTCGAGCACCATCGTTGACCAGCTCACGTGGTTTACATGCGAACCGTATCTCTTCAACATCTCAGCCTTAAAAAATTCTCTCGTCTGCTCAGGTGCATTACTCAACGCATATTTTACTCTTTCTGAAAGAGAAGACCAATCCACCTGCGGCAATTTTCTCGCTGCGAATGCTAATGATTCCTTTGGATTGAAAAGGCAATCACTGTGAGGCTCTGCCCCATGCAGGGGCTCCGCCCTTACCATCCCGAAATCGCGGGCTCTGTAAGGGTTTACCCGTAAGCCCTGTAAGGGCTTAATACTCCCCCGCTCGCCACCAAGGTAATACAGCACACTCTCATCCACCAATGCATACTGGTTACATATACCCATTCCTTCAAGAGCGCTTTTTGGCTCATAATTTACAAGCAACGCCAGTTTCGTTACCCACTCGATGCCATCCACATACTTTTCCAGGCTTCGGGCTTCTAAGTCCTCTATCAGTTCCTTTAACCCTTTTAGTCCTATTTCATCCCAGTTACTCCTCTCTCCGCCTTCAGATTCCTGCATCTTCTCGATCGCAGCGAGATAAAACTGCAAAATGGATACCGCATCTGTTCTCTCTCCGTTCTTCAATTGTATCTCCCAGTCGCATTCCTGTGTATCCCGTGCTATCTTCTTGAAGGCACTCACCGGATCTTCGAGCTCCGGTGCATCATGCAGATACCCCAACTCAAAGGCACGAACGACCAGCGCTTGCGCAATATCGCGCAAGAAGATTGCATATTCAGAACGAAGCGCCTCGTAATGAATATCGTGCAGGCGCCAGTAGTGATGCGCAGCATGGGGCTGGTCTCTCGTGTTCAGGATGCCTCTTCTCGAGGTAGTAGAAAGGGACGACTTTTGAACAACGAATATTGCCCTGGGTGAAATAACGAACTTTACACCCTCTTTCCCAAAGGTGTCGCCGGAAACAACATCTCCTGATCCGGTGAATAATATCCTCGTAACGACCCAGGGTATGAGCGCTCTTTCTACAAGACTCCAATCTTTGCATGCCGCCCGTTTTGTTATTATATTTCCATGCGTAGCGTATGTATTGGTCTTTATCTTTCTCCCTTTCCCTTTCCCTTTCCACCTGCCACTTTCAGGAGGAGTGAAGAAATTGGCAACATTATTCTTATGGATGAGCACTTTCTCCTTTAACGATAAACTCGCCTCCCGTGACCCCACAAAGGCATATATCTCTGATGCTTTATCGTATGCCACTGCATCAAAAGGATTATTGTAAGAGGGTGTCGCTATTTCAAGATGCCCCATATCGTTATAAATCCGACAGCCGTTCTCACCAAATGAAGACGCTATTCTCGATTCGTACAGCTCCTGCGATACTTCCATAATAATGTCCCACTGCACGTCTCTTGAAAATCTTTGCCTTTTTAAACCTTGAATCGCAGCATTAACGAGCACCGAAGGATTTAAACCCGCTCTCGCACTCACGGGATATTCCTGCTCTATTCCTCGTATCTTATCTTCTGTCCCTACCCTCGGCACCTACATCTCCCCTACATCGTTCGTTCTTTATCAAGCTCCCAGATCCGGGCAGAATATCAATATATCCCTTCTACTCTTCCTTATCCTTCTTCTCTTCTTGGCTTATCTCTTCTACTTTCTTCTTTATTGATTCCTCATTCCAGCCATCCAGTTCATCAAACCGGAACGTTTTGCTATTAGAATACAACAAATAATCCAAGTAGGGGTTTCTAACGATTCTATTTCTTATTTCCCTGCTTATCTCCTCCTCCCACCCTCTTATGTCCTCCTCCTCTGCAAGCAATCGCACGAGAACCTGTCTTGTTCCTTCCCCTCTTCCTCGCTCTCGGAAGAATATCACTACCGCACTTGGCATTCGCGCGAGCTCCGGATACCGCTCAAACAGCCTCGCATACTCCTCATTGCTCGGTCTGCTCACATCTATCTTCACCTTGGGCTCCTTGTTTATCGTTATCTTATTCCAACTAAGCACGGCATTC
This sequence comes from archaeon, assembly GCA_030019325.1. GTDB lineage: Archaea > Halobacteriota > Syntropharchaeia > Alkanophagales > Methanospirareceae > ANME-1-THS. The sequence continues at coordinate 13,401 of JASEFB010000021.1, read as the reverse complement.
TCAAATTCAGACGCAAGTCTTACCCTTAGCTCGGCTCTTGAATTCTTCGGCGGAAAGAGTAACGCGTCTCCTATATCCTCTTCGGTTAGTATTCGTTCCACCCCTATCCTATCAGCAACGCACTCGTATAAGTCGTAATCACAGAGATTGGTAAAATCGAACGATGCTGCTATCTCCTTCTCCATCCGCTCATCCATCATATACATGCTCCGGTAATCAAATTTCCCTTTTGGATTATACTTATACTCAAAATCGTCTATCCCATTCGTTATCACCCATAACTTCATGACCCATTCTATACGACGAAAAATGTATGGGTCTTCAAGCAACCCCTGATCAAACTTGGCGCAAACCCGCTTAAAGGTGTCAAGAACGTATTTGTCCCAATAAGACACTTCTCGCTCCTCAAATAGCTTCTCGATCGCCTCAACATAATGAGTCATAAGATAATCAAGGGCGGATTCCGTCCTCCCATTCATCAACTTAATCCTCCAATCTCCTTCCGTGTTCTCTGAAATATCCTTGAATGTCTGAAGTGGATTCCAGATATCCTCTACGTGCGTGATTTTCCCTGACTCTATCGCATCTATCACATAAGAAGTAATGGCATTGTTGAGCAGCCTTGTGACCTCAGAACGAACTCCTTCACCCGAGGTAACATGTACACGATACTTATCCTTTGTGCTCAATGGTTCGTCTCTCGTGGATAAAATCGGCCACTGCGAAGGTGATTCAGTGAAGATCCGCCGAGAAACCATCGCTTTGGGCGATAGTACATATTTTATTCCCTCTTTATCCGCTACATAGCCCCCAGCGCCAAAGAATATCTTACGAAGTATCAAAAACGGGAGGAGTAAATTCTCTTTGCCAACAAAATTCTTCCTTTCCACCATATATGATTCGTGCGTGCCCCTGCTATACCGCTTGTCTATCTCGACGTTTGCTTTCCAGCATTGGATATATGCGAAATTACTTCCCCGTTTCCTCAATTTCTCCCGGTATCGTTCGTTTGCTTTCTCCACGCCTATCTGCATATACAACTCTGCTGCCTTGTCATATCTGAGCACCTCAAATGCGTCTCTGCACTCAGGCGTTGCTATCTCGAGGTGCCCACCTGTGCAGATGTAAATTCGTGAACCATTTCTCAAAAAGCCATCGTTCCGTCTGTGCATCTTCGAGCATATTGCACTTGATCCGTCAAAAAACGTGTAATTCTCAAGTGCGTGTATTACTTCGTCCACATGATAAAATCTCGCATACCGGTACAATCCGGGTGATTCAGAACTTATGCCCACTCTGAATTCATGTTCCAGGCCTTGCCATCTGCACAAATCCACCCGTTCCATTTTTTAGAAATGCATTCCTGTGTCTTCCTCAGGCATCTCTTCATAGCCCGACGCCAATATCTCCTCCGCTCTTCTCTGCACAAACCTATCAAACCCCTCTTTTAAGTGCCTCAGGTTCACACCTATCTCTTCCATGTGCTTATATCTCGTAAGCAAATCATCGGCCCTATATCCTGCATCTAATATCTCCGCAATTCCTTCCTTCTCCCACATTTTCTTCAGCTCAGCGTTGCTGATAGTTCCCTTCCTCAACATCAGCATGGTTCTCTCTTCTAACGCCTTATCCCGTGCATAGCCAAATATCTGTGCGATGAACCGCCCTGTTATTGTATCTTCCCGCTTTATTCTCCCTATTTCCGTCTCGACATACTGATTATTATACATGTAATTGATGATCTCCTCCACGAGATACGCCCTCGCTTCATCATCCCCCGCTTTTTCCTTTATCAGGTAGTAGTCAATGGGAATTTTTTTAGAATAAATAGAGGCAATTGAATACGCGGCTTCTCTATCAGGCTTTGGAACCTCTATGATCTTGTCGAATCTCGACCTGAACGCGGAATCGATAAGATGCAACCTGTTTGTTGCGCCTATCACGGTGAGGTGGGGATGCAAGGCGTAAAACCCATCTAAAATGTCCAGTAGTTGTCCGGTGACTCGTTCCGGTGCACCTGACGACCCTGTATACATGCCCCTCTCCTGCGCTAACGCATCGATCTCATCAAAGAAGATTACACCATAGTCGTTCTCCCCTTCCTCCAGTTTATCGTTCGAAGCCTTGAACACCATCCGCACATTCTTCTCTGACTCACCCAGCCACATGCTGAAAAGCTCTCCCGCACCCACCTTTACAAATTCACAGTTAGGGAGTGCAGATGCTAATGCCTTCGCACACATCGTTTTTCCACATCCCGGCGGACCATACATAAGTAGCCTTCGTGAACACTCTCCGTATCGTGAGTAATCATCAGGATTTACCATTGGAAGAATAATACTCTTTATTAATTCCTGTTTTACCCCTTTCAAGCCCCCAATATCATTAAAGCTCACCCCCGGGCTCTTCGTGACTTCATAGCGCGAGTATTCCTTCGTCTTGTAACTCTTCATGATATCAAACGTACCGGGCAGGAGGCCTACCTTCATCCCTTCTCTTATCGCATCCTTCTCTTTCTCTTCCAGCCTTTTATATATCCTGCCACGTCCTCTTCCAGTGGATATTTCAGCTATCCATCTCTCCTCATCCTCTTCCTTCCTCAGCTCTTCTACCTCGCCAACTTCTAAATCCACCATCCGGTCATACACCTTCGTGATGCCTATGGTAAACCCACTTGGGTTGTTCCTGTCAGGGATGCGCCCCACGAAAACGTATTTCCCCTCTTGTAGCTCCTCTATCTCTTCCCCGGTAAGCGTCCCGTAGGGTAAAGCTTTTAATGCACCATTCAAATTCACAATAGCACTATCCTCAAGCTTCTCAACCACGAATCCGCAGTCTAATGGCGGGGATCTCGATTTTGAAACAAGCCGCTCTAAATCCTCTTTATATGCTTCAGTCTCCTCATATTTCCTTCTTAATCTCCGATATTCGCTCTCTAACCGCTCATACTCGTATCTCGGAATGTAGTCTTCTCCTTCCATTACTTATCCCCTTTAAAATGTAGGAATTGATTTTATAAAAATCCGATGCCTTGCCCGTACTTTTATATATATTACATTCGAATATATAGAAGCACACAGAGGAAAGAGCATGAAAATGGAGAGGAGAAAAATACAGCTGACCGGTGGCTCTACTCTTACGATCTCTCTTCCCATAAAATGGGCACGAGAGGTGGGTGTAAAGCAGGGAGATGAGCTCTCGTTAATTCAGCGTAGTGATAACGCTCTCCTCATGAGGCCTATGAAGGGAAAGAAAGAGGAGATAAAAAGCGCTGAACTCGTTCTATCTGAAAAAGAGAGCCTCGAGGGCAACTTTAGGTATCTTATCGCTCATTACCTCATTGGATATGATGTCATACGACTGTTATCCCCTGGCGGCTTTGATGCCGAGAAAAGAAAATGGATAAAGGAGGAAGTGCGAAAGAGGCTGATAGGCATGGAGGTTGTTGGTGAATCTTCGAAGGAGATGGTGCTCAAAAGTTTCTTGAAATACGAAGACTTCACGCTCCAAGATGCGATACAAAGTATGTCGAAGATAATCTTATCGATGCAAGAAGATGCGATTGCTGCACTTGATGAAAGAGACCAGAACCTCGCAAAGGATGTTATAGAGAGGGATAACGAGATAGATAGATTTTATTTGCTCATTGTTCGGCAGCTTAAGGCAGCGATGAGTGACCCCGAACTTGCGAAGAAGATAGGTGTGGGCAGACGTCGAGATAGTCTTGGATACCGAATTATAGTGAAGAACATGGAGCGGATGGGCGACCATTTAGAGAACATAGCAAAGAATGCCATGATGATTACTTCATCGGTACAGATTAACGGCATAAAAGAACTCGGCACCGGTGCGAAAAACCTCTTCACCAAGACTCTGGCTTCTCTCTCACCCATGGATATAGAGAAGGCGAATGAAGCGATAAGGGATGCAAATATGCTGATTGGTACGGTTAAGGCACTAAATGAGCGAATTTTGGCCGAAGACTGGAGTGTTACAGACAAGATACACGCTCTTTCTATATTGGAGAGTTTAGGAAAAATAGCGAAGTATTGCGAGGATATCGCAGAGGTAACGATAAACATGGGGATCGAGGTACCAGGGGATTTAGAGTTTTAAGATATTCACTGTTTTCATCCTGTCTTTTAGTCCTCTGAATGGTTCATAAACTTTAACTTATCAGAACTAGCTCTTCTTTTCTATGCAGTGGACATACGCAAAGGCGGGCGTGGATATAAAAAGGGAACACGATGTGGTAAAAGCGCTCTCAGCAGAGATAAAGCGAAAAAAGGATTTAAAAGGTTTTTCTGGTCTTTTAGAACTCCCTTTTGATACACAGCATCTCCTCGCTATTTCCACTGATGGCGTTGGCTCGAAGGTGCTCATTGCCGCCAAGCTCAACAAATGGGATACCATCGGTATCGACTGCATTGCGATGAATGTAAACGATGTTTACTGCGTAGGTGCGACGCCTCTTGCTTTTGTTGATTATCTCGCGATGGAAAAGCCAGACGAGCGGATTGCAGCGGAGATAGGTAAAGGATTGGAAGAAGGCGCGAAAATAGCTGATATTTATATTGTGAGTGGTGAAACGGCGATACTACCAGAAGTGGTAAACGATTTAGACCTTTCTGGAACGTGTGTTGGATATGTGAGGAAAGACAAGGTGATACGAGGCGAGCAGATTGAAGTGGGCGACCTGGTACTGGGGATGAAAAGTTCAGGAATCCACAGCAATGGATTAACACTTGCGAGGAAAGTGATAGAAGGAGCAGGGTTGGATTATAATGAACCGTTCCCACCCAATTCTGCGAGAAGTATAGGTGAAGAGTTGCTAACGCCAACGCGTATCTATACAGAGGTTTTAGAGCTCTTGAAGCGATGTGAAGTACACGGTTTGGCGCATATAACCGGCAGCGGCTTTTTGAAACTGGGAAGAATCACTGACCTCGGCTTCGCTATATATGAGCCACTGGAGCCCAATGAGATCTTCGAGTTCCTTCAGGGAAAGGGTAACATCGCAGATGAAGAGATGTATAAGACGTTCAATATGGGAATGGGATTTGCCGTTGTCATTCCAAAAAACGAGGAGCGCAAGGCAATTCGTATAACCGGGGGTAAAATCGTGGGAGAAGTTGTGGAAGAGGAGAAGGGGATAACGGTTGGAGATGTGAAGGTGTTGTAGTAATTGCAAAATGCAAGCGTAAATTGAAGAATTGTGGTCCTCCAGAACTTTTTTTGGTAGGGAGGGTTGATAAGGGAGGTTTGGCCTTTATTGCTTCATCTTCTTCATCATCTTACCAATTGACATCCCTTTCATCATCGGTATCTTCGCTCTTCCCGACGCCAGACTTTTCATCATCTTTTGCATCACCTTATGATATTTTATCAGCTCGTTTACCTCCGCAGTTGTTGTGCCGGAACCCCTCGCAATCCTTTTTATCCTCGATCCCCCTATGATCTTCGGCTCGTTCAGCTCTTCCTCGGTCATTGAATCCATCATCACCTTGAATTTCTTCAATTTATCCTCTGTAATTTGGTACATCTGGTCATCGAGATCAATGTCAAGTCCGCCTAACGGCAGCATTTGCATCAACTTCTGAAAAGGCCCCATTTTCTTCACTGCTTCTAACTGCTTATACAAATCTTTGAGCGTGAATTTCCCTTTTAAGAGGTCAACATCCACCTCTTCTGGTTTCAAACTCTCCTCCGCCATCTCTATCAAAGACTTTATATCGCCCATCCCGAGCAACCGGGAGATGAACCTAGCAGATTCAAATTTCTCAAAATCATCGACCTTCTCCCCCGTGCCTAGAAATGCAACTCCTGAACTCGTCTCTGACACAGCAGAAAGCGCTCCACCGCCCTTTGCGGTTCCATCCATCTTGGTTATAATAATGCCAGTAACTCCAATTGCATCATCAAACGCCCGTGCTTGTACCGATGCTTGCTGCCCTATGCTCGCATCCAGAACAAGAAACCGCTGTTCTGGCTTCATCATCTCTTCTATCTCCCTTATCTCATCGATCATCTCCTTCTCCAGAGCATGCCTCCCCGCAGTGTCTATGATCTTGATGTCGTGCTTCTCAAATCCTCTTACTCCTGCCTTTACTATCTCCGTCACCTTCTTCCCTGCTGGCAGATTTGCACCATCATAAAAGGGAACGCCTATCTTCTCACACAGTTGCCTGAGCTGGTCAGATGCTGCCGGTCTGTACACATCAGCACAGATAACCGCTGGTTTTAAACCTTTCTTTTGAAAATACCGCGCAAGTTTCGCACACGATGATGTCTTCCCAGAGCCGTGCAACCCCACCATCATTATTTGCTGCGGCGCTAAAGGAACTTCGACACCCCGCCCCAATATTCTTACCAACTCCTCATATACCACCTTTATCACATGTTCTCTCGGGTTTAACACCAATTTCTCTTTCAAACTGCGTTCCCGTATGCGATTCGAGATCTCTTTCACCAGAGAGATCTTAACATCTGCCTGTATCAGTGCCCGCTGAATGTCTCGCACGATCTCATCAACCGTTTGCTTGTCTATCCTATTCGCCATCGCTATCTTCCGAAGCGTTTCCTTCAGCGAGCTACTTAACTTCTCTAACATCTCTTACACCTCATTTGAAGCTCAACGTCTCACGGGAATCCCTTTTTTCCTCAAATAGTCCTTTATCTCACCTACCGTATACGTCCCATAATGGAAAATACTCGCTGCGAGGCATGCATCTGCACCGTGCACAAAAGCCTCATACATATGCTCTACATCCCCCGCGCCACCGGAGGCGATCACAGGAATGTCCACAGCTTCAGCAATTGCTTTTGTTATAGGAATGTCATATCCCGCGGTTGTCCCATCTCTATCTTTTGAAGTCAGCAATATTTCAGCAGCCCCAAGCGCCTGCACCTCTTTCGCCCACTTTATTGCATCAATTCCCGTAGGTTCGCGTCCACCGTAAATTATAACTTCATACCAAGCCTTTTTGCCGTCCTCCAGTTGTACCGGTGTTTTGTCCACTTCCCCTTCTGTTAGATCTTCAAACTTTCGTTTGCAATCAAGCGCAACCACAATGCGATCGTTGCCAAATCGTTCTGCCGCTTCTTTTATGAGCTTGGGATTTTTAACACCAGCGGTATTTATCCCTGCCTTATCAGCACCGGCATCGAAGACCCTTTCAAAATCCTCTATGCTCTTTATCCCCCCACCTACAGAGAGGGGAATGGACACGTGCTCTGCTATTTTCCCGACAACTGCGGTCATTGTATCCCTTCGCTCATACGAGGCAGATATGTCGAGGAAAACGAGCTCATCAGCTCCCTGCGCATCGTATCTCATGGCGAGTTCAACCGGGTCACCTGCATAGCGGAGATTCTCAAATTCTATACCCTTAACCACAACTGCTCTACCTTGCTCATCTAACGTGGTATCCAGGCAAGGAATAATTCGCTTTGTCATTTCTCAAAATACTTCTCTATTATTATTTCATTTGTGATCGTATTTATAACCTAATATACTGGTCCATAAGAAAGGGTTGGATGAAAAGCACAAACTGTGTAAAAGAAGCGGTGTTATATGAGCAAGCAGGGAAAAAAGTGAGATGCAAAACCTGTGAGCGGTTCTGCGAGATTGCTGTCGGCGGGTTAGGATTTTGTAAGACACGGATGAATATAGAGGGGAAACTCTATACCCTCGAATATGGCGATATCTCCTCGATAAGTGCCAATCCAATAGAAAAGAAACCTTTCTTCCATTTCTTCCCCGGAACCAGAGCATTAACGGTTGGGAGTCATGGCTGTAATTTCTCCTGCCCTTGGTGCCAGAATTGGGAGATTAGCAAACAAACTTTTTCCCAAAAAGTTTGTAATTATATCTCGCCAGAGCGATTGGTGCAATTAGTGAGAGAAATGGGATGCCAGGGGACTTCTATTTCCTTCAACGAGCCAACACTGCTTCTTGAATACTCGCTTGATGTGTTTGTACTCGCTAAAAAAGAGGGCTACTACAATACCTACGTGACTAATGGGTATATGAGCTCTGGTGCCCTCAGGTTGCTGGTAGAGCACGGGTTAGATGCGATGAATGTAGATGTAAAGGGCTGTAAGGAAGCGGTGCTGAACTATTGTGGCGCAGATGTTGAGAAAGTATGGCGGAATATAAAGGAAGCGAAGGGAAAGGGAGTTCATGTTGAAGTTACAACGCTCATTATACCGGGCGTGAATGATGATGCGGAATGCTTGAGAAGCATAGCGTCGAGAATCAGGAAAGGCACGGGAGAGAACACGCCCTGGCACGTAACGCAGTATTATCCAGCTTATAAGTCGCTTGAACTCGGTCTTTACAAAGGAAGGACACCTGTTGAAACACTGGAGCGGGCATGGGCGATAGGAAAAGAAGAAGGGTTGAATTATGTGTATCTCGGCAATGTCCCCGGGCATCCCTACGAAAATACCTATTGCCCGAGTTGCGGTGAACTGATAATCAAACGATATGGATTTGATGTGGTGAGTTACTACCTTACATCGGAGAATAAATGTCCCAAATGTGGAGAGGCGGTCGCGGTGATAACATAACGAATTTTTACATATTCCCTAACACACCTTTCTAACCTTTTGATATTTGGAATTACAAATATAGATGATAGAAATATTGCTTATTTTTAACAATATCAGTAATAGTTTATTATAAATAACACCAATAAAAGTTTTTATATTACTTTTAAAGTAAATAAAGATGAAAGGTGTGAAGAAAAAGGGAAAGGAAGGAATCGGAAAGGGTACCCCCTGCGTGGTGCAAACCCATGAAGGGGCTCAGCACCGAGGAGGAGCGCAAAAAAGGGAAGTAAGGTAAAAATATGGAGAAGAAAGAATTGTTCAGGATGATAGGCAGGTTGGCAATGATACTATTGCTTCCTCTCGCACTGTCGTTGACATATATGATTTTGACATATATGATTCATGGAAGGCTTCGCCCTTCCTTAGAACCTCACGCAGGAGCTATAATTCATGGCATCTTTATATCACTTATCATAGCTTATGGATATATAACAAAAGATAAAATTGCATCAATACTTTCTGGCATTTTCTTAATTCCTCTTTCTCTTGCCTATGCTGATTTTCTCTCTGACTTTCCTGATCCCTATTTTGTAACAAGATGGGTAAGATTGATAACTTCGGGTGTAGTCATCTTGAACCCCTACATACTACTTGGTGGATTAGTGGGTTATTTTGCATCGCGTGGGACAAAAGTGTCTCTTTTGGTCGCTATACTTCTCGGGATACTTTTTAGTTTATTTGTGTTGGGTGTTGATTGAGGTTTTTTGATATTTGGTTGAGAGGGAGGTAAAGGTATGAAAAAAGAAATAAAAGGTAGGAAACGAAAGCAGAAGGGAGGTATTTTATGCTCATCCATTCTACTTACGGATGAGAGCGCCGAGGAGGGGCGCTTTATAAATACTAAAAAAACAGGACGACCAATGGGTAAATTGGAATAGTGCAATATCTACAGTATTCTGGGCAGAGTCTCCAATGGAAGAAACACATGGAACAGAGAATAATATGTATTACATAACAACCTGGTGTCAGCCCTGAGAGGTGATGAGATGAGAAACATTAAGACACTGTTACTAGCAATTGCACTAATAGCGGCGTTATTTGCTACGCTATTTATTTTTTCCCTCAATGTGATAGACCCTAAGATATTACTAGCATTCGCAGTAATATCAGCAATATACGGTGCAATATCCATTTCATCCATTATTTCAGTTCATAAGATGCGCAGGGATAAGGAAGAAATATCAGAAATTAAGATATTGTCAGCAATTGCGGTAATATCAGCATTGCTTGCTGCTTTTTTAGTTTCGATTGTTATTTTAAATTATATGCAACTACCAAACATACCAGAAAAAAGACCAGTGTTCAGGATAGAAGACGAGGCAGTAAAGGAGGACTTGATTAGAAGAGGGTTGATGGGAGAAGGATACATAAATTTAAGCGGAGTGGAAGAGTTAATTAAAAAAGGAGTCTATAGGATAGATCCCAACGGGACATTAGAACTGGTCCACAACGATACGGTGTCTACCTGTAGTGAAGAAAATGGGATATAGCGGGTGATAGATACGCATTCAATTCAGGTCCTGACGGTAATGACTTTGATCTCTACATCAGATGGAATTCACCACCTACAACAAGCAGTTACGATGCACGCGGATACTCCAGTTGGGCGCAGGAGATCGCAGGTCCTGCATCAGGTTCTGGAACACTCTACTTTATGGTACGCTCTTATTCAGGAAGCGGTGAGTATGCAACGGTAGCACTGATATTCTGACTAAAAAGGACATCGGGTGCAAACAATCTTTTAAAATTTTTTCCTTTTTTCTTTTTATTGAACGAACAACAAAGGAGCGGAGGATTAAAATGGATAAGAAAAGGAGTAAAAATAAGGGAAACAAAGATTTGTTCAGAATAATACGCATGTTTGTAATGATAGTATTGCTTCCTCTCTTACCCGTATTGATTTTCATGGGATGTGAGATCATAGCACATCCGACTTCCATAAAAATGATACAGGTATGCAAGATCATAATTTTTGGCACTCCTATATTAGACTTGTTGCTAATTAAAGGCAATCTTCACTAAGGGGCTTTTAAATAGGATAGGCTCTGTGTTATCAGCTATGATAAGCGTTAACAGGGCTTTAAGGAGCGATAGGTTGATAAGAGCCACGATAGGGCTCTATCCGCACCGGAATTTAAGCCTCTGATGGCGAGTTTCTACCGTGAACTTCAAAAGGAGAGGCGGATTAGATACGAGCGAGGCTTTGAGCGGGGTGTTAGAGAAAGGAGACCTGGTGGTGGAAGAATAGGCTCTTTGAGAACACCTACGGAGAAATTGTTTTTCATTCTCTTTTATTATAAGTGCTATCCTACTTTTGACGTCTTAGGGCTGCTATTTGATCTGGATAGGTCCAATGCATGCCGCAATGTCCAGAAATTGACTTTGATAGCGGAGAACGTGCTTGAGAAGAAGATGGTCTTGCCAGAACGGAAAATAAGCACCGTGGAAGAGTTATTAGAGCTATTCCCTGACGTTAAGGACTTATTCATCGACGGCACTGAGCGACCGATCCAGAGGCCTAAAGACCGCACGAAGCAGAAGGCAAACTATTCTGGCAAGAAGAAGGCGCACACTCGCAAGAACATACTCATCGCCGATAAGAACAGGCGGATTGGGTATCTAAGCCCGCCCGCCGAGGGTAAAAAGCACGATTTCGGCATGTTTAAAGACCTGTTCCCGCCGGGGGTATTCCCAAAAAGCATAACGTTGTGGCTGGATCTGGGCTTCACGGGCGTTGGGCGGGATTATCCGGCTGCAACGGTTATGATGCCGAAGAAGAAGCCAAAAGGAGGGGTTTTGACGGATGCAGAGAAGGCGCGGAATAAGGCCATCAGCGGCTTCAGAGTCCTGGTAGAGCACGCAATCGGCGGCTTGAAGCGATTTGGGATAGCTACCGCGAAGTGCCGTAACAAAGACGGCCAGTTTAATGACCGAGTTATGGCGATATCATGTGGATTGTGGAACTATCACTTGAAGGTCTGTTGAATCCGTAGTTGGATTGTGGAGGCTAATTCGTTCGGGGCTTATTATTTCGCAACAAGTCTATTATTAAAGGCAAAGTTTTTGCCAAAATCAATTCACAGAGGGCCTTTATGAGGGATTTTCAAGTCTATGTAGTGTTTTTATTAACAAGTATCTTAGTATATCCATGGCTTTCTGGGATAACCTTGAAACGGATATTAGTAAGAGTATCCAGGACGAGATTGCTGTAAGACCGGAAGTAGAGTTTCATGAGCCTGGAAGCCTGCCGAGGAGTGAAGGCAAGGCGGTGCGGGTTATTGACATGCGAGGCGAGATGTAACATGGTTAAACAGCTCAATGTTTTCTCTGAAAACCGGCCTGGGAAGCTCGGGAAGATTACCGGTATTTTAGCTGATGTCCAGGTGAATATAAAGAATTGTTGAGATGGTGCCACGAAGATGAAGGAAAAAACAATATGCTTTGACCTCGAAGGACCATTATCCCCGCAAGATAACGCGTACGAAGTGATGAAACGCATGGGGAACGAAGGTGCTTCTATTTTCGAGGTTATAAGCCGGTATGATGATATTATATCCCTTGAGGGGAGGGAAGGCTATGAGCCGGGTGATACCCTTGCCTTAATCGTGCCCTTCTTTTTGGTGCATGGTATAACTGAAGATGATATAAGGAAGGTATCAGAGCGTGCGAAGATAGTGGACGGTGCAGAATACCTATTTGAGAAGTTACAGGCTGGCAACTGGGATATTTATATCATATCCACCAGTTACGAGCAGCATGCGTATAATATCGGCCATAAACTGGGGATCCCTGAGGACCATATTATCTGCACGAAGCTGGATTTAGTAAAAAGGAAGCATACGTTACAGGAATCTGTTTTTACGGTACTCAAGAAAGCGCGAAAAGAGATAATGGAGCTTTATGCAGACATTGACAATACAGAACGCATAGTGAACCGTCTGGATGAGCTCTTTTTCCACCAACTTCCTGCTCTGGGCTATGATATTTTTACGACGCGGGTGGTGGGCGGGGAACGAAAGGCAGAAGCTATACGGGAGATAGCAAACAAAAAAGGGATAGCGATACGAGATATCATTGCTGTTGGCGACAGCATTACTGATTATAAGATGCTGGACGAGGTTGCTTCACAGGGTGGTATAGCGGTTGTTTTCAACGGTAATGAGTATGCAGTTCCGTATGCTAACATGGGCCTCGCATCTGTGGATATACGATTTCTTTATGTGATATGCGAGGCGTTTGAACGAGGAGGGAAAGGGGCAGTGATGGATGTGGTAACGAAATGGGAGGAGACGCAGAGCGCTTTTGAAGAGAATCCCGCGAATATTCCGGATGGTTATATCACACCAGAGATAAAGGATTTTCTAACGAATCAAAAGGGAAAGATACCTTTTCCTTATCTCCATAATCTCGAACGTGCGGACGAGCGAAGAAAAGAGGAGATAATAACAATACATAAGCAGCTGCGAATGCAGGTGAGAGAAGACGCGGGTAAGCTGGGATAAAAAAAAGGGAAGATTAAACCGCTTCTATTGTTGACGGTGGCTTTTTGGTTATGTTATACGTAACACTTACCACTGTGGGCACTTCGGTCGTTATTCGTTCCGCTAATATGTCTAAAGTCTTGTAAGGGAGCTTTGTTGGTGAACCGGTTCTTGCATCCTCGCTATCCCAGCATCGTATCTCTATCTGCATGCCATAATCCCTTTTTCCCGCTCTCATCCCGGTAACTTTATCCTCATGCAAGATCGCTAGATATTGAAATGCCCCGGTGCGCTCCAGTTCTTCTTC
>JASEFB010000226.1 GCA_030019325.1 archaeon | reverse complement strand
AAAAGAGATAGCATTATAACGAAGACGAGAGCTGCGATCTCTTCATCCTTCTCCAGAAAGAGTGGTCTTATCCTCACCGTGCTTTTCAGCGTTGAAATCCGCTTTTCTATCTTATCCCTACCCTTGTATGCAATCAAAGTTTCCTCTTCGTTATCAAAATCCTTGTTTGTTGCAAGCATGTATTTACCATCGAGTTTCTCGTCCTCCTCGATCAGTTCCTTTTTCAGACCCCATGTGAATTCTACCATTCCGTATTCGCCTTTGACGTCGTATACGAAATATTTCTTCGTTCTGCTTCCCTCAACTGATTTTTTTGCCATGTACTCGACATAATCTGGATTTTTGTATCTCCTCGCATTCAACCGGGATTCGATGTGAATCAGTTTTTCCTCAATCTTTTTTATTGCCTTTTCTCTGCTTTTCAGGTCATTTCTCAGCTTAGTTTCGCTTTTCACTACCAAAACTCTGTCAGTTACCTTTTTACCCTTGTATTCAAAAGTAATGGGTCTGAAAACAGCCCAGTAAGCGCCTTTTGAGCTGTCACGGTAGTCCAGTTTGTTATTATCGAACTCTTCATCGCTTACCGATAGCGCTATCTCCTTATTATCCTCGGTTATCGTGACTGGTGCGAGGTATTGCACACCCTGTTTGTGGTATTTTATCACTATCTCATCGGAGATGGTCTTTCTGTCTCCTGTGATAAGGAGCGGGTTTTTACAG
>JASEFB010000225.1 GCA_030019325.1 archaeon | reverse complement strand
AAACCCGGAAATGAATTTTGTCCGGAGTTTCTAGGGTTGAAACAATTGATGAAAACCAACAATAATAGTGGAAGTCAGCTTTGAAGCCTTGATCACACCTTCATTGATTATGATTGCATGCACGGGCTTTTTAGAAGAACTCGCGTTCCGTGGGCTGATGCAGTACCATGCGACGAGAACAATGGGCTTCTCCGGCATCATTTTTATATCCGCTCTTTTCGGGTCTCTGCACATCGGCAACCTTTCCATTTTTGATGTCCTGCTTGCAGGGAGCGTTGGCTTTATTTATTCGGTAGTGGTACGAAAAACAGGGTCTCTCTGTGGCGTGAGCGTATCGCACGGTATTGTAAACATCATGCTGTTCTTGATTGCACCCTCCTATTTTTAGCTTGACATTTGCAGTCATACTAACTTAACTAACCGCAGAGTTCACGGAGAACGCAGAGGATGTAGGAGATAATGTTTATTCAAATCCCAAATTTACCTCTCCTCTCCTCTCTACTCTGCGAACTCAGCGTTCTCGGCGGTAAAATCCCGTTATTTACGGTATCTTCCTTCTCAGTATATTTCGCTTTATTTGTGGGTAAAAGATAATTGTCAGAGGAGCAAGGAATAGCATGACGAGTGCTACTTTGCCGGTGAGAGAACCAGAGCCGAGGATAGTAAAAAGGATAGGCTCCTCCTCTCGTATCTCAAACATGTAAGGGATGGTATCACCCAT
>JASEFB010000224.1 GCA_030019325.1 archaeon | reverse complement strand
GGCTCGAATACAGATTCATGATTTTTTTAGTGCACATGCTTTGCAATAGAAGTATGGGTTATATAAATGTGACATTGTCAATTTATTCCTATCAGCCGTTTGTGTTTGTCTCAGATATTGTAGTACAACACTCTCCTTCAAAGCTCTTAAAGTTCTCTTTTCATGGATGTAATCGTTTGATCGACCTTATCAGTCACCGAGAATATCTTTAAGGCTTTTCCTCTTGACCTCTTCTCTTCTGATATCACATACTTACTACTCACGAATCCGTAATCTTCTAAAGTCCGTAGATGGTAACCAACGAGCCGTCTTTCTTCTCCCAGCGTTTTAGCTATTTCATTTATGTGCATCGGCTTTTCAGCAAGCAGCTTCACTTCCCTGTACCTTATCGGATGCAAGAGTATATGCGCTTCCTGTAACGTCTTATCATCCAGTTTAACAACCATTTTTTACGTTCACCTCCTCTTGTTTTTCTCTTCTCTTTTTTCTTTTTCAGTTCCTCTTCTTCTCTCTTCCTTTGTATTCTTCGCCTACGATAATTTTCATTGCTCATGAATTGAGTCCTCAATTATTTTCTTCGAAGCACAAGGTAAGCGACTGCTAATAGACCTGCGATAGCAAAAACTGTTTCAAAGCCAGCATTCGTTTTTACCACCTCCATATTTTTTAACCTCCTCCCTTTTCTTTCATCTTTTTCCCCTACTGCAAAACAACATAATGAT
>JASEFB010000223.1 GCA_030019325.1 archaeon | reverse complement strand
CCGTCAGCCCCGAACTCGAAGGCAGATACATCCCCTTTTCGGCCAGTTCCTCTGCCACATCCACCTTGCACCTGACATTAGCTTTGCTCACATAGATCAGTCTATCTGTAAGCTGGACGCAGGGGTAGAGGGGGTGCAACCCCTCTATCGGAATGAAGAAAGTTCTCGTTTCTATTCCTTTCTTCTCCAACTCCCACATCAACTCATCCCTATTCATCCCAAATTCGTTCTCTATCAAAATACTATACATCCAGTAGACGTTCTTCGCCCATTCCTTCTCCACTGGTAATGTTATCCCTTCTATATCCGCCTGAATGTTCGTCATCCTGTGTGATTCCCGTTTAATGCTTCATCTATCAACCTAACCTGATATCAATTTTATTTATCTCAATCTATTTTATATTATTCTAAATATTGAGTTCAACCCCTCCTGAAAAGTCCTCTCACCCATTCCATAAACCTCTTAAAATTTTCCTCCGGTGAGACGTTTTCCTCTGACACATCATCCTCAATGACATTATCTTCTGAGCCGAAGTGAATATGCTTTGGAAAACTCCTCATGCCTTTATGATGCGGTGCCGTGTCAATTCTGTATATTTTATCTCCTCTCTGCCAGTGAAAAGAAAACTTATCCTCTACCGGATATCTCACATCAATCCAAGAACCATCAATCAAAATCAACCTCACCTTATCCGCATGAAGCTCTGCATCCATAACTATATC
>JASEFB010000222.1 GCA_030019325.1 archaeon | reverse complement strand
CTGATGAAGCTCAAGAGTGGTCTGAGGCAACAGTTACAAGATTATTCGTCGGAGAGGTAGAGGAAGTGATAAATGACCTTGAGAAGATGAAAACGCAGAATGAAGAGGCAAAAAGAGAAATAAACAGTTTATTGGGATATTTAAAGGAGAACAAAGACAGAATGGGGTACAAACATGCAAGAAAGGGTGGTTACCCAATTGGTAGTGGCGGGATAGAATCATCAAACAAAACAGTTTGTCATATTCGCTTGAAGAGGTCAGGAGCGTGGTGGTACGTGGAGAAGGCGAATCAAATGCTCGCTTTGAGGTGCGCAAAGTATAATGGGACTTTCCAGAGAGTATTCCTCCAGTATATGCAGCGAGTTTTGCAAAAGAATGATAGATAAGATCCAAGAAGAATGAATGAACTGTAAAAATGGTTTTTCAGTCGTGATTAGCGTGTGCTATGCTTATTCTTCTATTATATGTGCTTTAAGTAAAAATTATTATTACTTATTATGTCGTTATATCTCAATTCGTAATCCTAACACATAGTGTTTCAAATCTTGCTCATAAGACGCTTGACTACATCCTATTACATTGCTGATAAAATTCGTTAAGTTTAAATAATATACTCCTTATCTTAAAAATCGGGTAATGCACCCGCCTCCTTTCTGGGATATAAAATGATAGCTCTCTCTCAGTTTGGAAATTAAGAATCATCGGCGCTAACAGGTTATACAGAGGT
>JASEFB010000221.1 GCA_030019325.1 archaeon | reverse complement strand
AAAAGATGTTGAGCCATTTATAACTGGAAATGATGGGGGCTATTTTTGTTCTAACTGCCCTGTAGTAGTTTTAGATGGGGATGAATTTGGAGAAATGGTATCAGGTGCTCATGATGCATTTGGTGGTTTGGTATCTATGATTCATAAGAGACCATCACTTAAATTTACGGTCGTAGGTATTGTAGATCTAGATGCAGTTCCAGAAGATAAAAAAGATAAACCATTTGATGACGATAACCCAATACCGTTAGTAGAATTCACAAATTTATCATCTGAGAAAATTGGGAGAAATCAACCATGCCCTTGTGGAAGCGGAAAAAAATATAAAAAATGTTGTGGGAAATTAAAAAATGCGTCCAGCGTATAACAGAGCATATCTGGCTTCGTGCCTTTGGCACTCCGCCCAAATTCCTCGCTTCGCTCGGAACTTCAGATACGCTCAGCCGTTAGGCGAAATTGTGAGCCTACTTTGAGAAAGTTTATTAAAGATAAGGATTAAATTATGATGAACAAAAAAATCTTAATCATAATCTTGGTTACGGGGCTAATTCTTCTTAGTGAATTTGTTCTTTGGAGTATGGAGAAAGAACAAAAACCGACTGCAGTTCCGCAAGAACTTAAACAGGAAGCGCAAAAAAGACTTTCTGAGGTCAAAATTGCCTCGCTTTATGAAAATATAAACGATGGTGTCCTTATTGGCAGAAACATAAATGAGACCATTAGCATTCTGAAAG
>JASEFB010000220.1 GCA_030019325.1 archaeon | reverse complement strand
AAAGCGACGATGAAGAAGTGGTGAAAGGTTGGGTAAAAGCGCATCAGCACGTTCTGGACGTTGCGGGGGATAATTTCGGCACTGTAATCCCGTTTAGTTTTGATATGATAATAAAACCCGGAGATAATGCAACCGCAGAGGAAGCATTGAAGAAATGGATGTCGGAGGAGTTCGATGGTCTGATGGAAAAGATGAAGAGAATTAGAGGCAAAAAAGAATACGGTGTGCAAATATTTTATATTCCATCGGTGATGAGCGAGAAGATCGCAGAAGAGAGTGAAGAAATTGGGAGAATAAAAGAGGAGATGAAGTCAAAGTCTCCCGGAGTTGCTTATATGTATAAGCAAAAGCTTGAAACTGCAATAAAGAGAGAGATGGAATCAAGAATGGATGGCTATTTCAAGGATTTTTATGAGAGGATAAGGAGTAAGGTTGAAGATATAAAGGTAGAGAAGACGAAGAAGACGGATGAGAAGGATATGCAGATGATCATGAACCTGTCCTGTCTTGTAGGAAGGGATAAGTATAAAGAGCTTGGTGCGGAATTGGAGGAGATTGACAACACAGAAGCTTTCTCCGTTCGTTTCACTGGACCCTGGCCTGCGTACTCGTTTGTATAATCAACCCTTTTCTTTAAATTAAACCTTTTAAGAAAAGTTTTATCAACAAACTAAGCCCTTACAGGGCTTGCGGGGTCAACGGGGCGGAGCCCCGTTATTTAGAAAAAGTTTGA
>JASEFB010000219.1 GCA_030019325.1 archaeon | reverse complement strand
CGTGCTGAGTGTATTGAAAGAAGGCGGCTATATAGCCGAATTTGAATTTGTTGAAGATGGAAAAGCAGGTCTCTTCAAAGTGAAGCTCTGTGGCAAAATAAACAATTGCAATGCGATAAAGCCGAGGTTTTACGTCCGTGTGAAAGAATATGAGAAATGGGAGAAGAGACTTCTGCCCGCACGAGATTTTGGTATGCTTATAGTCACGACTTCAAAAGGTGTGATGTCGCATGAAAAAGCGATTGAGAGTGGTATCGGCGGCCAATTGCTCGCTTTTGTGTATTAACTGCACTTTCTTTCTAAAGAAAGATAAACCCTTACAGGGTTTTCGGGGTCGTGGGGGCGGAGCCCCACACTGCACTAAGAAAAAACATAATTTTCAACCTCTTTCAATCGGCCTTTTCATACCACCGCAGTATAAACTCCGCTACTTTCTTCGCACACTCTTCTATACTCATCTCTTCACTATCCACCACGACCTCAGGATGCACTGGCTCTTCATACGGCACATTCACGCCCGGCACCATCGCTCCTTTCTCCGTAGCTTTCTCATAGATGCCAGGAGGAGCATGTTCCGCTTTCCTATCCCGCTCTCGTTCCATGCACAGGCCTAAAGAGCACTTCACATACACCTCAGCGAAATTCGGTATGGTCTCTCGCGCTCTGTCCCTGTATCTCCTTCGATTTGCCGTAGCATCTATGATGACCGGTTTGCCACGTTCCACCAAGAGTTT
>JASEFB010000218.1 GCA_030019325.1 archaeon | reverse complement strand
GGTTATGAGTGTTTATATCTATTACGTACTGTCATCAAATTTATTATGGTCAATTATTACCGCCCCTATTTTATACTTTGGCGTGCTATTTTTGATAAAAGGCATCACGAGAGAAGATATAGAGATGATAAAAGGTCTAACTCATTTACGGGAAGTCGCATGATAAAATTGGATATAGGATGTGGAAGAAGAAAAGAAGAGGGATACATAAGGTTAGATATGGAACCAAAGCCAAATATAGATGTTATCGGAGATATTAGGTGTATGGGCACAATAGACTGAAATCTATTTTTAGTGGATATTTTGACGATGTTAAAGTAAAAAGACTGGGTACCTAGATACAAATAAGATTCATTAGCATAGATGCTATCATGAACCAGGTGTCATATGACACAAAGGGTAATTTTTGCAATTTTAGCCTCTGGCTGATTACCAAATCTCTCAAGACCTAACCTTTTGATAAATTCCACTAACATCACGAGGATAAATCCCGATTATTTTCTTATATTTTCTCCCTAAAGTATATCTCCCGCCGTTAGAGTAAAAATCAATTATTGCCTCATCTAAATGCTCAACATGACCCCCCAGGGAGCATTAAGCAGTAAATAATCATTCCTTTCCAATAAAGGATCAATACACTTTATAAAAACCTCTGCAGAGTTTTCTAAATGCTCCAGCACATCTACACAGACAACTAAGTCAAAGTGCATATTTTTAACCTTCTTATTGAATTCGT
>JASEFB010000217.1 GCA_030019325.1 archaeon | reverse complement strand
GTGGAACTTTTAGTTCCTCAAACTCAGCCGTTACCCTCTCAAGATCGGTCTCACATGCTTCTAACTTTATCTCGCATGTCCTCAATTTTTCTTTGAGTTCTTCAACTTCCGGTTTTAGCTTTGGTGGTCTTACGTGGGGGACCAGTCTCCCTAGAGCAGAGAAAGTAGCGACTGCTTCATCAGCACCTACATCCATAATCTCTGCCGAATCTTCAATCTCTCCTCTATAATCTTGGGCAAATATATCCCTCGTTGATACACCCTTCTCCCCTGCTATCCTCATAATTTCCCTCCATTCTTTCCTTCCCACTCCCGTCTGGGGATATAAAATAACTTGCGGTTTATACCAAGCCTCACTGTCTTTCATCTCAGGAACGATTTTAAAATATACTCGTGGGATTTTTGCCCTCCCATATTCACTCTTAACCCTCTCGATAAGCCCAAGCTCTTCCAGGATATAGAAGTAACGATAGAAGGACGAATAGTCGGCAGTATGATATACAACCTCAGCCTTTTTTGTCTTCTTGTCTCCCGGTACTTCTATCAACTCAGGATATATCTTGCGAAGACACATTTTGTAGTAGCGCCATGCGTCGTAAGGATATCCTACCCCTTTCCCCTTTAAGTAATCCCGGATAATCTCTCCTGTCCCGGGAGGACTAAACCTCCACTTACGTGCCGTCGCTACCATCGCTCACAATCTCTTCGGCAAAATTGTAGGGAGCTCTGTTTCTAGT
>JASEFB010000020.1 GCA_030019325.1 archaeon | reverse complement strand
CATGTATGATAGTCCAAGCAGTCTACCAGCGGCATTTGCTATTCCTATTATCACTATCATTTCTAAAATTCCCGTGAACAATGCCACACCTCCCACTCTTCGCAGCTTTTTAATATTGAATTCCAGCCCTATGGAAAAAATCAGAAAAATTACACTAAGGTTTGCAAAAAGGTCGACTGTTTCCACGTTACTCACCAGTTTTAATGCATACGGTCCAATCAAGCATCCTGCAACCAAATATCCAAATATAGCGGGTTGATTAAGTCTGGAAAAGAGTATGCTGACAATACCCGCAAACATCAGAACTATTGCTAAATCCTGTATAAATATAACTAGTTCCATGCGGTTATCACGATCCTTTTACTATGATAATATTAATCGGCGCGAAAAGAAAAACCAAAGTAGTAGCAGTAGAAGGCTGCTGTAAAAATCTAAGACCCCCTCTCTGTGCTTCTTTTATGTAAAAAGTCCATTTTTCCCTCTCCAAACCCTTCGTCTCCACTTCTTCAATGAGTATGATGGAGAAGGGGCCGCCGTGATAAATCTATAACTATTCAAAAGGTTGAATTTGACACCATAAGCATTTTACCATCTTCTCCTTCATCACGCGTGTTGTTGTCGCATCCATTTTCTCTACTTTTGTAAACTGCCCACTCACCCGGGGTTAAATTTTGTGCAAACCATCTGAATCCATGTCCATTCTCCCAATGGTCGCAGAAACCATCGCCATCCTCATCCTCGAAATAGCAACACCACCTTGGGCCAGTCGAATCTCCATCTATTGCAGTTGGGGCTGAACCGAAGCGATTGTTGTGAGCCGATACCAAACTGATAGCAGTCGCCATCAGTGCCAGAACCAATAGTCCAATAATCAATTTTGTTTTCATCTTATCACCCAAAGCATATTTATAATTTTATACTATAAAAACTTTTTAAAATACTCTCTTGTCCCGGAGTTAGTAAGCTTCCTTTATTTTTTACGCGTAAGTATTGCCATTTGATGCCCCTGAAGTGGAAGGCAAACGTAAGCTCGTCCGTAAGGCGATTCTTCGACCATTATGGGAGTACTTCCGTTTAACCTATCAATCATCGTAGTGCCCGGTGAGTTAAGGTTCCTATCAACAGTTATCCAGTCTCGTCTCTTAGAAGCATCGAGGTTCATAGCAACAAGAACCTCATCAGTATCCAAAATTCTGGAGAACGCAAGGGTGCATTGCCCGTTAGTGGGATATCTGAACGTATCG
Source organism: archaeon (assembly GCA_030019325.1). Taxonomy (GTDB): domain Archaea; phylum Halobacteriota; class Syntropharchaeia; order Alkanophagales; family Methanospirareceae; genus ANME-1-THS. Next base: position 21,542 of record JASEFB010000020.1, on the reverse strand, counting down.
CCATCTTCAGATATCTCACGGAAATAAAGGCGTCCATACCTCAAAGCAGGCTCCTGAGCCCTTATCATTGCGATAGTCTTAATACCCTGATAAATTTGATGCTGTTCATTGAAGAAATGAACTCCAGTCGTATCAAAAGCTCCCCATCTGCCACCGAACATGCATTCCCTGACATACTCATCATCGTCCCCACCTCCATCGAATCTTTGCTCAGTACCATAATAAATGCATGGAATACCCTGACAGGTAAGAAGATAGCCAATTGCAAGGACTGCCTGCTGAAGATCTGGATCGCCGTGCATAAAACGCCGGTAAGGTCTGGACATCTGGTCGTGGTTATCCACGAAGGTGACAAAGTAGCGGCTTGCCTCCCCATGATCCGCATACAGCGTCTTGAATCGCTCGTAACGCTCACGCAAGTGGGATGGATTCGTAAATCCTTTGATAACTTCTTCCAAGATAAAATACAAGGGAAAATCCAGACAGGCATCGAGTGAAGGGAACCGCTCATTAGTCCCTTCGATACGGCTGTTACGCCCAATATAGCGCTGTAAGGTCAGATCGTCCCCCACTACTTCACCAAATATAAAGAAATTATGTTTGCCAATCCGTTTGGCATATTCACGTACCGCATTACAAAATATAGCAGTTGCGCTCGATTCCATGTGTTTGACGGTATCTACGCGGAACCCGTCAATATCCGTGATAGCAATCCAGTATTTATAGACTTTGATAAGGGTATCTAACACTTTGGGTTTAGTAATATCCAGTTCTTTCAAGCTCTGAAAGTCACCGTTGATTGCCTGATCGGGGTCGTTCCAATTCCAAATCTGCCCCCTTCTCTTATAACATTCCCGATCCTGAAGCTCCTTAGGCCAGGCAGCATCATCACTCTGAAAACCCCGTGTGGGATCAACTTCCCGCCAAAAACCAAAGTCAAAGGGGCCTGGTGCATCGGGCCAATAATAGTAGGGGTAATCACCTGGATACGCCCAGTTGTCGCCGGTGTGGTTGAGGATGATATCCAGGATGACATACATACCTCGTGCGTGGGCCTGCTTCACCAGTTCCTGAAGGTTCTCCAAAGTTCCAAACCGCTTGTCAACCTCCAGAAAGTTCTGAATGCCATATCCATGGTAGGTGTCATTTTTCTCCTGACGGTTTTTGAAGATAGGACTTAACCAGATAGCAGTGCAACCAAGATTCCGGATGTAATCCAGTTGACGGGTGACGCCTTTGAGATTTCCTCCTTGAAATGATTTACTCTGTTCAAAATCGCGACCCCGAGGAGCTGAGTGTGAGTCAGAGGGCGGGATATTATCCTGATTGTTATCGAACCGATCGACTAAAAGGAAATATATGAACTGATCTCTCCAGTCGCGCGGTGATGGGAAGACTTCATCCTGTGGTGTAAAGTCTAACTCGTTTACCGATCCCATGTTTTTCGACATTTTCATCCGTTTTTTTATCTATACCTCACACCTGCTTGTATACTGGCAACTCTTTTCATCGCCTCGGCAAAAGCATGTTCCCTGCCCTTTCCAACCCCTATTCCGGTGGCTATTGGCTCCCCAAGCTTTAAAATCCTGCCTTTCTCCGGGATATCAACTATTCCAACCCCTTTATCAAAATCTTCTATGACAATCCCTTCTTCTTTGGCAAATGTAATCGCTTTTGCCGCATATCGTTTCGTCTCTGCCCTTTCTGGTAACTTTCCTCTCACCGCTTTCACCTGTGCATCTACTAAGTTTAAACCGGTAGAAAGCTCCACGGTGTCCAGACTTCCTTGAAAGCGTGGATTCACTTCTATGACGAAGGGATCATCGTCAGTACAGACAAAATCAACGCCGTTAGAGCCTATTAATCCCAATTCATTTGTTAATTCTTCCGCAATCTCGCACATCCGAGCCGAAAATGTTGTTACAAACGGTGAGATGTTTCCGCAATAGACAAAGGGGCCGGAAGCGCAAAGAGCATCCAAACCTATCAACTGCTCATTCACACTTACCGAAATCGCCTCTTTTTTGGTCGCAATTAGAGATACAGACGCATTTTTTCCTCGTATATATTCCTGATACAAAAATTCGGGTAGTTGGTTAGCCCATCGAAGCAACTCCTTCTCATCAGTGCAGAAGAAATTGGCAGTCCCTCCACCACCACACGCGGGCTTTGCTACCACGGGATAATGAAAGTGCTTCGCTTTTTCTTCTGCTGCTGCTATTTCTCTGCCTGTATAGGTAAGCGGATGGGGGATACCTAAATCGTCTAATCGAGATGAAAGCCACGTTTTATTCGATATTGCTTTCATCTTCCTCGGTGCATTCCCCAATATCTTTTTCATCTCTTCTTCGTTTAAAAACCCAAAATCCGCACTCTCAAACCCCGACGCTACGATCACACCATCCATCTCTCTTATCCTTTCTTTAAGGTATTCGAAATGAGCATGAAGCTGAAGTGCATTTAAAGGGAAATAGCTTTTTGCACAGCTCCTCGTATCAACATCACCAAAGGCATCCGCTGCATACATCTCATAGCCTGCTCTCCTGCCCGAACACACAATATGCCTGACGGAATATCCTATTGCCAATATTTTATGTATCTCCTGCATTTTTGCCCGCTGCACTTAATGAACATCTTCTCTTTCAATGATTAATAATCTTGAGCTAATCTCCAAATCGTATAGAGAAATCAAAAAATTGATGAGCTTATCCAGGACTTAAGGACGGAACAAGCCAAAATGCAATTTTATCTTTTATCATTAAAAAACGCCTGATAAAATCAACCAGCACCAAATATGCACTAAAACTTTTCCTTTTAAAAACAAAGGTTTTTTTATTCATTGGTAAAGCTTTCTTTTTAAGAAAGCTCTGTGATGGAGATAGGGGTATGCCGTATTTCAGAAGCGAACCGCAGAAAGCAGATTTTTTAAAGCTGGAAGAGGGAATATTAGCGCGGTGGGCTAGAGAAAAGACCTTTGAGCGCAGCGTAGACCGGAGGGAGGGCCGTGATAAATTCGTTTTTGTTGAAGGTCCACCAACTGCAAATGGGCTTCCACACCCAGGGCATATACTTACAAGGGTTGTCAAAGACCTCGTGCTGAGATACAAAACGATGCGCGGGTTCTATGTGCGAAGAAAAGCGGGCTGGGACACACATGGTCTGCCAGTGGAGATCGAAGTGGAGAAGGAGCTGGGGATAAGCACCAAGCGAGAGATAGAGATATACGGGATAGAGAAATTCAACCGAAAATGTAAGGAATCGGTCTTCAGGTATGAAAAAGAGTGGGTTAATGCCACCAAACGTGTCGGATTCTGGATAGATATGGATGACCCCTACATAACGTTTGATAATAAGTATATAGAATCGGTCTGGTGGTCATTAAAAGAGATATGGAAGAAGGGCTTGCTTTATAAAGGGCATAAAGTCGTTCCTTTCTGTCCGCGGTGTGAGACCACGCTGAGTAGCCATGAAGTAGCACAGGGCTATCAAGATGTGGAAGACCCTTCGGTATACGTGAAGTTCAAATTGAAGCACGAGAAGGATCCTGAACCGCTCTACCTGTTAGCCTGGACCACGACGCCATGGACACTCTTGGGGAATATCGCACTTGCGGTCCATCCTCTACACAGGTATGTAAAGGTACGAGTAAAAGAGGGAGCTGAAGAAGCGGTTTTGATCCTTGCCGAAGCTCGATTGGATGTTTTAGAAGGCGAATACGAGATATTAGAACAATTTACGGGTAAAGATCTGGAAGATTTAGAATATGAACGGCTTTTTGACTATGCGAAGGTAGAAGGGGGTAAATCGCATAAAGTAATCACCGCAGATTTCGTCACCCTAGAGGAAGGTACTGGAGTCGTTCATATAGCACCAGCATTTGGGGAAGTAGATTACGAGGTATGCCGGGAGAAAAAGCTTGGTTTTTCACAACCCGTGAATAGTGAAGGGCGTTTTACAAATGAAGTCCCACCACTGGAAGGAATGTTCGTGAAGGATGCCGATAAGCTTATAATCGAAATGCTAAAGGAGCAGGGTTCCTTATATAAAGAGGGCCGGTATTTGCACTCGTACCCCTTCTGCTGGAGGTGTAATTCGCCCCTTTTGTATTACGCACGGGAATCGTGGTTTATTGCAATGTCGGCGCTCCGTGATAATTTGCTTGCTAATAATGAAAAGATCAATTGGTATCCCAAGCATTTGAAATATGGGCGATTTGGTAACTTCCTGGAGAATATTGAGGATTGGGCGCTCAGCAGGGAGCGATTCTGGGGCACGCCGTTGAATATATGGATATGCACCAGTTGTGGGAAGCAGTATTGTGTGGCTAGTATAGAGGAATTACGAGAAAAGGCAAAGAATTCTGTTTCTCTCGGCATTGACCTCCATAGACCGTATATTGACGACGTGGTGCTGAAGTGCGAAGAGTGTGGCAGCGATGCGAGACGGGTAAAAGATGTGATCGATTGCTGGTATGATTCAGGTTCTGCCCCCTTTGCGCAATGGCACTACCCCTTTGAGGATGAGGAGTTCAACCAGAACTTCCCCGCTGATTTCATTACCGAAGCGATAGACCAGACGAGGGGCTGGTTCTATTCCCTTCTTGGGGTTTCAACTGCGATTTTTGATGCCCCGCCCTATCTCAATGTGCTCTCGCTCGGGCATATATTGGATGAGAAGGGCGTGAAGATGAGTAAGAGCAAGGGGAACGTCGTTGACATAAATGATATATTTAATACTGACGGAGCAGATGCGTTACGGTGGTATCTCTTCACCGCAGGTCCCTTAACAGAGGACATTCGATTCTCGGTCTCTGCGATACGAGAGAAGCAAAATAAGTTCTTGAATACGCTCTGGAACTCTTATTTCTTCTTCGTCACCTACGCCACCATAGACAATTTCAGTCCGAAAGGGAAGAATATCCCGGTGGAGAAAAGGAGTGCAATAGACAGATGGATTGTATCGAGGTTGAACACACTCACGAAGGACGTCATTGACGCTCTTGAACGGTTTGAAATTCACGTTGCCGTGAGGAAATTAGAAGAGTTCGTCATCGCAGACCTGAGCAACTGGTATATACGGCGGTCACGGAGGCGGTTCTGGATTGTCGAGGAGAACTTTGATAAGGATTGTGCCTATTTAACGCTGTATGAGGTCCTTGTTGCTCTGTGCAAACTGCTCGCTCCTTTCGTACCGTTCATCACCGAGCACATCTATCAGAATATGGTGCGGGGAGTTTCAGAAGACGAGCTCGAAAGTGTGCATCTGTGCGACTACCCCACTCCGGATGAATCGCTCATAGAAATTGAATTAGAGGATTCGATGGAGTTGGTTTCCAGATTAGTAGAAGCGGGTAGGCGAGCGAGGTCAGATGCAGGGATAAAGGTCCGACAGCCATTGAGGGAAGTTGTAGTCGTTTGTGGTGAGGGCGAGAAGGAGAAAGCGGCGAGTTTGGCGGGGATATTGCAGGACGAGTTGAATGTTCACGGCGTGAAATTTGAAGAAGGTGTAGCCGCCGCGGAGAACTATAACCAGGTAGAAGTGGATGAAGGTACAACCTTGTTTTTGGACATTTCCTTAGACAATACGCTCATAGAGGAAGGGTTGGTTAGAGACATCGTGCGAAGGATACAGGGTATGAGGAAGGATCGTGACCTGGAATATACGGCGAAGATAAGAATCATGTACGAGGGTGATGAGGCGGTAAAAGAGGCGATAAAGAAATTCCAGGATTATATTTGTGCGGAGACGCTTGCCGTAGGTATAGAAGAGGGATCGAGCTCAGCGAAGGGTGAGCAAATTTATGAGAAGAATTGGAAAATAGGCAAAAAGGATATTCACCTCGCAATAGAATTTGTTTAGCCAAATCCACTTCGCATTAATCGAATTTTAATTTGAATGGAAAGTGATTTAATTAAAATAGTTTTGAACCACCGTAAAATCATCTATGATAAAAAATCCTTCAATATCCATAACACTCGGTGGTGTAGTTGTCGCAAGAGATTTTCTTTTTCTCTGAGCGACCCCTTGATTTGCTCTTCCGCAAGCTTGCGATCGGTGATGTCTCTAAAGATCGTTAATTTTGACAGCGTGCCATCAATATTCTTCAGGGGTGTCTCAATGAGGTCATACGTCTTATTCTTCCTCCGAGAATGCCACTCCCATCGCACCGTCTTGCCGCTCAATACTTCGGGATTCTTGCACCGAGGACAGGGCTCCTCCCTTTTATGAAACACCTCATAGCAAATACCACCGACCCGGTCTCCGAACTCGTCAATCAAAATTTTGTTCATGAATTCCACTTTATAGTCCCTTGATACAATGTATACGCCGTCCACCATATTTTCAAAGATTAAATCCAGGTTATCCCGCTCCTCTTTTATCTTTCGCTCCAGTTCCACCTCTTTGGTGATATCCCGGCTCACCCGAACAGTCCCGATCGGTACCCCATTTTTGTCCCTTAACAATGCTGCCGACATGCTGATGTGTACCAATCTTCCATCTTTGCTTAATACGATTGTTCTATAATTTTTAAGCTCCCCATCTCTCAGCACCAGCTCCATTATCCTGTCCGCTTCTTTAGAATCCGCAAAAAATTTTTTGTTGCTCTCGCCTATCACCTCTGCTGCAGTATAACCCATGTAAGCTTCCGCCGCTTTGTTCCATGAATGCACGATTCCTTCCATGTCCACAACAACGATCGCATCTGCAGAACTCTTGATAATGTTATCCAGATAATCTTTTGTCTCATTTAGTTGCCTTACAGCCGCTTTCAGTTCCTCCTCCGTATACTTGCGCTCAGCACTTTCAATACACCTCCATTTACCGTCCTTCTTAATAAGAGCGAATTTGTGGTTGGAAACCACGTCTATGATTTCAGATGCTCCACATTTATCAAGAGAATATGTGCACATGGCAATCATCCGACATTTACCAATGACCTTGTTTACCGATGATTCATGATCGGAGAAATCTTTCCAGTCTCTTTTCTCAAGCCAAAACGTATTCACAGCAACGCGTAGTCCATCAAATCCTCGTTTTACCGCTTGATTCTCTCTCTCAGCCCAGCCCTGCAAGACTTTATCAGAGTCAAACCTCCCTGATTTGGTGTACCACTGGCTGTAATCGAGGATCTCGATCTGATCCTTTTCAATATACTCATCTAGATTCTTTACTACTCTCTTTAATGCCCTCTTTGCATCCTCAGCCTGTAAAGGCTCTGAAGTAACCCAAATACAGGACTCATTATTCTCTAACCCCGCCTTGAAATAGGGTACCAGAATATCAATCAAATCTTCTTTATTCTCATAAAATTGACAGACATGAGTGCCCCACGAGGCATCGCCTACAACGGCTATTCCCAATTTTCTTCTTCCTTGCCCCATCTTCCTTAATCCAAATTGTTAGTCACATCCGCTCTCTATTGATATCCAGCAACCCTCACTGATAAAGTTGATGGTAGGGCGAAAATTAATATTTTATCAAGCAACAAATTATAACTCATCGTCTATCTTCAGTTGCACCTCAATCGTTCTCTCAATCGCTTTCGCAAGCGAAATCGAGGCGAAAAGGGGGAATAAAAAGAATGAGCTTCGCAGATGAATCTTATATCGGCACGAAAAAATAGCAATTTTTATATATGATGAAAAAAGAAAGATAGAACAAAAAGGTGATGAGAAAGAAATGCCAGCATATGTAGATTTGGAGAAGTGTGACGGCTGTAAGAGTTTAGGGAAGGAGAAGGGAACGAGCGCATGCGTGGAGGAGTGCCCGGTAGAGTGCATAACTTTGGTCGAAGATGACCCGAGCACTGCTCCACATGGACGAGAACAGCATTCAGTGGTAAACAACGAGGAGTGTACCGATTGTGAGGTATGCATAGACGTATGCGAGCAAGGGGCGTTAAGCATGATAGAAACGGAGTAGTAAAATAACCCTTGAGAACATTTGATGAAACCTAACCAGTGACGAAAAAGTGGATACCGTTGAAGCGGGGATAAAAATAGAACGTGTAGAGGTAAAGAATCCGGAGGAGAAGCAGGTAATAATCGGGCAGGGTAATTTCACCATCTTTGCTTGTGATGATATCTTCAGGACGCTCTTGACCGCTGTACCAGGGATAAAATGTGCCGTTGCGATGAACGAAGCGGCGCCGAGGTTGACGAGGGTTACCGGAAATGACGAGGGCCTAAAGAAGTTAGCGAGTGAGAATTGCCTCAGAATCGCCGCTTCTCATACTTTTTTTATTATACTGGATAATGCCTTTCCCCTAAATGTGCTGGGTGTTTTGAAGTCACATCCCGCAGTTGCAACTTTGTATGTGGCGTCTGCAAACCCTTTGGAAGTCATTGTTGCCGAGACCGAACTTGGAAGGGCAGTGATCGGTGTGGTTGATGGGACATCAGTGAATAGGATAGAGACAGAGGAGGAGAAGAAAGGGAGAAGAGAGCTGTGTGAGAAGTTGGGGTATGTGGTTGAGTAGCTGGGTCTTGAACCCCATCACTGGTATCCCAATGTTGTATTATATATGTATGCGAATTTAAGTCTAAAAAGGTATCCCCATCGTGACATTCGGTTTTATTAGGCCTTATCTCGTGAAGATGATTTTTTTGGGCACCGACGCTCCTTGTTGATGCGCTGAGAAGAGGGTTTGACCGTACGTGCACCCTTCGAGGAGGACACGAGGAGGAGACCCACGAGGGGGACAAATTTAAATATTCTAAAGAATATAATATATAATATGGAAAAAGAGGAGTTGATACACTTACATATGTTATTAGCTCAATTTAAGAAGTATTGTGAGGATACCGGCTTGAATTGTGATTTTAGTAAATATGACCAATTGAATATCTCCCCATTACAGGTGCACCGAAGCAAGGAGGAGCACAAGCAGGCTATATTTCTCCTTGGGACCGCACTTGCTTCAATGGCAGTGATGAACAATCTTGCGGCGAATAAGAAACCATCAAAAAAGCCCTTACAGGGCTTGCGGGGGCAGGGGCGGAGCCCATGATGGGGCGGAGCCCCACGGAACTCAAGAATAAGCACGCTTTGAAGTATATAACGCCTTTTTTAATATAATAGTTCCAAACGCCTCCTATCTCACCTTCAAAGTCGGGGAAGAGAAAAACTTATGGAGCGCTTTAACTCTTTGTGTCCTCCTTGCATGTCCGAGAAACAATTATGATAATATCAGTATAGACCCATAAATTTGCTCAGGTAAGAATTCTGCTATCTCCTTGTACCTTCGCTCACTTAATTTCAACGTATTCTCTATTTGCATGCGTTTTTGGATTTCTTGCTCCAGTTCCTTATTCTTATTTAATAATGCCTTCTCCACCTTCACACGCTCCGTGATGTCGCGGGCGATGCATAATACTAACGTTTCGTCTTTGATCTTTACGGGGAAGGTCCTCACTTCCGCGATAACCCTTTTGCCATCTTTTCGGGTTACAATAAACTCCTCAGGTCCAGCAGGTTGCCCTTGTGCGCTTTTGGCCAAAAATGCAGTCACTTTTGGAATTTGCAGCTCGGGAAGCAGTATTTTAAAATCTAAAAATATCCTGAGCCGCGCCTCTGAATTTTTGAGTTTCTCTTCCGCCTCCTTCCTCCATGATATATCAGAAATGGTAGCAACAGCTCCTTTTATAGGATTAGAGGGGTCTAGAAAACTCATTATGATGTGGCCATCGAAGATGGAACCATCTTTTCGTTTAAGTTTAGCATCGGCTTCGACTATTTTACCTTCTTTAAGATTTTCATAGAATATTTGGCCAACTCGTCCGTATTCTTCCTTTGAGGCATAAATTACCTCGGCACTTTGGCCTATATAATATTCTTCGTCAAGGTTAAACCCGAAGAGTTCCATCATACGTTTATTTGCCCAACTAAGCTTTCTATTTTCAACAACACCAATCCCAATAGGGGAGGCAGCTAAGATATTGTCTACTAATTCCTTGCTCTCCCGCAATACATCCTCCGCACGTTTGCGCTCCGTGATGTCTTTCACTGTTCCTATAATTGATACTTCACCCTGATACTCCATTCGCCCTACATTCATATTGACAATAACTCTTGTCTTCCCATCCTTGTGCAACGCGCGGTATTCGTATTCCCGCTGGGTAACTTTTCCTTCTTGCATCCGACGGTAGCAATTTGCAACTCTCTCTAAATCCTCTGGCGCAACGTATTGTTGGATTGTCAACTCCTTGATTTCCTCAATCGTGTAGCCAACCATTTTGGCAAACGCCTCATTGCAGAACATAAGTTTGGGAAAGGGATAACCTTGAAGAATAAAGACGCCATCCTGGATATTTTCAATTAACGTGCGGTATTTTTCCTCGCTCCTTCTCAATGCATCCTCCGCACGTTTGCGCTCGGTGATGTCGCTTAGGAAAGTCAACGTGGCACGATATGTCTCTTCTGACTTCCTGAGCGTCTCTTCCATCCTTCTTCGCTCGGCGATCTCTTTCTCCAGTTCCAATTTTTTGGGGCTGATCCTGGCATATAGTCTGGCATTTTCAATTACTGCTGCGGCTTGGCTTGCCACTATGGCTAAAAAGGCTAACTCATCCTCTGTGAATTCATGTGGCTCTGCCATGTAAATGTTCAACAGACCAATAACCTCACCCTTTCGTTTCAGGGGCATACCTATCTGCGCCGAGAAGCCTAACTCACGAACAAGGTCCACCCAGGGTTTCTCTCGGGGCTCCTCGAAGATATCCGGCACAACGTAATAACGTCCGGTCCTCAAAACCTCACTGGATGGGCTGCTGGCAATGGGGACCCCCCTGCTATAAACTCGTTCGATATAATCGTCGGGAAGCCCAGAAGTAGCAACTATCTCAAGTTCATCATTTTCCTCGTTAATGAGCATAATTGACCCCGAATGTCCCCCCAATGCACCCCTCACAATGATAAGAATCTCCTCGAGAATCTCTTTAAGATCCTTCGTCAGGTCTATTTGTGAAATACCTAACAGCGCTTGTAACTCTAATTTTTGCATCCGGGTACATTATAATCCCAAATATGGGCGCATAAATAAGTTGGGGATTTTTACCGATTATTAAATGTTCTGTGGATATATTCAACCGATCCGACCTTTCTGGATAGGTTCAGAATGGCGCAAGGAATGTACAAAGGATAAAAAAAATTTGCGCACCACTGATCTGTCATATCCAAAGAATCCAAGCCTTTGACACGTTTACTTTAGTTTAAATGCACCTTCTTGCATTGCAATGGTTCTCAAATCCTCTTGTATGCGGGGATCCTGATATTTCTCATGGCCGCGCAGATAATCTACAATCACCTCATATTCTTGCTCTGCGAAAACGTCCTTGAGCCATGTTACCCCTTTCGACATAAACGGAATTAAACAATGCAGATCTATTCCCTGTTCTTTTGCAATCTCTTTCGCTCCTTGCTCTCTATCCAATACGACGATGACATCTGAGCACTTCACATTTCTTAACCCTCGTATTTTGAGCTCAAATTCCAATTGTTTGATCGCTACCACTTTGCTATCAAACTTTGTTACCAGATCATCCACAATCCCCACCGTATCACCGTCAGCTAAGATACCTTCAATCATTGAATGTTCGCCATATCGTTTCACAAAATTATTGAAGTCCTCTAATGACCTCACTCCCTCTAATTTTCGTGTGAAACAGGAAGGAATGTTTGCTCCCAAAGAAACGGCGGTGGCTATTGGTATGCCTGCGGTGGCAACACCAATGATCCTGTTTACATCTCTACATTCTTCTTTTATAAGACGACTTAATGCAGAGCCGACTTTTCTGAGCAGCTCGGGGTATGATGACAATGGGCGCAATTGGATATACAGGGGGCTCCACATGCCTGAAACGAGCGTCCACCCGTGCGGGTTATCCCGGAACCATGTCTTTATCATGCCATTTCTGTATAACGCATGTATTATCTCTTCTCCCACGTTCTCTTTTTCTTCTCGCCAGCTCATAGGCTACTCACCCCGGATTAAGCCAAGTGCTTCATCGCAAAATCTCCGTGCTGCGGCTGCCATATCTTTGTGCTCATAAATTTCCGTCCCAATAATGGCATACGCCGCTGCACTTTCTAACGATTCAAAAGCGGATTTGATATCCCCCCCTTGTCTTCCGATACCCGGCATACAGTATTTAGGCTCTTTCACTATTTTTGACAATAACGTATGGTATTGTTTAATAACCCCGGGTTTATTCCCTGGTATAACAAAATGTTCCACGCCTTTCTCAGCAGCAATTGTATACATCCCCACGGGTGCGTCGTCTCTGATAAATCCTCCCTCTTTTGTTAAATATTGTGGGTGAGTCATTTCTCCACCGACAAGGGGAATCAGCTTTTTTTCATAGAGCGAATCTATAAATGCTGCTTCTGTCTGAGGCCCAGCCTGTGGAAAGATAATTACCCCCTTAACCCCTGCTTCAGCACAGATGGTCGCAAACTTTTCGCCCATTTGAGGGATATCCGTTCCAGCTTTCTGGTGGTCATAGATCACGGGCAAATCGGTATATTCATTCATAATACTGACCAATTGAGGGAGTCCATATTTTAACCCGAGTATAGCCCCTATTTTGTATCCCACAATGCCCTCAAGGTCATACGTAGCTTCAATGAGTCTCCTAAACGTTTTGATGTCATACACGTCACAGGCTGGTATCACACCATGCTCAAGCTGAAATAATTTCCTCATCTCAGTTCTCCCTTTGTGTTGTAAGCCAATCAAGTATATTCTTCTTCTAATTCTTTCATGCTCTTATATCCTTTATGCATAAATCCTTTATAGTTTTAAAAACCATACCCTCAAAAATTCCCCCACGCATTTTTAAACCCCCTCATTAACCCCGCACATCTTTTACTTATCTCAGAACACAATGATAATTATACATAAAATTACCAAGAAACAGAAATGCCACCTACCATGTTCTCCTCATTTTCGAGTCCCATCCAAAAAGCCATCGTGGAAAAGGGCTTTTTAGTTCCTACTGAACCCCAAAGCAAAGCTATCCCTCCCATAATGGAGGGGAAGAACGTGTTATTGATTGCACCAACCGCGACAGGGAAGACGGAAGCGGCATTGTTGCCTGTTATCGATGCGTTAATCACAGCGGAGCGCGTGTCCGGAATAAAAGTCCTTTACATAACGCCACTGAAGGCTTTGAACAGAGACATGCTTGAGCGATTACAGTGGTGGTGCAAAAGACTTGACCTGCGGTTGGGGGTGAGACATGGGGACACATCTGCTCGAGAGAGAGAGGCACAGGCAATGGTTCCACCCGATATCTTGATCACTACACCAGAAACGTTACAGGCGATATTACCGGGTAAGATAATGCGCCAACACCTCGCATCGGTCAAATGGGTAATCGTGGATGAAGTGCATGAACTCGCTATTGACAAACGAGGCTCGCAACTCGCACTTGGATTAGAGCGGCTTCGCGACTTGAAGAATGGCGATTTCCAAATCATTGGCTTATCAGCTACGATAGGCACGCCCGATAAGGTGGCGAAATTTTTAGTTGGGGCAAAACGAGATTGTGAGATAATCATCGTTCCCGTATCCAGGGCAATGCAGGTGGAGGTCCATTATCCACGAGCCGATTCGCATGATTATAAACTGGCTGAGGAGCTTTATACGTATCCCGAAGTTGCCGCGAGGTTACGGTTGATGAAAGAGCTCATCGAAGAGCATAAATCCACCTTGATATTCACCAATACCCGTTCGATAACCGAAATTCTTGGCAGCAGGTTTCGCGTTTGGGACTTGAATCGTGGGGCTCTGCCCCATGTAGGGGCTTCGCCCCTACCACCCCGCAAGCCCTGTAAGGGCTTACCCGCAAGCCCTGCAAGGGCTTTACTCGTGGGTGTTCATCATGGGTCGCTATCCAAGCCATCGAGAATTAATGTTGAAAAGGGTCTTAAGGAAGGCATGTTGCATGGGATTATCTGCACGAGTTCATTAGAGTTGGGGATAGACATCGGACGGTTGGATTTTGTTATTCAGTATAACTCACCGCGACAGGTCACGAGGCTTCTCCAGCGAATTGGGAGGAGCGGTCATAGAATTGGAGGGATTGCAGATGGTGCGATCGTGGTCCAGGATTCGGATGATGCCTTAGAGGCGTTGGTCATTAGTCGCCGTTCTCTTGCAGAAGATTTAGAACCAGCGGATATTCCTGAGAAACCGCTTGACGTGTTAGCGCATCAAATAGCGGGATTGCTTCTGGCAAAAAGGAAATGGAGCTTTGAAGATGCTTTAAACTTAATAAGAAAAGCATATCCCTATCAAGACCTTGAGGAGCACGAATTGGTCAGCGTTTTAAACTACATGCATTCGAGAATCCCACGGCTTGTGTGGTTCTCTGCGGAAGACGGAATATTTCTAAGACCCAAATGGATAAAAGCTCTCTATACTTTTTATTTCGAGCATCTGTCCATGATCCCTGAGGAGAGACATTTCTTGGTCATTGACGAAGATGATAAACCAGTAGGCGTTTTGGATGAAGCTTTTGTTGCTGAATACGGCAATCCCGGGAACAAGTTCATAGAAGGCGGTCGTGTCTGGAAGATATTGCACGTGTATGGTGAGCGGATCTATGTAAAGCCTGAGGAAGACCCAACAGGTTCCATCCCAAGCTGGGCTGGGGAAGAGATTCCCGTTCCTTATGCTATTGCTGACGAGGTAGGAACGATTCGCGGAGTTGTGGAAAATGGGCTCAGGAGTGGTAGCGGGGTTGAGAAGATAGGAAAGGAACTCATAAAGAGCTATCCTTGTAGCGAGGAAACTATCACCAGAGCCTTAGACGAGGTTGTCCAGCACGTGAAAAGAGGCTATCCCGTACCAACCGATACGCTGTTAACTCTTGAACGATGGCATGAATACATAATCCTGCATTGCTCCTTTGGACTTCTCGCTAATAGAACCTTTGCCATGCTCTTAGCTTCTGCACTGTCTGACCAGATAGGTGCTCCGGTAGGCGTGCAACACGATCCATACCGGATACTGCTCAAGACCTCGGATACCGAAGTGGAGCCTGAGGATGTAGAGGAGATTATCTACGATTTATCAACAAAACCTATTGAAGAGCTCGCCGTGAAGGCATTGGCTCGGAGTAGATTATTTAAACTAAGGTTTATCCATGTGGCACGGCGATTTGGCGCTATAGCCAAGGATGCGTCGTTGAGCGACCTTGACCTGGATAACGTGATACGGAGCTTTGAAGGCACCGCGGTCTTTGACGAGGCTTTGAGAGAGGCTCAGGATAAAGATGTAGATATACCCCTGACTGCCCAGCTCTTAAAACGGATACATGAGGGTGAGCTCAAAATTGCGGTAATAAAAGGAACTGAGGTTAGCCCCATCGCAGGTATCGCCGAAGTAATAAAAAGGGGATACGAACTCATCCCACCCGAGAGGATGCACCGGGTGATCCTGAACTATGTGAAAGCGCGGCTGTTAGATGAATCCTTAACGTTTGTCTGCACAAACTGCTGGCAGTATACTGCAGTCGAGCGTATAAATGATGTTGAGTTGGAGGGTATGCAATGTCCGGACTGCGAATCAAAGAGGATAGGGGCGTTAAAAGCAGATGAGCGCGAGGTGAGAAGGGGGATAGGTAAAAGCAAAGGCAAAAGTAAAAAAGCAAGCAAGATATCGAGCGACGCAACAAAATCCGCTGAATTGATTGCAACCTACGGAAAGGCTGCTCTGCTTGCACTTGCGGGTAAAGGGCTCACCATTGATGATGCGAGAGAGATCTTGAAAAAGGAAAATGCAGTAAACAACCGCTTAATAGAGCTTATAATCGAATCAGAAAAGGAGGTTTTGAAGCACCGGTTTTATCGGTATAGGAAGGTTTAATTAACTTACTCCGTTATTGTGGCGGCCTCCACTCATTTTTGACTAATTAACTCACAAAACTGTAGGCCGGCCAGGGTCCTGTAAAACGAACGGAAAAACCCTCTTCTTTATCCATCTCCTCCAATTCCGCTCCAAGCTCTTTATACGCATCATTAGCCACCAGACAGGATAAGTTCATAATCATCTGCTTTTCCATCTCATCCATCTTCTTCGTCTTCTCCACCTTTATTTCTTCAACATGCCTCTTTATCCTGTTATAAAAATCCTTGAAATAGAAGACCATTCTTGATTCCATCTCTTTCTTTATTGCAATTTCAAGCTTTTGCTTATACATATAAGCAGCTCCAGGACTCTTCGACTTTATCTCCTCTTTTATCCTCATGATCTCTTCACTTTCTTCTGCAATCTTCTCGCTCATCACGGATGGGATATAAAATATTTGCACACCGTATTCCTTTTTACCCCTTATTTTCTCCATCATCTTCTTTAAATTATCAAACTCCTCCGACATCCACTTATTCAATACTTCCTTCGCAGATGCCCTATCCTCTGCTTTTATTATCCTGTCAAAACCAAATGGGATCACGGTGCCGAACTTTTCCTCAGCAACGTCCAGAACATGCTGATGCGTCTTCACCCAGCCCTTCACGACTTCTTCATCCTCGCTGTTATATGGTTCCAAGGGACAATCATGGACGATTGCAGAAAGCTCTTTATAAGGAATGGTATATACCGCGTTTTCTTCTATTCCTATCTGTCCAAGTTCTGTTTGTGCATGTGGGGCTCTGCCCCACGACCCCGCAAGCCCTGTAAGGGCTTTTGCATCCGCTATTCCATAGAGGTACAGTCCCAATCTTTGATCTCCTCCTGCTTCAATTGTTATTGTCGGTTCATCATCGCTTTCTTCCGCTTCTTCTTTAGCCACAGCCCTCTGAGGCTGATAAGCTACTTCCTCCAACTCCCTTGATATAGATTCTCTTACCGCAGACCTTAACATTGGAAAAAGCTCTGTCCTCACGATCTCTTTTATCTCTTCTTTCGCTTCTCTCACCATTACTTCTATTTCTTCTCGTACGATCTTCACAATTATCTCTTTGAGCTTGTCGTTTTCTCTATGGTCTCCTACTACTTCCTCCTCAGGAGCCTCTAAGCTCTTCATCATTGTGTTATACTTTCCCCTCCCATCGCTCTGGGTTCACCATCTTATCAATAACCTCATCCACGAGGTCATCCAAACCGTCCCTTACGGATTTTACGGTTTCTATAATCCCCTGCCCCTCTTTTATTTCCGCTATTGCAATATCAAGGTCCATAAGAGCTTTACCTAATCGCTCTATCTCTTCTTCACTCAGTCTGCCTGATTCCATCCTTTGCATTGCTTGAATTTTTAATGCGTCTCTTATTATTTCGACTAACGCTATAACAAGCCCCAAGACCCCTTGCTTCAGATTATCCTCATCAATATCAAGTACCACTTTTCACCATTTCCAATTCCAATATACCGTTTTTGTATCTCTTTTTCACATCCTTAACATCACAGGGGAGATCAATCATCTTGTGGTATCTCCTTTCTTTATTAGATGCATCTATGACGATTTTCCTTCCATCCAATTCCACATATATCTCATCCTCACTCATGCCCGGTAACTCTGCTATTACCCTTATGTGGTCCTTTTCATCAAAAACATCCACAATTGGCTCTAATATCTCCCCCTCTTTCTCGTTTTCCACATCCCTTTTCTTTTCCTCCTCCCTGACCAATGTATGTATAGAAAACCCATATTTGATCCTTGGTCTTGGAGAATAGCCCTTCGCCAACCTCTCCTTTATCTCCCTATCAGTCTCTTCTATCCTTCTCTCGAATTCTGGCGATGTTTTCTTCAACTTTTTTACAAGCCCACCAATCCCGGGCAGGATCTCATCCACTACCCCCTCAACTATGCTCTCTTCATCTCTTTTTTCCTTCATATTCCTCCTCCTTCTTTATTACAACTTCTAAGACGCCATTTTTATAATTTGCAGACACATCTATGTGATTTGGAAGTCTTAATCCAGGTAAATCAGCAATTATGACAATCCTATCCTCTTCTTCAAATAACTCCACATTATTTGTTATCACGGGCGCATCATCTGTTACCCACCATGAGAAGAGCACTTTCTCGCCACTCACCCTGTCTATCTTAGACTCCTCGAATTTCACTATCGGCTTTCCCATTATCCTCTCTGATTCCGGTATTATCACCTCTTTTAACCTGCTCAGCACTTCATAATGAGACATACGAACGGCTTCGCTCAGCTCTTCTATATCCGCATGTCTTTTTTGATAAAGATACCAGAGGATAGCTTTGCTCTTGTCATCCAACCCTTCCATAAGATTCCTTTTTCCCGATGACAATGCGACATGTTTTTCCATATCCCTAATTATAATTCCCCTTTCATTTTCATCTTTATATACACCGTCTTCTCTCCTTCAACCTCAGCTACTCCAATCTCGGTTTTCTCTGTTTCTATACCTGGTATATTCGTTTTCAACGGATTTATCTCACGTGTTTTTTCAGGAATCTTTATATCTAAATCCACATCTTTTATCGCATCAAGTATGGATTTTTTTGCCATTTACTCTACCCTCTTCTTTTCCATTTTTTTCGTTTCGCTTTCAAATTTTATGATCTCCGATGCCATTGGCAAACGCATGAACATCTCTTCT
Source organism: archaeon (assembly GCA_030019325.1). Lineage (GTDB taxonomy): Archaea > Halobacteriota > Syntropharchaeia > Alkanophagales > Methanospirareceae > ANME-1-THS. The sequence continues at coordinate 2,964 of JASEFB010000020.1, read as the reverse complement.
ATCTTAATCTCACCTTTCGCCTTCACATATGGTGTTTTCCTGCTATCCATCTCCGCAGTTCCTATTTCCATATCCTTCACATCCATGAGAGGTATGATTTGTAGAGGTCTGATTTTATAAGTTTCCTTCGGCACCTTTACCTTTATCTTCACCTCCTTTATCTTCTCCAAAGCCTTCTTATCCATTCCATTCACCTCCATAAAGTACATTCGCATATCTTGAGATCGCTTCCAAGCCCTTCGCCTCCTCAGGAAAAAGGGGCATCTCAATTATTTTTATCGCCCCATCGTATCTTTTGTGCAGTTCATCTATGTGGCGTTGTTGCATTTTCCTTCTCGAAGCGCAGAATTTGCAATCGCTTTCAAGAACTACGCCATTTATTATCATTCGCCTGATTGAGATGCCCTGTTCATCGAGGAACGCCTTTAGCCGCTCGGTCTGATATAAAGCTAATGCTTCTGGTATGACTACGGGCACAAATTCAGTCCTACCCGCATTGGATAGTATATTTTTGATGCTCTCAGCAGTCTCTTTAAGTTCGACCAGGGCATCCAGAAAGGCATCCTTTGATGTATCCCCTCCGAACCACACCTTAATCGTGTTCAGAACGCCTGCAAATCTGGAGTGCAGTTTAATCCCGCCTGTTACGTAGCTATTAATGCTGGTTGGAAGGAAGAGTAAACGCAGTGTGTGTCCGGTTGGTGCGGTGTCCCAGACAATCACATCATAATCATAATCTTCAGTCATGAAATTCAATACCCGTTCCAGCGCAAATAACTCATCTAATCCGGGTGCCACTTCATTCGGGATGTCATCAAGTGCCTCTTTCTCAATCGGCACGATGGTAGAGATTGCATCAAGTACAATACCGCCATATTTAGCCTTGAAGCTCTCAACAGCCTGTGCAGCGTCTATCTCCATTGCATACAGATTCTCTTTTATTTCTGTAAGCTTCCCGCCTATTTCTTTGTCAAAGGTGTCTGATAAAGAAGGCGCAGGGTCACTTGAAACCACAAGCACCTTTTTGCCCTGGTTTGAGAGATGAAGAGCAGTAGCAGTGGCATTTGTACTCTTTCCAACGCCACCCTTACCTCCGAAGAGTATGAGTCTCGTATTGCTCCTTGCAATTTCTTTTGTTCTTAAAGTAACTTCAGAGACCGATTTTATTTCTTCTTCCTTTTCCCCTCTCTTCTTTACCATTTTCACTCCTGGACTATTTCTTCGCCTTCCACCGTTGGCGGTTTTTCAACCCTCCTTCCTCTCCGTTCTTCTGTTGCGATAGCCCTCTGAGCCATATCCCAATCCTCCCAAATACCGTACTTGAGCATCGTCTCCACCGAAGCAATCATAGCCCTTAGATTTATACCGATCAAAGGAATTCCTGAGACTGAGATGATAACGTCAGCATTAAGCATCACTCCCTTAACCAGTATCCTATCGAGCAGGTCTACAAGTGTTACCTTAGTTTCACAAGTTGGCTCCATTTTATTCAATCAAAAGCTCTTGCTTCTGGTTTTGCTCTCCCTTTGCCTTCGCGCTTATCCATCCGCACCACGGGCAACCTTCATTCATCAAATCTTCGAGTGGCACTATCTTACCGCACTGCGGGCATTCTTCCTTCGCTACTTTTATCTCCTGCCACGCCGCGGTATTATAGTTCGTTCCTGACGGGAACCCCAAGCCATACTTCGCAGCAGTTTCAAAGGATGCAAGCGCGATCCTTGCCTTTATGCCGAGAAGCTCGACACCTGCAAGGCTTACGGTGATATCTGCGTTTATTACTAACCCCTTATCCAATATCCTATCAATTACATCTATCAAGGTTAAGGATGTATCCCTTGTTGCGTGTAGCACCATTTTATATCATGTACTTTTTATCTTTTTGGGCATAAAAAGTTTACGAAAATACTAAATTGATACAATATATTATATTATACCTATATAGGGATACTATGGTTATGGAATTAACAAAGGTGGATAAGGCGCTGCTCAATCCGAGCAGATTCCATATATATCTCTATCTCCTGAGAAACGGACCTAAAAGTGTATCTGATATTACAAAGGGCATCGAGATCATGGATGCAGAGACGAAGGGAGTAAAGAAATTATCTAAGTCCGCGGTATCAAAGCATTGCCGAATACTCGAAGATGCAGGTCTTCTGATACCGGAAGCGATATTCAGGGGTAGTAAGGGGATCAGCAAAGTTTACAGGGCGACACAGCGACCGAGGTGGGAGGAATTCGCAATAATTCGGGGGCTTGATCCGAAGGAGCTGCCTGACGAGGTGTATGACAAGATGGACGAACTCGCACAGCATCCGAAGTATCTGAAAATCGTTGAAGAAGAGATCCCTGAGATAAAGGATATAAGCTTGCTCAGACAGAAGGAGCGGCTGGACAGCCTGCTGTTTGATAAAAGGGAAGAGGTATTCGGAAGGATAGAAAAAGATGAAGAACTAAGAGCCATATTTGAGCAGGGCTTCAAGCGATACTTCAGGTTCCTTATGGGGATGAGTTAATTTCTTCCTCAGGAATAAGCCTAAACAACTTATCTACAAGAACCCTTACCTCTCCACTTAGGATATAAACCTCCTCTAACTCAGTTCCAAGTTCATAAAAATTTCTATGCAAGGATTCAGCTTTGAGAAAAACGTCGAAAATGGTAGAGTCTTTACGATCCTTAGCCAACTCTCTGGCATAATCCCGAACGAATTTATGCCCTCTGAGTTCTATTCCTTTAACCTCTGCTACTGCCTTCAGCGCTTCAGCAACGCTGCCCCAGAGAAATTCGCTAGCTTTCTGCGAGTCCTTAGTCTCTATACACTCAAAGGCATTCTTTAAATATTTAATACTCTGGTCTTTGTACTTCTTGATCTTCTCTATCTGCTCTATCTTAGATCGGGGGGAACTCTGGAATTTCATAACTTATAATGCTTCCTGTTTTAGCATCTACCCTAACTTTTG
>JASEFB010000216.1 GCA_030019325.1 archaeon | reverse complement strand
TTGGTGCGGAAGAGAACTGGTATGAAGCATTAAGATGGATGCGGAACAACACGCCAGAGCCCGGTGTTGACTATTACGGGCTCTATGCAGAACCGCCCCTAAATGAAACTACCGGTGGGAGAGAAGATTATAGCTACCCTCCGTCAGCGTACGGGGTCATGAGCTGGTGGGACTATGGGCATATAATTACGTGGATCGCGCATCGCATTCCAAACGCCAACCCTTTCCAGGCAGGCATTGGCGGTCCAATAGGGAGTGATAATCCAGGAGCTTGTGTATTCTTCATTGTAGACGATGAAAGTGAGGCGAATGAGGTTGCTGATACGCTCGGCGTGAGATATGTGGTGAGCGATTTCATGATGGCTGATGTATGGAACGCCTTATACAACAAATATGCTGCGATGACCGTATGGGCCGGTAATCCTCAGCGTTATAACACTCTTTCATATTACTACAACACAATGGAAGCACGATTGCACATGTTTGACGGCACAAGTGTGGATATAGACGGTGAAAGCATCTCAGCTTTAGCTCACTACCGGCTGGTCCATGAGTCCCCTACTTTCATACTTCCTTTGCTCATCATGGATGAAAATACCGGGTATATGTACTGGCGACATTTTTCGGGTGATTATGAAACGACAGCCGCTCAGGCACAGATTCTTCATGGACACCTGTTCAGTATGTCTGCGGGAGTAGGGATAGAAGAGGATTTGGACGAAGGAATTATGCCCGAAATGCT
>JASEFB010000215.1 GCA_030019325.1 archaeon | reverse complement strand
ACCTCGTTGGACATTTTTGTTATCCTTGCTTACAAACCTTCTTTCTAAAGAAAGGAGCTTTACCAAGAAAGAATTTTTAGATTTTCCTTTTCCGTAAAGGCTTTTCTTTTTCTAAAAGAAAAGGGTTTGTTTCGAGCCTTGTTTTCGTAGACAAACCTTTCTTTAAAAAGAAAGCTTTACCAAAGAAATACTTTTCGTCTGTTTTGGTACACACCTTTTTTGAAAAGGTGTGATGTTTCAATCCTTGTTTTCTTAGACCGCTTTTGCAACGATAGAAAAGCAGAAATGAAAGAGAAAATCGCCCGGCTTGTTTCAATCCTTGTTTTCTTAGACCGCTTTTGCAACGCTGACATTTATTGATATCGGCGGCAGAACCAGTGACGTTTCAATCCTTGTTTTCTTAGACCGCTTTTGCAACGAGTACGATAGGGAGCGGGGATTAGAGGTACACGAGCCTCTGTTTCAATCCTTGTTTTCTTAGACCGCTTTTGCAACGCCCGAGAGAAATCGCCGAGTGCCGCGTTTAGCTTGGCAGGTGTTTCAATCCTTGTTTTCTTAGACTGCTTTTGCAACAAAAAAAGAAAAGCCGCCGCAGAGAAAAAGAATAGGGTGTTTCAATCCTTGTTTTCTTAGACTCTCTTTGCAACATCTGATGAAACTGATGAGGATTACGTGTACGTATTTGACAGTTTCAATCCTTGTTTTCTTAGACTCTCTTTGCAACACCCAAATTTTTTCCTCCT
>JASEFB010000214.1 GCA_030019325.1 archaeon | reverse complement strand
GATAACGTCTCAGGCACCCTTGTTATCCATTTGTAGCTTGGAGAAATCTCTTTTAGTACTTGTTTACCGCGGAGCCCGCAGAGAACACAGAGTGTCAGAAAAATCATTTATCTAATCTCAGCGCTCTCCGTGATCTCGGCGGTAAATAAATACAAAATAAGAAATGAATAGAAAATCTTATATAGTGGAAAGAAGTAAAAATTTACACTCATTTATATCATCGGATAGGAGCGCCGAAGAGGGGGGCACTATAAAAATACCGAAAATTTTAAATAAAGAGAAAGATGGCATAAGAAGGGGATGAACACAAAAAACAAGATGAAGAGGATAATTTTAGTGTCATTGATTATGGTATTGATTTCGCCGGTGGTGGCGGGGGCGCAAAAAGCCAATGAGATAAAGGAGAGGTTGTCAAGGCGAATAAAAGAAAGAATCTTCCTGATACTCGGGGTGATAGCATTAATCACAGGCATAATCCTGGAGTTAATGGGCTATGGTGCAATGGTGGATGGATTGATTATCGGCTTTGGTTTTTTCTTGATTCACGCAAATGAGAAGACAAGGGAGGATATAAGGAGCAGTGCGGACAGGATAATAGAGGCGATAGAGAAGAAAAGAAAATGAAGAGAACAATTTTGATGTTAAAACCCATATTCTGCATTTTAACTTTATAAAGATAGTGTTTTTTTGAATTTTATTCAGCTACGAACCCATCTTAAACCCTTTCAGGGTTTTCGGGGACG
>JASEFB010000213.1 GCA_030019325.1 archaeon | reverse complement strand
TCTCCTATTCTTACCTTGTGCGAAGAGCCCATCTTCCTCTTTATTCCTATTACAGTCCTATCTGGATTTTCAACCGCATGCATCCTTGCTAACTCGCCAACCAATCTTTCATTTTCGTCCGTGAATGCCACCACAGAAGGAAACATCTTACCATAAGGTGTGAGTCCTTCTTCACTTGGTAATATTACCGGCTCACCCCCGATCATCACCGCCGCTGCTGAATTCGTTGTTCCTAAATCTATTCCTACGATTCCGCTTGCTGAGAGTTTTGTCATGCTTTCTCTTTTATAGCCACATGATTACACATAAGCCCTTTCAGGGCTTGCGGGGGCACGGGCAGAGCCCGTGATGGGGCTGAGCCCCATAATTCTCACGAGAAAAAAATTGAAGATGCAAGACGCATCCCTAAACTTGTATCTTGTATCCTGTATCATGCGTCATGGATCCCGGCATCACTTTCTTGTGTCTCGTGGTTTTTTACCTCCACTATATACCATTAAAGTCTTCTCCACGTCCTTCCTCCTGAATGAATATACATACCGTGAGCAATAATCTCGCAGCGTAGAATAAGCACGCTCTATCTTTTTAAACCTCTCATTTGCAGATTCATCTGGATTTCGGTCAGGATGAAATTGAAATGCAAGGCGATTATATGCATCATCAATCTCTGACATCGTCGCCTCCTTACTCAGGCCCAATGTTTTACATGCAGAATCTATCGTCTCGAAATCCATCTTCTTTATCTC
>JASEFB010000212.1 GCA_030019325.1 archaeon | reverse complement strand
GATGTGAATACGCTTGCGAACAATTTAATCATTGCTTTTGGCACCACTGTCGTTGGATTGTTAATCGGTGGTGTTTCATACGTAATCTATACAATGAGAAGACGCTGGTATGAGGATGACATGAACGATATAAAATACATTTGCGAGGTGTTATTTGGAGGCGATTAGAAACCACAAGATTCCACGAGATTAACACAACACTTTTTCTTTTAAAAAAGAAAACCTGTGCTAAAAGAAAAGCGAAAAGCGAGAAAATCTGTGTAATCTATGGTTATAAAATGAAAGGAGAAAGAAAATGAAATACATGAGTAGGAGAGGAAAAAGAAGAGATGAAGAAGACGACGACCCTATGAACGGGGTTGCAAACCTATTCGACGTTGCAATGGTATTTGCACTGGGTTTGACGGTGATGCTGGTACTGTATCTTAGCATGCCCGAAGTTTTAACACAGACAGATATGACCATCGTCAAAAACCCGGGGCAACAGAACATGGAAGTAATTATGAAAAGCGGGGAACGAATAGAAAAACTGGATATGATGAATGAGACGGTACAATCGGAAATAGTGGGAGAAGTGGGGAGGATATATAAAACGAAAGATGGTGGAATGATATACGTGCCTGCGAATATGACAGAAGGAGGGAAATAAAATGGTAAAGATGGATTTCAGTAGGTAACATTTATTTATGGCACCTTTCTATTGGAAAGTTTAATGGTGACAAGCAACATGCAAACGCATACCTACTTA
>JASEFB010000211.1 GCA_030019325.1 archaeon | reverse complement strand
GCTCACCATATGATCTTCGTCTTGGAATTCCGTAGAGATAGTGGTCGTGTTCCGTTGCCAAGTCAGAGATATTCGTTTTTACAGCTAACGAAGATAGATCGAATGCTGGGTCTTTTTCAACACCTGTGCTCCCCTGCTTCGATTCAATAGTCAAAACGTAACGCTTACCCACCTCCAAATCTACCCCCCTCGGCTTCAGCACTTCACCATCAAAAACGGCATGTAATGTCTTAGCCATTTTACACCTCCATATTATATATAAAGTATAATTTTTCTTTGGTAAAGCTTTCTTTTTAAAGAAAGGTTTTTTTATACCATTTTATATCTCTTTCCAATCCCTTATAAATGTTTATCATAGGCTTCCATCCCAAATCCTTCTTCGCTTTACTCACATTAGCCAACGTATCCTTAACATCACCTTTCTGCTTTTCGATATATTTCACCCTTGCTTTCTTCCCCAATATATTCTCTATTATCTGGATCAAATCACTCACGCTAATCCTACTACCACCACCTATATTAAACACTTCTCCCGTCAAATCATTTTCAGCAGCCAATATCGTTGCCTCAACTGCATCATCAACATACGTAAAATCCCGCGTTTGTGTTCCGTCTCCATAAACCGTTATTTCTTCGTCATTTAAAATCACCTTTACGAACTTATGTATCGCCATATCCGGTCTCACATATCTTCCCGTAACAGTGCTCGGAAGCCTGCC
>JASEFB010000210.1 GCA_030019325.1 archaeon | reverse complement strand
GATTTGTTCACCAACCTTTCCATATCTTCCTGATTCATGTACATCGCCTATTTATGCCCATAGATGCTATCATGAACCAGGTGTCATATGACACAAAGGGTAATTTGAAAGAAAAATCTCAGCATGCAGCTTCTCTGCCAACTCCTTAACATGCCCCTCTCCGATATGGATACCATATCTACTTGCAATACTGCTTGCTACGCTATCTTCAGTTTCATATACCTTCAAAATCCCTCGCTGTATTGCATCTTCGATTATCCCGACCTCATCGTATTGACAACGCATCATCTCCAACTCCACATATCTTGGTATGTAAGCACATCCAGACAGTTTCTTTATCAGCTTCAATTCGTTTAATTTTGCTAAGTGGATAAGGATATCAGAATCACTCACCACTTGCATATGCAATGTCCTCTTCCAAATCCTCTATTCCGTAGTTTATATATACATTATGTTTTTCGAGCACTTTCAGTATTTCCCTTGTGTTCGTCCCAACTAAATCCGCAGCTTGACGGAGCGTTATCTTTCCCTCTCTGTAAAGCCCTACCGCTATTAGTTCTACCACAGACCGCTCTATGGGTTTCTCTAAGACCTCAACAACTTCATTAGGAAACTTTATCTTCGCTTCCATTTTTTTACCTCTTACATTTATTGTATCGAATATAAATTATTTTGATCAAACTTTCCTAAAGTTTGTTGCGAAGCATTTTGATCAAACTTTCCTAAAGTTTGTTGCGAAGCATTTTGATCAAACTTTCCT
>JASEFB010000209.1 GCA_030019325.1 archaeon | reverse complement strand
ATCTCAAAGTATTTGAATTTTCCTTTGAATTTCTCAAACCTGACTTCTGTGCTTTCAACAGTTATGGGGAATTTCGTTATCTTTATTTCTTCCACAAATTTATCAATGCTCTCATCTTCACCCTCTGCAACGATTCTAACATCGTAAGGCTTAAGATTCTGCACAAAACCAGTTATTTTTAATTGACGAGCTATTTTCAACACGGCATCACGATAACCCACCCTTTGAACCTCTCCCGTTGCGATGATCACAGCTCTTTTCATCTTCCTTTACATGAGTATTTTCATCTCTTAAAAAAGTTTTGTATCTGATTAGCTCCATAGAATAGAAAATCCAAAATCCCAATACATACCAATAAACCCTTACAGGGCTTGCGGGTATCAACAAACATCAAACCCAAACCCCAGAAAAGAGGATTGAAAAAACCCCCCTTTTCCCTTACCCCATCTAACCTACCTGCATCCTGTATCCTGCATCTTTCGCCATTGCGCTTTATTTCAGGTTCGAGAAGAGAAGAAGAAAAAAAGTCTTCTAACCTACCTACCTGCATCCTGTTCTCTTTGTAATCAAAGCATATTTTTAAAAAAGTTTCCAAAAAAATTTGGTCGATTATTTCTCTTCTAACCACGCTTCATTTTTGCTAAATTCGATATGCAAATCAAGGTAAGAGGGAGGTATGAGCACCCGTGTCAACGACTGCATTATAAGGTTTTGTGTATCCTGAGGGCGTTTGAAATCTCACCTTAGCCATTACCCTGAGTAAACTCC
>JASEFB010000208.1 GCA_030019325.1 archaeon | reverse complement strand
CGTTAAGGTAGTCGCAGCGAAGAGAGGCATCGAGATAAAATCTCATGGCGAACTGCACAAATTCGTAGCAAAACTGGGCACCGAACTTGAAGATCCTGAGCTCGTAAGGTGGTTTAGTCTCGCAAGTGCTCTTCATCAGAACTTCTATGAGAACTGGTTACCACCAGAAACGGTAGTGGATCACGGAGAAGCGGTGAAGGAACTTGTAGCGAAGCTCAAGAAGACATTATAAAACACTTGTTCATTAAAACTTTTTAGAAAAAAGTTTTATCAACCAACTAAGCCCTTACAGGGCTTGTGGGGAAGCCCTTACAAACTTTCTTTCTAAAGAAAGAACGTTTATTAAAAACCTTTTCTTTCTAAGAAAAGGTTTGCGGGGGCACGGGCGGAGCCCGTGATGGGGCAGAGCCCCACGCAGGCAAAAAAGTTGTTTGATCTGCAAAAATAAAATCATTCCGGTGTAATGACCTCCAAGAACTCAACTCGTTTAAAATCAGGATCAAAAGTGGCTATTTTATTTATGCTATGATGTTTACAAGTAGCAGCGATTAAAGCATCGTTTGGAAGAAGTTTATACCTTGTCATCGTCTCTAAAAGAGCCATGGCGTCTGTATTCACTTCTAATATTTCACACCTTAATTCACCAAGCAAATCTAAAAATTTCTGTAAATACCCTTTTATCTCCTCATAACCTCGTTTTGAAATGTACTCTTTTAGTTTGAACTTGTTATCAACCACTCTATTTCTTAGTCTCTCTCTCGTTATAATGTAGAAA
>JASEFB010000207.1 GCA_030019325.1 archaeon | reverse complement strand
AATTAACAATTTTAAAACAGCATGCTTTTCCAATTCTTCGGCAAGGCATAGATTCTATAGTGCACTTTGAGAAAAAAAATCCTATTCACTTACTTTTTTGGATTGCTCCCGAAGCATAATCTAAGAATCCTTTTTCTATCTGCTCTATAGTGTCATCCATAAATTTATTTAGCCCGTATAATTTCACAAAGTTTGTAATTTTGTTGGATGATAAAATAATCGATTTCATGATAATAATTAGTATCAATTTTGATATAAATCTTTTTAAAATAATACAAGCTGACCTTGATTGGACTTAATGTTTTGCGAATAAAAGAAGTTGCCGAAGGCAATTTAGGATGAGTGTAACGAAATCTTTCATTCGCTGTTATACGCCTTGCCCTTGTTTTATAATATTTTTTACATTGCTTATCATTTTAAATCTCTAAAAATCCAGTGATGATTAAGTCAATTGCTTCTTTTTCGCTCAAGCCTCGCATTCTTAAATAGGTTAATTCTTCTTCGGAAATTTTTCCGATTGAGGCCTCGTGGGTTAATTGGGCATTTTTGTTTTGGCAGATTAATCTGGGGGTCAAAGAAATTTTTGCCGAATTCGCCACCAATAAACCCTGGCAATCTAAGTGACCTCGGGAACTTTTTTTAGCTGAAATTATGCTCATTGCCTCAAATTGGCTATTTTTTCTGCCAACCAATCTTAACCTCACTATTGCCTGAGAATTTTTGCCAGAAAGCTCAACCTTATCAAATATCCCAATTTTGGAATTTAAACCATTGATCA
>JASEFB010000019.1 GCA_030019325.1 archaeon | reverse complement strand
TGCATGTAATTTCAATAAGTGGTAGTTGATATAGTTATTTCATGACGCCCCCTAATCGTCGCTGTTGGATAGATAGCCCGGTTCCTTGTGCAGTCTGTCGTAGCCAAATCCAAACCAAAAAATTAAGAACGAATAAAAAAGAAAAAAGAACTCAGTGGACTGCGTTTTCTACGTTACGTTACACTACGCATAATCCAACTGAGCAAACAACTGTCGGTCCTTGAAATTCTGTAACGACATCGCTCCTGATGGGCAATAGGAAGCGCAACTTCCGCAGCCTATACAGCCCTCGACGACCCTCGCAATCCTCTTCTTACCACTTATCACGGTCATCACACCGAAAGTAACCGCAGATATCGGCTCCTCCACCAGCTCTATCGCCTCAACTGGGCATAATTCCACACACACACCGCACCCTGAACATATAGCCTCGTCAACTACGGAAACGATACCAGGCGTCTCGAGGAAATTCTTTGCTAACAACACGCATGCCCTCGAGGCTGCTGCACTACTCATTGCAATGGCATCATCTATCATTGCGGGATAAACCGCAGAACCACAGATGAAAACCCCTTCGTTCACCGTATCAACCGGCGTTAATACCAGCTTTGGTCGCTCCTGCTCCTCTAAGAAGAACCCGTTTTTAAGCGGAATCATGAACATCTTGCTTAATTGCTCGTTCTCTTCTGCAGGCAGCATTGCGGGACTGAGCACCACCAAATCGGGCTTTATCTGTATCTCATCGTTGAATATAACATCATGGACCGATATAATTCCATCCTTAAATTCTGGTGGTCTCCACTCATCGTATCTGAGGAATATCACGCCTTTTTCTCGCGCCTCTTTGTATAACACTTCCCACTTACCGTACGTTTTTATCTCTTGGTAAAGCACGAATACATTCAAATCGGGTTTAAGCTCCTTCGCTTTTAATGCATTACTCACCACTTGGATACTGCTGTACTTTGACCTATGGCCCGGTATCCCATCTTGAACCATAACGATTGTGGTAGCATCCATATGCCCCCCCGCAAGCATCTTCTCAAAATCAGATTGCGTTACCACCTTCTTATCCTGTCCATATCCATACCATCCTTCAGGTACAAATTCCCTCGCACCGGTTGCGAGCACCGCAGCTCCGAAGTCTATCTCTTCATCTACGTCTTCCCCCTTCATCCGCGCTCTAAACGAACCAGCTCTTCCCCTAACATCCTCTACCGTTGCACCTGTATACACTCTTATCTTCTCATTACTGCCTATTTTATCAACATACTCTCTTAAAACGTCAGAAGCTTTCTCTCCACTCTGTAACTCAGTGGTTTCCCTCAAACCGCCACCTAATTCCGGTTCTTTCTCCACTAAATAGACCTCATATCCCGCATTTGCGATGCCAAGCGCTGCATTCATCCCTGCCACACCACCACCAATAACAAGTGCTTTCGGTATCACGGGATACCTCTCAATCGGGATCTCTTCAAGATACCGTGCTCGCTCTACCGCCATGGTCATCTGGTAAACTGCGGCATTCGTCGCCTCCTCCTTCCCGTGCACCCACGCACATTGTTCCCTCAAGTTCACCATCTCAAGCAGATAAGGATTTAAGCCTGCCTTCGCACACGCATCCCTGAAGAGATCTTCATATGCTCGCGGCGAGTATCCTGCAACTACAATCCTGTTCAGTCCCTGGTCTACTATTCCACTCTCTATCGCTTCCATCGCCTCTTTCATTGTGTTTGTCTCTCCATTCACAGAGACAACATTTCTCAGTTGTTTCACTCGCTCCGCCACCACAGGTATATCCACCGAATTCGCCACTTCTCCTTCACAACCGCAAATGAAGACGCCTATCTTCAGCGGCTTATCAGCCACATCAATAAATTTCCTCTCCTCCTGCCCTGGAATCAGCTCTGTCCTTGCTGAAAACTGTGAAGCCTTTAATGCGGCACCGCTCGCCTGCGCAACACTTTCCCTAACTTTCATCGGTGCGGTTGCCGTTCCACAGGCTAATATACCGGGGACATTCGTTTCCAGTGGCTTCGTTAGGCTCGTCTCAATGTAGCCATAGGTATCAGTTTTCACTCCCATTATTTCTGCAAGTCTTCCTATCGTCTTTGAGGGGAGAAGACCAACCGCAAGAACCACCATATCAAGGTCTAACCGTTCAACCGTGCCTTTCTTTAAATCCTCAAACTTAACTGTTAGAGTCCCTTCCCCAGGTATCACCTCCGGAACTCTTGACCTTATATAATTCACACCGTATTTATCCTTTAACTTCGCCACCAGCTCCTCATCTCGTCCAAATACGCGTATGTCCATGTAGAAGATGTAAACCTCCATCTCCGGGAATCGCTCTTTCACTTCCCATGCCTCTTTCGCCGTGTATGCGCAACATGCCGTCGAACAAATTTCATTCTCCTTGCCCCTCGACCCGACACACTTGATGAATCCTATTCTTTTCACTGGCTTTCCATCTGAAGGTCGTAACAGTTCTCCGGTCTCACTTGCAGTACAAGCCCGGAGCATGCCTTCAAACTCCAAAGCGGTAACAACATTTGGGTGCCCGATCGCATAGCTCTTTGCTATGGTATCAAAAACATCATATCCCGGTGCAAGCACCACGCTCTCCACATCTATCTCCTTCCCTGACACCTTCAACTTGAAATCACCTGCGGAGCCTGATAACCCTTCAACCTCGCTCGAGAGCATCAGTTCAATGTTCGGATGGTTTTCGATTTTAACTATCCGTGGTGCTATACCTGTTTCACATTCCGCAAGCTCCGCAACCTTACCACCAAGTTTCGCGTTCTTCTCTATCAAATAAACTTTATACCCAGAATCTGCAAGGTCAAGAGCTGCTGTGATACCAGCAACGCCTCCCCCAATAACCGCTATTCCCATTTTCACATCACCTTCTCAAGAATTTTCTTCGTGTCTATGATATTTTTGTTAAACCCGAGTTTTTTCGGCTCTATTCCGAGCGCCAAACCCAACAACTGGGTTATATAAATCACCGGCATATCGATCTCGATCTTGAATGCCGCTTCTACATCAGGCTGCTTCGCATCCAGCATCATGCCGCACAGTGGACAGGCAAGTGCAATACAGTCTGCACCAGCCTTCTTCGCCGACTCCAGTATCTTCCTCGCCATCTCAAATGCTATATCCGCTCTCGTCATCATCAAAGGTCCTCCACAGCACTTCGTCTTCATGTAACTGAACGGAACATTTTCTGCCCCGATCAGCTCTATCAATTGGTCCATCAAAACAGGGTCGTCAGGGTCATCAAAAGCGGTTTCCGGCGGTCTTCCTAAATAACAACCATAATACGGTGCAACCTTCAGATTTACTTTCTTTGCTATCTTACCTGACAATTCAGCCAAGCCAATATCGTTTACGAGGACATCCAGTATATGTTTCGCCTTTACTGTTCCCTTATAGTCAAGCGAACCGTCAATCTCCTTTAATTCCGCACGTAACTTCTCATCTTCCCTTAACGCTTTATCAGTCCTCGCTAAATTATAATAACAGATACTGCACGGTGTGACAATATCCTGTCTTTTCTTCTCAGCAAGAGCGAGATTCCGCGCATTGAGCGCAATAACTAACTTTGGATCTTCGGCTTCTAACGCGCCACAGCAGTTCCAATCCTCGAGCTCTTCGAGTTCGATACCCAGCTTTTCAAACACTGCTTTGGTTGACATATCCTGTTCCATCGCGGTCGTCGCTGATGGGCACCCGGGATGGTATGCGATTTTCTTTTCGCTCATTTCTCCTTCTCCTCCACCTTCTCGAAGATCTTCTTCAGCACTTCCCTTTCCTTTATTTTCTCTGGGCGCATTCCTTTGAATACTCCGCCACCACCGAGTGGACCCATTTTGCCCTTCTTAAACATCCGCATTCCGAAATCTTTGTAATCCTTCATCATCGCTTTCATCCCCTTGATTTTAGACCCCTCCCTATTCGGGTAATACTCCAGTGCAAGCCCCATATCATAGAGCCGACCGTACTTCTGCAACGTATGCAGGAAAGCCTTCTCAAACAGTGGTCTGGCGCTTTCTATCTTTATATTCCCTGCTGCCTCCTCCTCTTCTGCTATTCGTCTTATCGCACCCATTAGCTCGCAAATCATTACATCCTGTGGGCAACGCGCCGTGCACGTCTGACAGAGAGCACAAATCCATAAATCAGCATTTGACAATACTTCCTTACGCATCCCCAACAGACTCATCTGGATGATTTTCCTCGGGTTGTAACTCGGAATGATTTCGGTAATCGGGCATCCTAAGGTGCAGGTACTGCACTGGTAACATGCCGTGAGGTGTTCTCCCCCCGGCTCATTCATGATCTCATATTTAAAGTTCGGGTCCAGTTCCCAGGTCTTTATCGGCATTTTATCTTAAACACTCTTCGAGCTCTTCATCTTCGTATGTCGTGAACGGTAGTGGCTCCTTTGCATCCTTTCCTGGTACATACTCGAAAATCTCTTGCACCTTTTGCGCAAGCACCGGATAGAATCTCGTCAATGGAATGCCCTTCGGACATGCATCTTCACACGCACCACAGGCAACACAGGTCGTGCAGACATGGTAAACCCGCGTAAGATGGTAAAGCAGTTGATTTGCCGGTACTTCTATCGCACCCCGTAACTCTGCTAAGTTCAATAAATCGCCGCCAGCAGGGTTTCCTAACGGTTGGTCAAAGAAACATTCCTTGCAATAACATACCGGACACACATCTCTGCAGTTCTTGCATAATATACAGTCCCGTAGAAACTCTTCTAACGCCTCCACACTGTCTATCCTTGGCAATTCCCCTAACCGCTTTCTCGCTTCTGCTACTATCCTCTCTTTTTCCTCTTTTCTTTCCAGGTCCTTGTCTTCCAGCGGTAACTCCACGGCGGACAACGCCTCAACACCCATGTCAGTTAGCCCTGCAACTCCCACCTTTCCATTAACCCGTGCAATAATAATATCTCCAATATCAGCAAGCCGGTTTTCACAGATTGCACAGGCCTCCCGCATCGAGATCCCTTTCCCCTCTAGTTCCTTTATCTTTGCACTGTCCACCAAGTTGCCTATCTCCGGATAATGCTCTGCATAATCTTCGTTCTTAAAGGCACCCGAACAATCCACGGTTATGAGAAGCACACTCTCTTCATTGAGTTGTTTCAATTTTATCAATTCTATCGCAGCTCGTATCTCGCAGGGTTTGGCTACGATTCCTACTTTGTTATCTATCATCCATCCTTTGACGACGTTCGCAGCGTTTACACCGAACGACGGTGCGAAGATGACGGACTCTGGCGATGCTATCCTTTCCTTGTCCCTCACGAGCATGTAGGATACCTTGTTTCCCACTCTATGCGGCATGATCAGGGCATCCACGACGTTGTTCTCGAGCAATCCCTTAAAAAAGCCTTCTAAATCCTCATATTTGAGCTCTGTTCCTTTCATAGTATCTTATCCCTCATAGGATTTGGCCCCAATTGTTTAATCTCTTCTGCCATCTCCTTCATCGTTCGAGCAAATTTATCCCCCTCCGACGCGCTGATCCACTCTGATCGAACCCGGTTATCCAGTCCAAACTGCTTCAGGATGGTTCTCAATGCTGCTATTCTTCGTCTGGCATAGAAGTTCCCCTTTATGTAATGGCACTCCCCTGGATGACAACCCCCAATGAAGACACCGTCTGCACCGTTTAATAACGCTTTGAGCACAAACATCGGATCTATCCTCCCTGAGCACATAAGCCGTATTAACCGGATATTTGGTGGATATTTCTTTCGAGACGTCCCTGCTAGGTCTGCACCGGCATAAGTACACCAATTACAGGTGAATCCGACGATTTTTGGCTCAAAATCCCCTTTCTCTTCTTCCATTTATCTCACCTTCCTCTTGAGCTAATATACATGGTAACTATAGCAAGCCATAAAAGCTTTACTAAAAACCGCTCTATACATATACACCTACATATATCTTTCATCTTAAAGCTTCCCGCCTTGCTATTTTTAACTATTTTTACTATATTAAAAGAGCAATAAAAAAGAGTTTTAAAAAAGTGGGACTCCCTATCTATGTATTGCCTTAATGATTTCGCTATGAGGGCGGAGCTAACGCTTCTGTTAATGCCTCTATTTGTGCATATACCTGTCTATCCCTGAAATGCCGCATTGAGGCTGCACCGGATGGACATGCTCCATTGCAACATCCACATCCCTTACAAATAGCCTCGTTTACTCTCATTACCTTTTCCTCTGCATCGAATTCGAGAGCGTCATACGGACAAAGTGCTTCGCAAGTCCTGCATCCTGTGCAGAGCTCCTCGTTTATCTCGGATGTTATCGCTTCTAATTTCGCTTTTCCCGTGCCTAAGTAGATAAGCGAAGCAGAAGATGCGGCTTTCGCCTGGGCAACGCTATCAGGAATATCTTTGGGACCTTGGCAACACCCTGCAACAAATATACCGTCTATTGCGGTATCAACAGGTCTGAGCTTTGGATGCGCTTCTAAGAAGAACTTGTCAGCGGATTGCGAGAGTTTTGTCAGCCTTACCACCTTTTCCACGCCGTCACTCGGTCTCAATCCGGTAGCAAGCACCACAAGGTCTGCCTCTAACTCATACGGTTCGCCAAGCATCGTATCCTCTCCTCTTACCACCAGTCGATCACTGCCAGGTCTTTGATATACCTCGGATGCAAGTCCTCTTCGGAAGTTGATACCTTCGCCTTTGATTCTATCATAGAACTCCTCAAAAGCCTTTCCATAAGCTCTGATGTCCTGATAGAGGATTGATATGTTGGCATCGTGTATCCGCTCTTTGATCAGATGTGCATGCTTTATTGAATACATGCAACATACACGAGAGCAGTATTCATACCCCGTTTGCTTGTTCCTCGAACCAGCGCACTGTATGAACACAATATCCTTTGGCTCTTTACCGTTTATGATGACCTTACCCTGTGTGGGACCATTAGGAGCCAGCAGTCTTTCCATCTCTAATCCGTGAATGACATTTGGATATACGCCATATTTGTATTCGGGCTGCAGCGCCGGGTCTATAACATCTGTGCCTGTTGCTACAATAATTGTTCCGACGTTTAGCTCCACAATCTCGTCTTTCATGTCGAAGTCGATACAGTTCGGACCACAGGTAGCTACGCAGAGAGGAATTTCATCTTTAACTTCTTCTACAGTAACTTCTCCACTCTTTATTCTTTTAATTGCTTCCCCTGTAGATTCAAGCGTTGCTTTCCCACATTTTCCTTTCGTCAGCATTATACATTTCTCCGGGTCAATAGTATAACATGCAGGCACTGCTTGTGGCATAGGCAAGTAGGCAGCAGTTCTCATCCCTAACCCGAGGTCAAATTCATTTGGGATTTTTTTCATCCTGCATGCAGTCGCACATAAACCGCACCCCGTGCAAACTATTGCGCCTGTAACAGGGTCCTTCTCAACTATATATCTCGGCTTTCTCCTTACCTTTACCGTGAAATTACCGACCGAGCCTCCGATTTCCTCCACTTCCGAGTAACTCAACAGGTCTATGTTAGGATGCTTTCCAACATCTACCATCCTCGGCGTCAGAATACAGGCGGCACAATCGAGCGTTGGGAATGTCTTATCAAATTGAAGCATGTGCCCGCCAATTGATGGCAGTCTCTCCAAGAGATGAACTGTGTAGCCTGCATTTGCGATATCCAGAGCAGCATACATCCCTGATATCCCGCCTCCGATAACCAGTGTCTCTGGAACAACATCCACTTCCTTCTCCTCAAGTGGCTCCAGAAGGTTTGATCGAGCAACCGTGCTTCTTACGATATCCTTCGCTTTCTCAGTGTTTGTTGCCTTATCTTCCCATACCCAACTGCACTGCTCTCGTATGTTCGCCATCTCAAAGAAGAAGGGATTAAGACCCTCCGAGATACAGGTCTTTCTGAAAGTGGGCTCGTGTAATCGAGGAGAGCACGCAGCTACTATCACCCTGTTTACCCTTCCTTCTCTGATATCCTGCTTTATTATCTCCTGTCCGGGGTCTGAGCACACATACATGTAGTCCTTGGCGAGTACCACGTTTGGCAGCGTTGCCGCATAATCCCTTACTGCATCCACATCTACGGTATTCTTTATATTTATCCCACAATGGCATACATATATACCAATTTTAGGCTCTTCTATAGGCTCTTCTTCTTTAACCTCTTCTTTTTCAGGTTCTTCTTTCTCTTCCGCCATTTCTTTTCACCTCCTTTTCACCTCTTCAGCTTCTGGTAGAGATCTCCCTTTTCATCGTATATACTGACCTCCAGAGGCATCTGTCCTGGTAGTGTATGCGTTGCACATGCGAGGCAGGGATCGTATGCACGGAAAGCCATCTCCACCATATTCAACAATCCCTGGTCTACTTGCCAATCCTTGATTAAATTCTGCGCCGCTTTTTTTACCGACATGCACATTGCTCCATGGTTGTGCCCGGTTGCAACGATTATGTTCAGTTTCTTCGCTATTCCATCTTCATCCGCCCAGTAATGGTGGATCAGGGTCCCGCGAGGGGCTTCTACGACTCCTACGCCCTCTCCCGGTTCTCCTAACTCGCCTCGTACATCCTTCGAGGTAATCTCCGGGTCCTGTATCAACTCCAAGCACCGCTCCGCAGCGTATAAATTCTCTATAAGCCGAGCCCAGTGGAATGCGAGCGTGTTGTGTACTGGCTTACCACCAAGGACATCATACATTTTTTCGTACGCTTCCTGTGCTGCATCCGTCGCCATGCCGTCTGCGGCATTGAGTCGTGCTAACGGAGCTACCCGGTAAATACCGCTCTCCGGACCGTCTACAAGTCCTTTCCAGCCCACGGCCTTCAAATAGGGGAATTTCAGATACGACCACGGCAGTACAGCCTCTGATATGTGATCCAGGTAATCTTTCGGAACGAATTTCACAAACTCGTTACCATTCGGATCCACGACCCTTAGGTCGCCCTCGTAGAAGTTCACCTTGTTGTTCTTGTCCACCAAACCCATGTAATAGGTCTTGTGGTAGTAAACATCGCCCGTTATTATATCCACGTAGTCCTTGTTCTTCAATACCACGTCGTCGAATATCTCAAGGGTATTCTTACTGAAATCTAAAAGCTTCTTCGCCTTTTCCTCTATCTCAGCTTGTTCCTCTGCTGACAACGCCTTTGACATGCCGCCTGGGAGACCACAGACTGGGTGCGTCGCCTTACCGCCGACGATCTCCTGTATCCGCTGCGCATATCCCCTGTGCTTAATCACTTCCAATCCTAACTCTACGCCAACCTTTCCTATTAATCCCACCACGTTCCTTTCTGCCGGGTCTGCTTTTGGCCCAGGAACGAAATCGGGAGCTCCTAATGCATAGAAATGGAGCTGATGGGAATGCATCATATGGGCATTATACGCCATTTCACGTAATTTCTTCGCGGCATCCGTTGGTTCAGCATTGAACACCGCATCGTTTGCTTTTGTCGATGCCATGTGATGCGCCCACGGGCATACGCCACAGATGCGTGGCACGATCCGAGGTATTTCTTCTACCGGTCGACCTATACAGAATCGCTCGAATCCTCTTAGCTCTACTACCTGAAAGTAAGCATCCTTCACGTTTCCTTCGTCATCAAGGAATATACATATCTTACCATGTCCTTCCAATCTCGTTATAGGAGAAATCGTTATTTCCTTCTTCCTTTCTGCCACTGGAACCTTTGGTTTCTTTTCTTCCACTGCGACCTCTGGCTTCTTTTCTGCTACTTCAACTGTTGGCTCCTTTTCTGCTTCTTCGACCGTTGGCTCTTCCTTCTTTCTGAATAAACTCTTCAATTTCTCCATTTTTCACGTCTCCCCTCCTTTCTCTGGTTTTATAATCACGCGTTTTAACATGCTACTCGGCAGAGTAAACCGGTAAAAGGTGCCAAGTGGGTCTTTTACCTGGTTGAGCAACTCTTCAACCTCTTCTGGTGTCCCTATATCTATCATTTCAGCTTCATCTTCCACTCCTAAGATAGAAGCAATTGCTGACAAAACCGCAGCACCATGGTCTTTTATCTCAGGCGAGGGGCCATAACAACCACGGCAGGGCATGTTCGCGTTTACGCATCGAGCACCACAACCCCCACGTGTTGCAAGTCCCATACATAAGATCCCTTGGTCCAATAGACATTTCTCTGGATCTATCTCTTTGAGCTCATGAGGTCTGTATATACGTTTAATCTTCTTCTCCTCGTCTCTCTTGCGTTCACATTCATCACATAGGTTTTTGTCAAAAGCAACAACTGCACCCTTTGGAGGAAGTTCTCCTGTCTCTGCAAATTTCGCTAATATTCCCACCGCATCGTTTATCCTATCCACCGTGGGCGGACAGCCAGGAACGTAATAATCAACATCCACCGTCTGATCCAATGTTTTCACGGTGTTCCAGAATTCAGGAAGGGTTAACTTCTCTCCCCCATTCGTCATCATCTCCGTCTGCGGTGTGACGAACTCGGGGTTCACGGTAGAAGGTGTGTCTTTATATGCCACCTTAAATATCTGTTCTCTGTTTGCTACATTCCCCAGACCTGGTATCCCGCCAAAGCACGCGCAGCTTCCGAACGCGATCATCACCTTTGATTTCTCTCGCAGCATCTTTGCTATCTCCTCATGCTCTGAATTCCGCACTGCACCGTTGAACAAACATACATCTATGCTCTTCGGCTCCATCTTCTCCACGTCTTCATACTTGAAGTCCATTGCCACGGGCCACAGAACGATATCAGCAATGTTAATCACATCCAGTATCTTCTCTTCGATATCTAACGTTGCTACATCACAGCCTCCACAGGTTGCAGCCCAATATAATGCTATTTTTATCTTCTTTTTCGGTTCCTTTTTCTCTTCCTCCATCTCTTCTTTCCTCCTTTCCTCGCTATTGACCTCTTAATGGGCTTGGTCCTAACTCCTTCAGCTTATGGGTAAAATTAGTCACCTCCTGTGCAAATTTCGCGCCTTCAGCCGCTGAACACCATTCCAATCTCAATCTCTCAGGCTCTATTCCAAATTGGTCTATCATTCTCCTCAGCAATTCGATTCTTCGTAACGCTTTTTCGGGACCGCTTATGTAATGGCACTCCTTGGGATGACAGCCTCCAATAAAAACACCATCCGCACCTCTCGCAAATGAATACAGTATGAACGAAGGATGTATCCTCGAACTGCACATCACCCGTATCAATCTGATATTCGGCGGATATTTCAGACGAGATGTCCCTGCAAGGTCCGCAGCTGCATATGTGCACCAATTGCATGTGATCCCTACTATCAAAGGCTCAAATTCCTCCTTCTCTGTTGCCATTTTTTCTCCCTCTCTACTACTATAATATATATGAACATTCTTTATTCGACCTTTATATAAAAGGGTATTAAAACGACATGTACGTACATACAGAAGTATATGTAGATATGCCCCAGAAGCTGGGATAAAAAGGAATGAAAAGGTAAGTCACGCCTTAAATCTTCTATTTTTACATTTGTTTAAATTGTAGCAGAGGGAGTGTATTACATAATGGCCAAAGACATGTCTTTGAAACTCCCTTTTTATCACTGTTCATTGGAGATTAAAACATATGTTTACAGCTTTTCGTTTTTGAACTCCTTTACCATTTGTTAATTTGTATGGACTTTTTATTATTAATTAGCAGATTGAGTAATAAATCACTTAGACATTTAATAAACAAAACGTTCCTATGATAAAAAGGTGCGGCACAGTGAAGATACTTATTTTGGGTATAGGGAATCCGATTTTAGGAGATGATGGCGTAGGCTTTCATGTAGCCCAGAAATTGGCGAGGCTGATAAGGGATGACGCGATAGATATCGAAGATGCATGCACGGGTGGTTTGAATGTGCTCGACATCATCATGGGATACGACAAGGTGGTTATAATAGATGCGATAAAGACAGAAGGAGGTGAACCAGGGGAAATATACCGGCTAAGACCAGAAGACTTTTTCAAGTCTGTACATCTCGCGACGTCAATGCATGATCTGAACTTTCCAACGGTAATAGAAGTAGGCAACAAGCTTATGCCTGAGGAGATGCCTCGTGAGATCGTGATATTTGCGATAGAAGTCGAGGAGATAGAGAAGTTCACCGAGGAAATGACTACAAAGGTAAAAGAAGCGGTTCCTAAAGTGGTAAATCTCGTTTTGGGAGAGATCGGGAAAAAATGAGCATCGTGCCCTCCAATCCTCATTTAATCTTACTCCATGCACCAACCGTGTATGATTTTCGGAAGTATCCCATAATGTTCGGTCCGATTGCTGATGGGGTCCCCTCAACTCCCGTATTCGAGATGTATCCGATCGGATTTTTCTCTATCGTGGAACATCTGGAGAGAAATGGGATAGGGGTAAGGATCATCAATTTAGCGGTGAGAATGCTCAGTAACGATGGTTTTGATCCAGAAAAGATGATACGCAGGCTTAAACCAGTGGCTTTTGGAATTGATCTCCATTGGCTTGCTCATGCACAGGGGAGCCTCGAAGTAGCGAAGCTCTGCAAGAAATATCATCCCTGCATACCCATCATCTTCGGTGGATTTTCCGCAACGTACTTCCATGAAGAGTTGATTCGCTATCCTGAGGTGGATTTTATCATAAGGGGGGATTCAGCCGAAGAGCCCCTGCTCCAGCTCATGAAAGCGATTATTCACCATTCTTATTCCACCATCAGCACACTCCCAAACCTTGTATGGAGGGATAGCAGCGGGGAGGTGCATATAAACCCCCTCACTCATGTTCCAACCGAATTGAACGAATTTTCTAATAATTACCTCCCTGTTTTCAAATCGGCTCTGAAATACCGTGATGTCGGAAGTCTGAGCCCATGGAAAGGCTGGTCTTCCCACGAGTGGTTGGACTACCCGATCACGCCGGTGATAACCTGTCGTGGCTGTATCCATAATTGCACATTCTGTGGAGGTTCCAAGAATGCACTTGCAGTATACTGCAATCGGAAGAAACCCGCTTTTCGGGACCCGCAATTAATTGCCGAGGACATTCTAAAAATCACGAAATATACGAAAGCACCCATATTCGTTATCGGTGACCTCCTCCAGCCAGGCGAAGAATACGCTTACACCGTCTTGGAAGTCTTGAAAAAGGCGGAATTCAACAATCATCTCGTGTTTGAGTTGTTCAATGCTGCACCGAAGGACTATTTTGAACTCATGGCGGAATCTGTTGAAAACTTCAATTTTGAACTATCGCCAGATAGCCATGACGAGCGGATAAGAGCGATAGAGGGGAAGCGGTATACGAATGAAGTGGTTGAGAAGAATATAGGGTGGGCTTTGGATTCGGGGTGCAACAGATTTGATTTGTTCTTCATGATTGGTCTCCCTTTCCAGACCCGCGAATCGGTCATGGAGACGGTGGATTGGTGTGGGTATCTGATGGAGAAATTTGGTACACGCGTTGTACCATTTATTTTACCTTATTCCCCCTTTCTTGACCCCGGATGCAGCTTATACGAGCATCCCGAAAAGTTTGGATATAAGATTCTTTTTAACACGTTTGAGGACCATCGAAAAGCACTGCTATCGCCGAGTTGGAAATACGCGCTGAATTACGAGACCAACTGGATGACACGAGACGAGATTGTAGATTGCACGTATCGAGCTGGGCTTGGACTGAACAGATTGAAGATGGAATACGGATTGATTGACTATGCTTCATTCAAGAGAACGGAAGAGCGGATAAAGCTCGCAATTGACCTTACAACCGTAATAGACAAGATAAAGGAGATAAATGACGAATCCGCCCAACGAGAACGATTAATGCAATTGAAACCGGAGTTCGATATGATGCTCAATGCGGTCATCAACGAGAAGATGCACATGAGTTGGCCAGCTGCAAAGCGGAATTTAAGGATCTTTCCTCTTCTCAAGGCAGCGATACTCGAGTACCTAAAACAAAGGTAATGAAATGGTTTAAAAAATTCTGCCTTGAAAATTTCAAAATACAACAAAGTTTGTTTTTCTTTTAGGGATGGTGGATCAAATTTTAAATCTAAGAAGCTTGAATCGGAACTGAACGTTTCCGCGTGACCATGCTCGCAACGGTAATCCCAATCTCATAGAAAATTACCAGCGGGAATGCGACGACGAGCTGGCTCACCACGTCAGGAGGTGTAACAAGTGCAGCGAGAACAAACATTGCCACAATCACGTACCGCCTATATTCCTTCAGGGTCGCTATCTGGACAAGACCGGATTGAACCGCAAAGACGATAAAGATAGGGACTTCAAAGGCTATTCCCAGTATGAGCGTTAGTATGATGACGAACGATATAAATTCGTATATGGAGTAGGTGGCGACAACTCCAACTGATGCTGACAGGTAGTGGAGATAATTTAAAACAAGAGGTAACATAAGGAAATAAGCATAACTTATCCCTAAAATAAACAAAGTAATGGCGGAAGTCAGCAATATGATGAGCCGGGATTTTTTCATTGGATTCTGTATCCCAAATCTCACTTTCAATGTCTTATACACATAATAGCATACAAGAGGGGAGGCGAGTATTATGCCTATGAAAAAAGCCATTTTTAACTTGAGCATTATTACCTCCACGGGTGAGATATAGATGAGGGTTGCACCTTCAGGGAGGAGGTCTTGTGTTATCTTTCGTAACACGGGGTCTAAAAATTGAAATGAACCAATGAAACCAGCAAATATAACGGCAAGAATGAGCAGGATTTTTCTCTTTATCGCCACTAATATATACCCAAATTCCTCAGTAATGCTCGCCATCTTCAATCGCTCCTAAAGGGGGAAAAATGGAAAGAATCGGAAATGATAGAGTAAGTGGACCGATAGGAGATGAAGAGATTCCACTAATAGAGCATCTCATCGAACTACGAAGAAGACTCATCATTCTTTTAATCCCCCTCGCTGTTGTTACTCTTATCATCTTCCCTCTTTCAAATATCTCTCTTCGCTTCTTATTTATCAATCTATTCTCCGAAGATATCTCCATATTCGTGTACAGCCCGATGGAATGGATAAGCGTGAGGCTTTTGTTCTCCTTCTTATGCGCTCTTTCTGTAACGATACCATTGTTAGTATATGAGACATTCGCATTTATGCGACCTGGTTTATATCCCTCAGAGCGAAAATTTTTCCTGATGGTTACCATTCCTTCGCTCTGCTGTTATGGTCTCGGTGCAGTCTTCGCCTATCTCTTCGTCCTTCCGCTGATCTTCAGTTACCTCATCGCTTACTCAGGAGACATTGCACGGGTTGCGCTTTCCGCAAAACGGATTTTCTCAATCATCCTTTATACTGCGGTGGGATTCGGGTTGATCTTTCAAATACCCTTCATAATGACTTTAGCGGTAAAGATGAAGCTCGTCACGTATTCATGGCTCAAGGATAAGCGATTGATAATCTACGGGCTGATAATAGGAATCGCTATCTTCGTCTTCTCCGATCCCACGGGTATTTCGATGATCATGGCCGTGGTTTCAATAGCACTGTTCGAGCTCGGATTACTCATGACACGATATATCGGGCGTAAGGATAGGTAGAACGATCAGAGGAAAAATAATGAACTCCTCCAGCGACAATTGCACAGCTTTTCACTCATTAATCTTTATATACACCTTATTTCTTCTATAAATATACCACTCGTAGGAGGAGTAAAAAGGCAATGATAGGTACAACGGAGATGATTGTAATAGGAATCGTGGCGATTGTTTTGTTATTCGGTGCAGCGAAGGTGCCACAGCTTGCGCGGTCTTTCGGACAGGCAATGGGCGAGTTCAAAAAAGCAAAACGAGAGGCGGAACTCGACTTAAAAAAATTCGAAGAATCTGTGGGCGAGGAAGAAGCAGTACCGAAAACGAAGGCAAAACCGAAGGCCAAGACTGCAGATCTCAACATAAGGGAAGTGGCTGCGTACTTGGGTATAGATACCGAAGGGAAGACCGACGAGGAGTTAGAAGCGGAAGTTAAGGCAAAGGTGGAATCCTCTTCTAAGTAGGATTGAAAATCTCTCGTCTCGAAAGGAAAAGGGAAAACTAGCCATTGAATTTTCAAATTCAAATCTACGTAGAGTAAGACAGAGGCGTCACATTCTAAGAAATCGAAAATAAAAAAAGAGCAGTTGGTTGTGGATTGTCGCCAAACTTTCAAACTTTCTTAAAGTTTGACTCCACAACCATTTTTTTATTTTATTATAGTCCTATTCCGGTATAGAATGCCTCGATATTGGGAAATACCTCACGAAGGGGCACGTTTGTACCGAAGAACACTGTCCGTCCCATAATCTCACCGATGAGCACGACGATAAACAGCAAAATTGCTAGTGCTGATGCCACTGCCATACTTCTCTTCTTCAGCGGCAATGCAAGTGCTACGGTGAAGATGAGTGCCAGACCAACGCCTATCACCCATCGTGCCAGGTAGAGCGTGGCGTAATCGCCCTCTAACATACTTGCAAGCGTTTTCTCAAGTGCAACACCTGCGTATCTCGTCGGGGCTGGGCCTGCTAACATGCTCTTGTTTGCAAGCAGTCCCGCGATCAGCACAATCACCATTACGAGTGCGATCCCCATCGTAATCCAGAGCATGCGCGCTAACGGTTCGTCGCCCTCTTTTTTTATCAGGTATTTCAGTGAAAGAACTGCTGCTACCGCCGTTATGCCCGCGAGCAGAGCGGTAACGACGAAGAACAACGGTGTCGTCGGATTATTTAATGCAGGGAGCGTGGGCATCATGTATGCTCTCGCACTTACACCGAGGAATACAAATCCCACAATGGCAGCTAAGACTCCAACAGGCTTCCTGAGTGCTATCAATTTCCCCACGATCGATGGTATTGCTGGAAATTTCTTGAGACTACCGTATTCAGGCTCTAAGAGCCACATTATGGTATATATCACCGCCAAGATGACAAAAATCGTTAATGACAGTACTTCCCTGCTCAACCACGATGTAGCTAGGTTTGTATTCATCGTCATCATTGCTAGCATCGGTCGTGCCTCGTGTGAAAGTATACCAATCAAGCCGATAACGGCAACCGGGACACTGACCCATGCCCCGGTCTCAAAGAACTTGGCATCCTCCTTACCCTTTGCAAGGAAGTCGGCGATGACCATCGCTATCAACGCACCCACCGACATCTGACTGAATACCGTGAATATCACGTATGAGGTAACTGCACTACTCATTGTTCTCTCTTCCTCCTTTCCTTTATAGCACACGCTCTTGCCAGCGAGATGTATATATCGCCTTTTTCTCTCTATACACTGGTAATATTGCCGCTATATCCCCTCCAAGACGAGCCTTTGTCGAGCAGAACAGCGCACACCTCGGGCTCGGTTCTCTCTCCTTCTCCAGTGGCACAAAAGGCTGCACGCATAAGGTGCACTTGTCCATTATCCCTTCCCATTCCTTGAGGTCACCATGCAGGCCATGGGGATACTGGGGTGCTCCGAACGGGCATGCCCACCCGCAATAGCCGCAGCCTATACACTTGTTCTTATCCATGAGAACGATACCGTCCTCCTCTCGCTTGTAGATCGCTTTCACGGGACACGCAGCCTCACAGGGAGGTTCCGTGCAGTGCATACAGGAGACTGGTATATTCTTCTCTCCGGGCCTCCCCTCGTTAATTGTCACCACCTGCACTCTGGCTGTTCCATGAGGAACCTTGTTCTGGTCCTTGCAGATCGCAAAACACGCTCCGCAGTCTATGCATTTCTCAATCACATTCAGGAACTTATAGGTTACCATCTTTCACCTTGCCTCCTAAGCCTTGTACACCTTACACAAGCATACTTTCGTCTCTTGCATGTTCGTTGACCTGTCGTAGCCGTCTACCGTGATGACATTACACGAATCACCATATGCGAGTTCTCCTGTTCCTTCAGGCCATCTGTCCGCATACGACTCGCCTTCCAACCAGCCTGCCCAGTGGTAAGGCATGAATATTGTTTGCTCGTTCACACGCTCCGTCACATACGCTCTCACCTTGCATTTTCCTCTCAGCGTCTCTACCCAGATGTAGTCCCAATGCGTGATACCCAATTCCAAAGCTGTTGTTGGATTTATCTCCGCATACATCTCTGGCTGAAGCTCCACAAGGTATTCACATGACCGTGTCTCAGCGCCACCACCCATGTGCTCCACCTGTCTTCCCGTAGTGAGTATGTAGGGATAGTCATTCACCAGGTTCTTCCGTTCCTGCTGTATCGTCTTATACAAGCACTTGACACGGAAGTGGTCTGCAACATCATCATACGTCGGATATTTATCAACCAGATCAGGTCTTGGACTTTCTATCGGTTCTCGGTGTACGGGAACAGGGTCTGGCAAGTTCCAGGCTCTGAATCTCGCTCTTCCTGCTCCTGACGGGCAGATGTTCTGCGCAATCAGCGCCTTGAAATCAGCATCAATCTCAAATTTCCATCCAGGACCATCAGTGCCATCAGAGTTCTTTTCGTCATAGCCTTCTGGGTATCCGTATGCCGCACCTAACATGCTCTCGCCATCGTCCGATAATGGATTACCGGGTGTGGAGTCAGGACCTCTGAATCTCGTTCTATATTCGTTGCCCCCTTCTGAGACCGGTATATCATTTCGGTATAATATCGGTGTTCCTGGATGTTCATCATTCCAGCAGGGCCATGGGAGTCCCCAATATTCTCCTTTCAGAGGACCACTTTTTGCCTGGCAATCCTCACACGAGAACACGCTGCATTCTGTTGTACATTGAAGTTGCTGTCGCTTGAGCCGCTCGGGGGACTCGCGCATCATGATGACGTTAGATCCAAGGTTAATCTCCCGGAGCACATCCTCCATATTCGTATAGGTGAAGTGCTCACCGAACCCAAGCCTCTTTGCAAGCTCCTGCATAATCCACCAATCAGGCTTGCTCTCATACAAGGGTTCCACCAGTTTGTTTCTCCACTGCACCTGTCTCGCACTGTTCGTAACGCTTCCTTCTTCCTCAAATTGCGTAGATGCAGGCAGTATTATGATCCCGTCGGGGCGGTCTGCAAGGGATGCTGCAATCGTCGCATGCGGGTCGACGCCAACAAGCAATTCGACCTGTTCCATCGCCTCCTTCATACGCTTCATCTCGGAGATCGAGTTCAGCGAATGGCCCCACACAAACGCCATCTTGATCGGGTTTGGCTGATTAATCGGGAATTCCCTATTGAGTACTCCTTCATACCATCGTGAGACCGTGATACCTTTCACGTGCATCAGCGACTTGCCATTGTGCTCTGCGAACTTCGCCTTCATCTCCTCGTAGGTTATTGGTGCATGCCTATTCCAGACGCCAATCCAGTGCTTCCACGAGCCCTCGTCGAGCCCGTAGTATGCTGGAAGCCAGTGCGAAAGCACGCACATATCGGTTGAACCCTGCACGTTATCATGGCCTCTGAATGCATTGGTTCCTCCACCGGGTCTGCCAGCATAGCCCATAAGCAAGCTAAGGCAGGCAAACGACCTGATGTTATTCGTGCCAACAGTGTGCTGCGTTGCACCCATTGCCCAGCATATACAATTAGCGTACCCTTCACCACGTGGCGGGAATGCCCAATCATAAGCGACCTGCCGTATGGTATCTGCCGGAACCCAGGTGATGTCCTCCACAACTTCCGGTGTGTACTCCTTTACCACGTCCCACCATTTGTCAAACCCATATGTTCTCTTTGCGATGAAATCCTTGTTGTGCCAGTTGTTATTCACAATTACATTACATATTCCCCATATCAATGGAATGTCTGTTCCTGACCTGAACCGCACGTACATATCTGCTGCTGCTGCTGACTTTGTGAATCGCGGATCCATCACGATGAACTTTGCACCTCTTCTCTTCGCCTCAAGGATATGCAGCATCGCAACGGGGTGTGACTCGGCTGCATTCTCACCGCAGAACAGAATCACCCCTGAGTGGCGCATGTCGTTCCACGGGTTGGTCATCGCACCGTAACTCCAGGTGTTTGCCAAACCAGCAACAGTTGTGGAATGGCATATCCGCGCCTGATGGTCTACATTGTTCGTGCCGTTAAATGCCGCAAATTTTCTGAATAAGTAGCACTCTTCATTGCTCACCTTGGCGGACCCCATATAAAAGATCGAATCGGGCCCGTACGTTGCCTTTATCTCCTTCATCTTGTTGGCGATCTTATCCAGAGCTTCGGTCCATGAGATCTGCTTCCACTGGCCATTGACTTTTTCCATCGGATATTTCAGCCTGAGCGGAGAGTTGAGTATCTCTGCTATTGATGCTCCCTTGGAACACATCGAACCGCGGTTTATCGGATTCTCCAGCCATGGCTCGATACCGATGCATACCCCCTTCTGGATTTTACCTTGGAATCCACATCCCACAGCACAGTGAGAACAGGTAGATTTCACGAGCGTTACACCGGGCTCCTCGGGGGATGCACTCGCGGATTCAATCAGGGGGAACTTATCTTGAATTGCACTGACACTGCTGATCCCACTCAGAGCCGCTGCGGTTCCCAAAGCTGTCAGTTTGGTAAACGTCCGCCTTGACATTCTGATACCGTTATTTTTGCCAATCGAGTTTGTACTTGTCGCCATTATTTCACCTCTTTCTCTTTATTTTACCTCCGCTAATAGGTTCGGGCACTGGCATTATATAAACTTTGCTATTTTTTAGTGCCCTGCTTATCACCTCCTCCTACCTTCGATACCCGAACGGTTAAGGGCGAGAGTTACTAAGACCGGGCGGTGAAAGTGGGAATTTGATAAATTGAGCGTAGATGTGTTTACCCTTGCAAAAGAGGGGATGGGAATTTGGGTAAGATAAAAATTAGTGCCCCCGAAGGGTAATAATACAGATAGGTTTATAAATCCGCATGGCATTCTACACATTAGAAATGAAGGTTAACAAGGAGGATTGGGGTAAGAGGGAACTAAAAGAGCTTCTTGAAAGAGAGGCATTATTTCTTGAAATTCTACGGAAATTGCACTTGTGGGTGCAAACTGTATTTGCTCGACCGGAATCCCTCGAGAAATTGGCCGAGGAGCTCAAAGCATGTGAAGCGCAAATTGTCAAGCGCTATTTCTTTCCGGTCGACAAGACAATAGAGGCTTTTACCACTAAACAACCCTCAATATCCCGGGAAGAACTGATTACGGCAAGTGAGGAAGACAGAGAGAAGCTTCTTCTCTTTATTGATATCCTTGATAAAGAGGTAAAGAATAAGGAAGAAGAGATAAAAAAACTGAAAGAAGAGACTAAAAAAATACATGAAATGTTTTAAAAATAGAGGACGCAAAAACGAATGAATTTGCTGTGTTCGTCTCATGTATACAACATCGAAATCCCATTTTGAAGCGCCTGGATGCGTAGAGTACTGTTTTGCTGGCAGAAGGTTCACATCATGGAACTTAAAGTGGGGTACTGTGCTCTTCATACTCTCGCTCATTGTTATAGGCGGGATTAGCGCCGCTGCGTTATCCCCCGTAGCTCAGGCCGCGGGCAGTGAGGCGCCACCTTTTACACTCACAGGCATCAATGGAACGACCTTCAACCTCACTGACTACCAGGGGAAGGTCGTGGTATTAGACTTAATGGCGACATGGTGCCCCGTCTGCCAAGTTGAAATGAAGGAGCTCGCACAGCTGAGGCAGGAGAAGACCGAGGTGGTCATCCTAACCGTATCAGTTGACCCGCTCGAGACAGACGATAATCTGAGGGATTTCAAGGAAAAATACAATGCAGACTGGCTATTTGTGCGCGATACAGATAGAGTTTTGGATAAGTACTGGGCCTTTACCCTACCAACCATTGTGGTTATCGATCCCAAGGGGTACATAAGCTTTCGGAAGGCAGCCCTTGTATCAACAGAAGAGCTCGCGTTAGAAGTTGAAAAAGCTTACTCAGGAGGTATTGAGGAACCGGAGGAACCAGAACGACCAGGGAAGGCGGTGCCCCCCGTTACGGGCTTATACCTATTAGCACTATTAGCGGGGGTTATGAGCTTCTTTGCTCCATGCGCGTTCCCGTTAATGCCGGGCTATATAAGCTACTATCTTGGTAGATACGAAGGTGGGCCGACGTTGAGAGGCTCGGTGAAGGCTGGAATAGCTTCAGCAACGGGAATAAATGGAATATTTGCATTAATAGGCGCTGCTGTGGCTGTGGGAGGCGCTGCAGTCAAATCGTACCTTATGTATCTCGCACCAGGGGTTGGCTTTGCAATCATTCTCTTAGGGCTTGCAATGGTCTTTGGAAAGACTGAAATCTTCGACAGGTTCTGGAGAGGAGGAATACTATCCTCGTACTCATCGAAACTCGGCGGAGGGGCACGATACTCTGGACTCTTTTTGTACGGTGTGGGGTATGGTTTGGCTTCCATGGGTTGCCAGGCTCCGGTCTTCATTGCACTTATATTTGCGGGCTTAGCCTCAGGCGGAGCTTTGGAA
The DNA here is from genome assembly GCA_030019325.1 of archaeon. Classification (GTDB taxonomy): domain Archaea; phylum Halobacteriota; class Syntropharchaeia; order Alkanophagales; family Methanospirareceae; genus ANME-1-THS. Next base: position 330 of record JASEFB010000019.1, on the reverse strand, counting down.
GCTCTCTTAATATTTCTCTCTTTTTCGGTAGGAATGGGAACCACGATGCTTACCCTCAGTGTAATCGTGGGAACGGCGAAGATGACTATCTTGGAACGCGTGAGAAAGATGGTACCCTACATAAATAGAGCATGTGGCATCATACTAGTCATTGTTGGCGTTTACTTTTTAGTGGAATTTATCTGACGATAACGCTCGACCTGCCCAAAAAATCTATGATTGGATTATACGTTGTTGTATTTGACGATATGAAAAACTTTTTTGGATTTATTGCAATAGGTGGAGAATGTGCATCGGCTGGCCCGTGCTAAACATGACCCGTAAGAGGTC
>JASEFB010000206.1 GCA_030019325.1 archaeon | reverse complement strand
CTCATTCTTCTGGTTCTCTGTTACCGCATGTTATATATTACAGTTCGGTTTTGTCCTGCTGAATTGGCTCCCCTTCAAGACTTTATTCTCGATCTTTACTCTCCCCATTGCTCATATCGCTGGTGTTATGGTAGATTATAGAATAGAGCAGGGTGCAAAGCTTGCACTTCTTTGGATGGCAACTTTTGTTTTAGCTATGGGGCTTGGTGGATTGTCGGCGTGAAGCAATATTTGAAACTTATTCGTCTGAATCCACTTTCAGGTTATAAAGCTTTTAGTCTATTTCCAGGAACTATATGTATTTAAATAGTTATGGTATTCTATAAGTAAAGCATCGCATTTCTCCCACCTATAAATAGGTGGGTCTCCTGCAAGGTGATTTTATGAAGGCAAAAAGGTATATTTTGCGTGTTAGGAGTGCTGGGGGAAACGAATACAAATGCTTTAAAGTTAGGAACTATATAATTTTTGAAGGAGAAAAAAATTATACAGGAGGAAGAAATGGAGAACGAACAACTCATGAAGCGATTGGAGGATTTGGAGGAGTCCCTTGAGGTGATAGCCACATTTGTCATGGAGCACGTGCACAGTTCGCCAGTATCGAAACATTGCGAAGAGATATTAGCGAGAGAACCTATCTGCGAAGATGGATATAAAGCGTTTACTGGGCAAAGAGCTTATGTTTTGTGCCGAGCCTTCCAAACTCTGGAGAACAAGGAGGTAAAGAGTTTTTCTGAGGCAATAAGGTTAGGGTGGAAAGAAGTACACGAGAAATGTAGAGTG
>JASEFB010000205.1 GCA_030019325.1 archaeon | reverse complement strand
TTACATTTAAGAGCAATGGTGATTTGTAACCTTCAAAGATGCTCTCTTTGACTCCAATAACAGAGATTAACTCTCCATTCTCAATGAGGATCTCGAAGAGTAAATCACTTAAATCCTCTTCAACTTCCCTTGGATCTATTCTGTCATCAACCACCCCGAGAATATCTATATCAGACTTCTCTGTGGCTTCTCCTCTGCCAAAAGAGCCATAGAGTATAAGGTACTTTATTCCAGTTTTGTAAGTAGAAACAAGGTGATTCTTAATCCTTAGTAAGAGTCCCTCAATTTCTTTTATACTCCTCATTTTTTTATCACCTCTTTGAGATGCTGCTCTACTTCTGTAACAAAATTTCGAGCCTTTTCCAGTCTGCTTTCAGCCTCTTCTTTAGTTATCTTAAAACCAATAGCGTAGTCGCCAATTTGTCTTGAATCATAGGAGTCATTTAATACCTTACCCAGCTCTTTTCTTAATATGCCTGCTTTTACGAAATGCTCGCCAAATAGAGTTATCACACCTTTATGAGAAGATGCTTTAAGTCCTTTTGTGAGAAGTATTGCTTCCGCCATGAAAAACATAGCATAAGCCCTTACAGGGCTTGCGGGGTGATGGGGCGGAGCCCCATAATAGCATCTTGAAACACACGAATCGTAATCGCCATCTATTAATAATACCTCCCGCGCTCCGCAAGAATCTTTTTGCTTTCCCTGTCAAATCTTCTATCTCCTTTAGTCGAGTAGAGCTCATAGCCACCTCCTCCCGGAGGCTACTATGAGCCCCCTCACA
>JASEFB010000204.1 GCA_030019325.1 archaeon | reverse complement strand
AAGCGAGGATAGCTTTAGCCGCTGAGCTTTACAGAGAGGGTAAAATGACATTGAAACAAGCTGCGGATACTGCACAGTTAACACTTTGGGATTTCCTCTACGAGTTAGGAAAAAGGAAGATCAGCTACACAAATATCACTTTAGAGGATTTACAAGAGGAACTTGATGAAATATGATTGTTTCTGATACTGGTCCCTTAGCGGTTTTGTTCAAAACAAACCTTTCTTTAAAAAGAAAGCTTTACCAAAGAAACCATTATTTTTAGTAAAGGTTTTTGCGAAGCAAAAAAGTTTGTGAAGGTACTCATGCTTGTGGTTGATGATGGTGAAGCAGAGGCGATTGCTTTGGCACTGCACTCAGGTGCTCGAATATTGATCGATGAAAGAAGGGGTAGAAATACTGCAAGGAAACTCGGACTCGAAATCAGAGGTACAATTGGTTTGTTTGTAGAAGCTAAAAAGAAAAGCATCATAAAAAGCGTTAAGGAATGTATAGATGGACTATTAGAGGTTGGTTACTACTTGGACGGTGAACTAATAGAAGAAGTATTAAGAAAAGTTGATGAGATTTAGCAGTATTTTATGATGCGGTAAAATGGCCAACAGGGAGAATTTGCCCACTATATAAGTTTGAATATATAAGTTTGAAGAGAGGAAAAACAGCCTTAGAGCAGATGTGTTTGGAGTGTCAAATCTTTTTCTTCTTTAACGCTTGGTAGGTCTATGCAGCTATACATCAATTGTTGCAATTGAAGAAACCCAGACAAAATTCATTTCCGGTTTTGGC
>JASEFB010000203.1 GCA_030019325.1 archaeon | reverse complement strand
GTCACCATTAAACTTTCCAATAGAAAGATGGCATAAATAAATGTTACCTACTGAAGTACCAATTAAATATTTTCTAAGAATTTCGATAGGCTTAAATACCCTTCCCACCATATCGTTAGCAAAAGCTTAAAAGAGTGCGTTATTCAGAAGTTCAGACATATGCCTAGCTGAGAAAGAGGTGATAATTAATGAAAGAAGAGGATGAAACGCTATACGAAAAGTACCCTGAAAGAGTGTGTTATGTTTGTGGAAGAACTGAGGAAGATCTCAAAATAATTTTTAATGAGCAAATAGAAGCGATTGATTCGAGGATTAAAGCGCTTGAAAACGAGATAGAGAGAGACTATAGCAACTATAGGGAGGATCTTCTTAAGTTACTTAAAGATACGGAAGATACCAAATACTTAGAACTTAAAGTTAGGACTATTCTACGTGATTATTCGGAATTTGATGAAAAAATACCTCGTTTAGCTGATTTATTGAATTTGGGTGGAATACATCCGGGCGCAGGTCTAATAAGCATTCGGCAGAGTCCGATAATAGATGTTCATGATGATCAGACGCTATCAGAAATAAGAGAAATGATTAGACAGAGAACAAAAGACTTAGAGTGGTTTTATTCAAGACATAAAAAAGCCGAGGAGCTAGACGGACTAAGAAGCGGGAAGGAAAAATATGGACTTAAACAAGTTAATATAGATTTCAAGGATTTCTATAGTACCAGTCGTCCTTATCATCAATTGTTTCAACCCTAGAAACTCCGGACAAAATTCATTTCCGGGTTTAAC
>JASEFB010000202.1 GCA_030019325.1 archaeon | reverse complement strand
ACTTATAGGCGGTTCATTAAGAAGGGAGTTTTTCAAGACCTTCCTTTTCATGCTTTCTTTATTCACCATCTACACATCCTCTAATCCGATATTTTGATTACGCTTCCAACTCCCACTGGAATGTAATCTTCTCATCAAACGTTGCAACCATTCATTCTGCGGACAAAAAAGATTTCCGCTTTTCACCAGAAATTCCAAATCCCAAAATCCAAATCCCAAACATGTGGGGCTCTGCCCCATCATGGGCTCCGCCCATGCCCCCGCAAACCCTGAAAGGGTTTAATTTGGATTTTGTTTGTTATTTGATGCTTGTTATTTGGATTTTTTTGATGTTAAGACCGGAAATGAATTTTGTCTGGTTTTCTTCGATTGCAACAATTGATGTTCTCCATATTTTTCCTCCACAATAAAAATTCCCTGGGAAAATTCTTTGAAATCTTTTACCTCAACAATTTTTGTTCCAAAACTTTTCACTTTTTCTTTGAATCCGTTTAAAGATGAATGCGAAAGATAAACATTTATCTCATAATTGATCTTTAAAAGTCCGAACAGACCTCCTGTATGGTCGCCGTGTGTATGGGATAGAATAATGGAATTCATTTTGGTAGGATCTATGTTCATGTTTTTCATATTATCCAGAAGAATCGAAGAATCTCCACCAGTATCAAACAAAAATTGTTTTCCTTCAGTTTTAACAAGGCAAGAAAAACCCCATGAAGACTTTAAACCTGTTTTTCCTGGATTATTATCATAAATTATCACTATTTCCGGAAATAAAGCATTATCTTT
>JASEFB010000201.1 GCA_030019325.1 archaeon | reverse complement strand
GACCTCCGATAGAAAACGAAGTTTTTGGATGCAAATTATCTGATTGGAACCACCCATGGCTTAGCCATAGCTAACAATTGATTTGCACCCGAAGGGTGCTTTCTTGTTTGGCTATTATTTGTTTACCAAAAGATTTTATTTCTTAAGGTACACACTGGTTGGTGGGCTTATCCCTTTATCAATTTATATTCTTTACAACCTTCTACAGTTTAACACACCATTGTATTTCGGTATATTGAAGGGGGATATAAATATATTGGGATTTGAGATTCGATACATTTTTGAAAATTTATTACATCCTCAATCTGGTGTATTGTTTTATACACCAATACTTATTCCTGGACTAATTTTATTAACCATTAACAAAAATAGGATATTAAAGTTTGTTGGTATTGCCTCATTTATACTCATTATATTTTATACTTTACGCATACCAATTATGTACTATAATGTTGGTCAAGGTGTGATGAACATTGGTGGAATACCAGTCATGCCCCCGAGTAGTGCTGAACAAATGCGAGATTTGATCCGTTCTGATATAAATCGATATCTTTCAGTCTTGATTCCGTTTGCAATTATAGGAATCAGATTTGGAATATCACAAACATTTGAGTACTTTAAGAAAAAATGAATGCCGCCATACTGCGCACAACAGCGGATAAAAGGGAAATCAAAGATTTCCCCAAATTGCCTTCGGCAACTTCTTTTATCCGCAGAACGTTATCTGAAAATTGTTTTGCTGTACGGAGATGACCATATGAAACGCATCTTCATTGCATATAATAACAAAGACAAAG
>JASEFB010000200.1 GCA_030019325.1 archaeon | reverse complement strand
TAGTTCTTTTGATAAAACTTTTCTTCCTAAGAAAAGGTTTGTGCTAAAAGAAAAAATAATAGTTCTTTCCGAAAACGCTTTTTCTAAAAGGGTTTAATAGAAAGCTTTACCAAAGAAATTATAAAGAGAACGGGTACTTCCTTTTGTTATCGCCCTCTCAGCAACGTGCTTCGGCTCGACTTTTTCTCTATCTAGAACATTTTGACTAAAATTTGTCATACTCATGAGTTAGAGATTCGTGGTTCGTAAACCCTTCTTCTCTAAGAGGTCGTATGCTTCCCATGTGCTTATTTCAAGTTGCTCTGCAAGATAGCCCAAACTGCATTCTCCACGCTTGAAAACCTCATAGAGCTCCATGAGCTTCTGTTCAAATCCCCTCACTATAAATTCCCTCACTATTTCCGATTCTCCCACCTTCTTCTCTCCGTACTTCTCCTGTATGAGTTCCAAAACGTCTTTTATCTCAGCCATTTCCTCCCACCCTCTCTAATATCTTTAGCGTATGATATATAAAACCTTCTGGATACCGTGACTCGATTGCGTGTACTATCAATCTCGCACGCTCCAGATCCAGTAAACGTCTCTCAACTAACTCAACGATAAGATCGAGAAAGAGCATCTTTTTCAGACCCATTCTGTCTATAACAATGTATGCAAGCCTATCGTCAGTTACAATGAAATCCACTTCATCTCCCATCTCAACGCCAAGTGCAATAGATTCCATTTCGCCCTTCCCCAATTTGTAGCGATCCAATACATCATTCTTCCAAAATGATACGCTCCTTACCTTTATTTTTTC
>JASEFB010000199.1 GCA_030019325.1 archaeon | reverse complement strand
CGGAAATGAAATAGTTATAAAAGAGAAATGGGTAAATGGTAAAAAACAGAAACTAATAAATGCTATCGGGAGTGATACACCTGGAAAGAGTGAAATAGACCCACTTTTATTTAAAAGAGCAAAAATTATTGTTGACTTTAAAGAACAAGCAATAAGAGAAGGAGAGGTCTCAAATCCAATAACAAAAGGAATAATTAGTGGGGAAGATATTTTTGCCGAATTAGACGAGGTTATAGCTAAAAAGAAACATGTAACAAAAAAAGATAAATTAATAATTTTTGATTCAACAGGTGATCCGATTGAAGATTTAATTATGGTTGAATTAATACTAAAAAACAAGAAGTTTAAAGGCGAGCCGTTTTCTTTTAAACCAAAAAGAAGAAGTGATTTTTACTATAATTTGTTGTAACTCGCCGATCTCAACTCTTCGCCACTTCGTGGCTCAGTATCGGCAAAGCAGAGACTCCGATAACAGCGGAAAAAAGGCTCCGCCCAAATTGCCTTTGGCAACTTCTTTTATCCGCAAAACGTTATAAAGTATTCCCTCTTTTGCTGTTGTAAGGAAGATTTTTATTAAAACGAATCTGAGTAAAATAAATGAAAATAATTAAGACTCGAGCTAAAAAAGTAATGGTGGCGATGTCTGGAGGCGTAGACAGTTCGGTGGCGGCTGCTCTTTTGAAAAAGGCGGGGTTTAAAATAAGCGGGGTTTTTTTGAAGCTGGTTGATTTACCCAGATTTAGGGAAAGTGAAAAACGAGCAAGAAAAATTGCAAAAACTTTGAAAATCCCATTTTTAGTTTTAGATTTAAG
>JASEFB010000198.1 GCA_030019325.1 archaeon | reverse complement strand
CTTTCCTTCTCTATAAAGCTCAACTGCCAACGCTATTACTATCTCCTCCTTACGCAATTCCTTCGGGACACTTATTTCAACTTCTTTTAGGTTCATTGTAAATCTATTTGATTCTGTTAATTAAAAGTATTTCTCACCTCTTCAATCTGAGCATACCTTTCCTATTTCCAAGCTGTCAATCTTAGATAGAGCCATTAAGGGCGATGCATTGGATGCAGCAATCATAATGTCTTCAAAATCGTCCCATCCCCAGCCAGAAGATATAGTCCGGGTCTCTTAACCAATCCTTCAACCTCGGAGCCCATACAAACACTCCGTTCTCTTTACTTTTTCCAAGCAATTCAACCGCCTTATCAAAACCACGCTTAAATATTCTCATACCCTTCGTCTCCTTTAACTTTTCTATAAGCCCTAAAAGCTTTTCCACAAGCAATGCATTAACTATGTAATGATGTTTCGCGTACCACATCGCAGCTCTGTATAACGCTTTATCTAAGAAATTCAGCTTTCTCCAATTACCATTCCCCAAGCCTTTCTTGAAGCTCGTGAAAAGACGCTCATAGTTTAAGTTTTGCTCATGCATACTTTTATTTAATGCCGTTTTTAACATATAAAGGGATACTTTTCGGAATCCACCACGATAATCTCATAATTGTCTTTTGGATAATCCAATTCAAACAAATTTTCTATTTTCCTTTCAATTACTTTTTCTTCATTATATGCAGGCACGATAATAGAGACAAACGTCTGATAGGAATAATCTTTCTCTTTGAGCTTTGATCTAAGCGCTATCAATGCCATTAATGACGGGTATCCAAC
>JASEFB010000197.1 GCA_030019325.1 archaeon | reverse complement strand
CTCCGCCATATAGAAAAAGGGAGAGCCCCAGAAGAGGTATTGGAAGATTTTTCGCGTGCGGTTTTAGCTAAAACCTTTCATCCACTAACAAAAATACTTAGGAATACCGATGTTAATCTTTTAGATTCTCTTATATTGCAACTTGAGAAAGAGTTTGATGGTCATAATTCGTCTGATGCATTGAAAAACAAGGGTTCACAAAGAGAGGAGAGATAACGTACGTGGAGTTCTTAGATGTAACTGGGAGAAGATACAATGACTGGATACCCGCCTTTAGGTTCTTTTGGTAAAGCTTTTCTTTACACTTTTTCTTTCAAACTTTAAGAAAGTTTGATCAAAACGCTTCGCAGAAAAGAAAACCAAGCCCTTACAGGGCTTGCGGGGTCGTGGGGCAGAGCCCCACTGTGCTAAAAGAAAATAATCGGGAGGAATCTATGATTAAAGAAGAGCATAAAAAATTTTAGGAGGATACAAATGTTTCCAACGGTAAGAATGAGGCGGTTGAGAGGATTGAAACTGATAAAAGAAACCCGAATTTCTATAGATGACCTAATCCTCCCGTTGTTCATTGACGAAAACATAGAAGGAAAAAATAAAAACCCGATTGATTCCATGCCTGGACAGTATAGATTTTCGATCGGAGGAGTGGTGGAAGAGGTTTTAGATGCTCGCTCGATGGGTATAAAATCAGTGCTTTTGTTCGGGATTCCAGCGAGGAAAGATTTGATAGGAAGTGAAGCCTTCAACAAACAGGGGATAATACAACGAGCGGTTAAAAGGATAAAAGAGGAGGTGGATGATATCATTGTTATTACCGATCTGTGACTTTGCG
>JASEFB010000001.1 GCA_030019325.1 archaeon | reverse complement strand
CTCTCAGCGAATTCCTCTTCGGTATATTCGATAGAGAACATCCCATCTGTCTGTTCCCTGAAGAGATTTACGTGCTCATCAAACCATCCCAGTGTATTTTCACGGACATATTTAGATACGCAACGAAGGACTTCCGATAGGTTGTTCCACGAGCGAGGAATGCTATCTTCGTCTTTTTCATCCATTTTGGAATATTTCGTAACCTCAAGCAGCGACCAGAAATTCACCGAGAACTCGCCACGAATCAATTGTTCAACGATTTTGTCCGTGAGAAAACCTTCATTTTCACAAAGTTGGACTTCTTTGATTCTCTTTCCCAGATCCTGGAAATTATAACTGCCCGTGATGGTTATCTTCCCCTGTTTTATATATTCTATTATTCTGTCGATAGCTATTATCCGTGCAACATCTTCGTTCCCAAGATCAATCGCCCTGATGATATCAGGATTCCTCACCATGGCTCGTTTGTCTTTATCCGACCAATAAGCCCTTACAGGGCTTGCGGGGTCGTGGGGCGGAGCCCCACACTTCCAATCCGTTTTTCCACAGGCTAAATCGAAAAATCTCTTCCCCTCATCGAGATGGAAGTGGAATTCATTCAATCCATCTTTCGTGAATTCCTGTAACAACTCAATGATAAATTCGTAAGTGTTTTTGTTTGCTCTTAGAAGTTCAAATCGAGCCCTGATTTTTTCATCGATTTCTGGATATGCGATCTTGTGAATGGTATCCATATCTGGTTTATGAGCAATGATCATATCCCTGTTTTTATTTCTGATGGATTCCAATTCCTCTTTTCTCATCTGGTTTTCTACTTTCTGTCTGCGTGCATTCATCGATTGCTGGATTCTCCCTTTTCTGTGGATGATCTCATTTACAAACAAGTCAGTGCACTCGACTACATACGCCAACTGCGTTTCAAAAATTATCCTTGCTTGGATTTCCTCTTGCTGGTGCGGTGGGATAGAAGATAGGAGACTTCTCAGATAACTCCCTCTGATTAGGATCCAGGGATAGAATTCAGCGGGTCTTATGCCATACTTTTCAATATAACGCTTGGTGTTCGTAAGGCGATTGAATATCTCCTGTAAATCAGCTCCACCGTATGCTTTCAGATTTGAGAATGTAAATAAGGTCGAAAGCGTGTTTCTTTCGTCATATACAGAATAATCATTCGGAATCTCAATTCCTCTCACCTTGAACCAGGAGTATTTTGCCTCAGATAAGAACTGATACAGGTCTGTTTGTTTCATCGCTCGATAGAAAGTGGATGATGGCAGGTTTTGCAATCCCTTACTAAGGCGATCGGCCCGGATATCTTCAAGAACACGGCTCTTTACTTCTATTGGGTTTGAATGCATACGGGCTTCGATTTCGATGAATTCATTGAGTGTCACGGAAGGAGGGCGTTTTCCTAAATATCTCAGATCACGAAATTCTTTTATGCTTTTCTTCCACTCCGATATTTGCTTTCTAAGTCCTCGTGGCGTAACACCCAGTTCTTTGGACAGTTTTGTGACATCGGTTCCATAATATCCACCAGATTCCATCTGTCTGGTAGATAATTGCTCCAACACATAATTAACGTCTATTGCCATATTAAATTCATATCAAGTGTGATCATTAAGAATTCAAGAGGATTTTTTAAAATTATAGTCATTCCGCTAATAAATTGCAAAAGTAGTGTCCGAAAATTTTTTGGAAAATGGAAGAAAACTTCTCAAACCAGCCTTTAGCATAGCCCCTATTTCTGAATAGATCCGTGATTTTCTCCTTTATAAAGCTCTTCAGGTCTTCAACAGATCCTATAAAGACCTCGGATATGAGTCTCTTCAAACTCTTCCACACGAATTCTATGGGATTTAAGTCTGGAGAGTAGGGAGGAAGGAAAACGAGATGTATTCCAAGTTTTTCAGCCTCTCTCTGCACATCTCCAGCCTTATGACTGGAGAAATTATCAATGATTATCACAATGGGCTTATCTCCATTTTCTTCCCTTATTGCCCTCAAAACTTCTATTACATTCTCTTTCTTGCTTCTTTCCTGGAAATTGACCACGCTGTTTCCGTTGAGGGTATAAAATCCGAAAGTATTAGCCCTTTCCCTCTGTCTCGACGTTATTCTCCGTATTTTTATTTTCTTGAATGACCACAGCCTTGTAGTATTTGGTGATAACTGGGGGGAGGAGGCATCAAAGAACCCGATAAAGATGTCTTTCAGATTGTATTCAGCATCTTTCAATACTTTTAAAACTTTTTCCAGCCTTTCAGCCAGTATTTCCTCCGCATTCTCTGGTCTTTTCACGTCTAAAATGTAGGGCTTCGATAACTTCAGCCCTAACTCCCTAAGCAGTTCATATAACCTGCTTTTCTTGTATTCGACCCCGAATTTCTCATTTATAAGCTCATTTATCTCCTCTGTTGTCCAGTATTCTTTTTGTTTTAGCAACCTTCTCAGTTCTTCTTTCTGTTCTTTGCTCAACTTAGGCGGTCTTCCACCCCTTTTCTTTGCTAACATCCCTTCGTAACCCTCCTCCATCCAGTTATTTACCCACTTGTAGGCACTTCTCAATTTTATCCCCAGAAAGGACGCTGCCTCTTTCACGCTCATCCCTGAAGCCACCATATTGAGTAAAGCCAATTTTAGCTTCACTTTTGTGTCTTTCTCCTTCTTAAGCCTCTTTCTTATCTCCTCCCTTTCCTTTGAGAGGATTTCATAATATTCGCTCCTCATCATGAGCATCGATAGGAAATACCGCCTATTTAAAGCAATGCAATCACTATCCTGTGCATAGTGCCTGAGATGGAACATTCGGAGCCCGTGTGCTAGCAATTATCGCATAAATTTCTCGGAATGACTATAGTTGTCAGCTTTATCACCCCCTTTAAAGTATAAACGCCGCAAATATTTTAAAATGATGTTAAGCTATTACTACCTATCTACATACGATGACCACCAGAAAAATAGCAGCAATCTTATTTGACCTTGATGGTGTTCTGATAAACTCATTAGAAAGCTGGTATCAAGCGTTTAATGCAATGTTAAGGGCTTACGGGAAGAAAGAACTGAGCAGAGAAACGTTTAAGGCGAACTGCTGGAGGCCAGACCTGAGGCATAACACCGGGAGAGAGAAAATATGAAGAGAATTGGGGAGATAAAGGGAATACTGGCAATGCACAGGGATGAATTAAGGGAGCGTTTTAAGGTAAAAGAGATAGGAGTTTTCGGTTATTATGTAAGAAGTGAGGAGAAAGAGGTAAGCGATATAGATATTCTAGTCGAGTTTGAGGGGGCTGTAAGCCTTCTCGGTCTTGTTAAATTGGAAAACTATCTATCTGATCTTTTGGGTATAAAAGTTGACCTTGTGCCCAAGGGAGATATCAGACCAGAACTGAAGGAAAGAATTCTCAAGGAGGTGGTTTATCCATGAAGCGGGACATCTCGATCTATGTCAAGGACATACTTGAAAACATGGAACGGAACGTGCGGAGAGGTTTGTAGAAGGGATGACTTGCGATGAGTTTGTTAAAGATGAGATGGCAAACTTTGCGGTTATAAGGTGCAAGAGAAGTCATAGAGAAGGGGAAGAAAGTGTAATAATATGAGAGAGGTAGAAGACCTTAAAAAACAAAAAATGAGGAGTATAAGAGAAATTGAGGGACTCTTACTTGATTATAAGCTGTACGGGCTTAACGAAGAAGATATTAAGGTTGTTGAAGATTTCTTGAAGCGTTTTTAGCGGCCGTTCTTTGTTTTGTCTTTGGTCGGGCTGTAGAAGTTCAGTGGGTTTCATAACACATATCCCTCTTTCCTCAGATATTCCTCGGCTATTTTTATGAATTCTCCTGCGTGCTCAATGAGCAAGCATCGCGGCTTTTTCATCACTCACCGAACCTATAGGACCGTAGTCCCCAGCCTGTCTTATGTCAAAGGCATCTGAAATGTAACGATGCAGACTTGGAGGAATCAACCCGGTTTTGACAAATTCCTTGCCAAGAGCCGATATGACTGCTTTATGTTTAGAAAAGGATAGGTTTTTGGTTAGCAACAGGGCCTCTGCAGTATAAAACATGGTATAATAAGAACGACTGGCAGAAAAATCCGTATATCCATTTTTAAATAAATGCTTTGCAGCCTCAAGACTTTCTTTTGCCTTTTTGATGAGGTGTGAATATTCTTCGTCTCTCATATGGGAATTCCCTCTCTTTTTGCATTAAGAATAACCGGTAGTCTTCTTGTTTTGTACTCTTCTTCTTTGAATGGAATTATGGAGATTACCGTATCATATTTTAGGTCTAATTCCCATATCTCATTAAAATATTTTTCACGCTCGGTAATGGGGTCTTTCATATCTTCTAACAGTATTATGAGATCTATATCAGAACCCTCGCTAAAATCCCCTCGGGAATACGAACCATATAAAATAACTCCTCTCAGTTTCTCTCCATAGATTTCTTTGAGCTTCTTTTTCACCTCTTCCAAAATCGGTTTTATTTCTTCTGGAATTTTCCTCTTCATTTTACCCTCAGCTTCAAAACCTTATTGGTATCGTTTCAAAAAACATCAATAACCTTAACCATTACCTGGTACTCCCCAGCTTCCGCATACCTATACATTGCATCATAATCTACCATCGGATTCTTTTTCACCCTGAAACTCTGCCACTGGTTGTGGAATATATCGCCCTTATAATCCCAGTCTATCGTCCAGTAATCTATCTTTAATTCTGGGCTTGTTTACACTTTCTACAACCTGAAAAGATTTTTTATTGAATGCCATTTTTAGCATTACTTTAATGTATAATGCATGCCGCAATTTCATATAATTTTGTGGTTTATATAAAGTTACCGTGGACAATGTGGGCGTAACCGAAAGCGAAGCATATACCACCTATTACCGAAAGTAGCGCTTTTGGTGATCCTGAAAAAGGAGTTCTTGAAATAGTTTCAGAACACGAAAAAATTTAAGTAAGCTATTACCAAATACCTACACGCAACGTACAATGAACGAGATAAAAATAGCAGCGATCTTATTTGACCTTGATGGTGTCCTGATAAACTCATTAGAGAGCTGGTATCAAGCGTTTAATAGGATGCTAAGAGCTTATGGGAAGAAAGAACTGAGTAGAGATGTGTTTAAAGCGAACTGCTGGGGGCCTGACCTGAGGCATAACCTCGATGCGTTACAGCTCGGTGAAGACGCCGCGGAGTATTGCGTGCAGGAACAACGGAAGTTGATAGCACTTATCGAGCTGTTTCCAGGTGCCGGAGAAGTTCTACGCCGCACGAAAAAGAAATATAAACTTAAAGTAGGGTTAGTCACGAATACGCCGCGTGAGAACGTCAATAAGATATTAGAGCACTTCTATCTCTCTAACCATTTTGACGTGATTGTTACCGGGGATGAGGTGAAAAGAGGAAAGCCTGATCCTGAAATTGTGATAAAGGCGTGTGAACGGCTCAACGTGAAGCCGGAGCACGTGATACTCGTGGGAGATACAAAAGCTGATTATCAGGCTGGCAAAGCCGTAGGTTGTTTTGTAATCGGTATGGGATCGAAATCAGCGGGTGATGTGCATATAGAACAGCTCACTGAACTCTTCATGATTTTGGATAAGAACATCACCACCTTGGGTTATTAAATGTAATAACGAATAAGAAGTAAATGATAAATAGGCGAAACCTGCTTTCAGATAAGGGATAGAACGTATCAATGATGGTCAAAGAGGAAGCTTTAGCGAGAAAACTCGAAGAAATTGGCATACCAAGAGAGATGATATCCTGTATGTCGTTGAAGGGCTTAATTTTTAATGCCGAAAGAAGATTTGACAGATACGAGATGTACCTTCCCGGCGATACCTTTGAAAGGCGTCTTCTTAAATGGCTTTCAAACTTTAGCCCTGAAGACCGCAGCCTAGCGCTAAATCTTGTAAATTGTATCAGATACATATCAAGGAATGAACTCCGCGCTTTAGTAGAATTTGCGCTTGACCTTGCTTCAACACTTTCATGGCAATCGGTAATACAGTCCTATACATCAAAAAACAGTGGGTCTCTGGAAGAAGTTTTTATCCGAGAGATAAAAAGAAACATATTTGTTGCTCTCTCTGATGATATAGGCTTTGATTATTTCAGACGCAAAGCACGACGACGTTTTCCTCAACTGGAAAAAGAGAATTTTGTTGAATATTACAAAATGGGAGAAGCAGATATTAGAGAAATTGAAACCAAAATCGGCTCTCTAAAGCGTTTTTTTCTTCTCGACCAGTTTTGTGGTAGTGGCACTAGCGCCCTTCGATTTGAATTTAAAGGTAAGGAGCGCGAGTCAAAAGGTAAGTTGCGGTCCTTCTTCAGTAGATGGCGACCAGTCGCTGCAAACGCAGATGTTTACTATGTTCCTCTAATAGCTTCTTCTCATGTGGAATCTGTACTCCAAGAGCGCTTAGACCAGATCACTGGTGATGTTACGGGAATTGCAGAAGTCAATATTTTACCACTTTTAATTGTTCCACCATCTGAATGGCTTATTCACACGGTAGATGGAGAAAAGTCGGTTGATGAATCTGCAGTTAAATTATTAGTGAAGTATTACGACCGTTTCCAAGAGGATAATCACACTCGAAAAGGTAGGGGATGCCTTTTTGGACTTGGCGCTGGAGGGCTTTCATTGATTATCGGGGCGAATTGCCCAAATAATAGCCTTTACTTTCTATGGCATTCTGACAACGGTTGGTACCCGCTCTTTCCTCGGGTTGCTCATCATCGACACACGAAGATGCTCTATGATGATATAGATCTAGAAGAACAAAAAGGCATGTTTAAAGAGAATTGTCAACGACAAGTTTCGCTTTCAGCCCTCTCTCGATTTACACTTGTCGAACTCGGGGATATTTCATCTATTAACTTTGACTTGGCAGCTTCAATAGACCCCGAATCTCAAATATACAAAGATTTGCAGAAGCTAATTGAACCCAATTGGCTAATTTTAGAACTTTTTTCAGAGAAAAGTATTAATGACGCCGCTGAAAAAGTCCCAAAAGGGAAGATTGAGAAAAGCATGGCATTAGAGTTCCGTATAGTTCATGAATCAGCATATTCCAATAATGAATTCAAACAAACCAAAAACAAAATGAGAATTACAAACCAAAACGATATCGGTTCAGCATCAGAACTCATTGTACCCTTTCTCTCCGTATATGGACCAAAACTTTCCTCGCCGTCTACAGATTTACCTGAGGATACAATTATTATTCCAGCTTTGATTTTTCCTCTCTCGTGTAACGATAGTCTAGATTCACTATTATCAATGCATGCCGAGTATATAGATGGATTTCACGTAAGAACAGAGAAGATGTTATACTTACCGGCTGAAAGTCCTGCAATTGCTTTTCATCGTACGGTCGCCTTACTTGAGAGTTATCGAGAAAATCGTAATATAGATTACGAAAGGATGTGCCTCATACCCAGTAATGACATAACTTCAATGTTGGTAGTTACTGCAATTGCAGGAATCTGGGATATTAACATTCAAGTCCAAGAATCGTTAATACCAACCCAAACTGATGAGAATAAAAACCTTATCTTGGCGAAAAAGCTGATTCGGGGTGATGAAAATGAAGCTTGATGTTCTTGGCATGGGACTCGTTGCGGTGGATCATATTTTCTTGAAAACTATTACTCCTAACCAGAAAACATCGCTTAAATATTTGGGAAGTGCAGGAGGTGGATCAGTAGGTAATACATTGTCGTTTCTTGGAACTTTGGGTTTCAAAACCGCCATTATTGGAGCAATTGGAAATGATATTCAGTCTGAAATAATTAAGCAAGACATTAAAAACTTTGGAGTAAATACTCGATGGTTAATACAGAGAGGTGGAGCTGGTCAGTTTAGGAGATCTAGGCAGTATTTCCAGGTTATTTCTGAATCCAACCATTCACATAAGTTCTTACATAAATGCCCAGATTGCGGCGCTCCTATAAGTCGCAGTGTTGTTCTTAATAAATGGGATATTACTAAAGAAATGTTGGAAACAGTTCGACACTGCCAAATCGTACATACAGACCGTGCAAATGATAGCTCACTTATGCTAGCAAGAACGGCTTCAAAAGCTAATAAATTTGTTTCTTTTGATTTTTCTTTTGATAGCTTTGAAAGCTCAAGATCGAAAGCTCAGGAACTCATTGCAATTGCCACGATGGTTAAGGTAAACTCGCGTATATTCAAAAACTTTCTTAAACGGAATAGACTTGAGTCACAAAATAAATTTGAGTCTTTGGATGCTTTTTCGCAACGATTTGAGCGAATTAAACTTTTAATTGTAACCGACAGCGAACAAGGTGTTTACGGGTTCATCCGTGGACCAAGATCGGAGTTTCAAAAGTTTGAATTTCCAGCTATAAAATGCTTGAGATTATGTGACACCGCTGGTGCTGGGGATATTTTAATCGGTGCGATTTTAGCTCAAATCCTCAACAAGTCTGCAAGACTTGAAATTGGGTTTGAAGAAAAGATGCTTTCTGTAGCGCAAGGATTAGCCTCTTTGAGCTGCAGCTTCTACGGAGCTAGGAGTTATCCAAGGGTTTTAGCTACTAACAAAGTTCACGCAGCTGAAGCACTCACACTTGGGGCCGAGGTTGCCTACAACGGACAAGCTTTCTCCTCATTACCGCCTAGCTCTGGTATACCAGAACCTTTTAAGTTTCCTTTTAGATTCCAAGCGTATGGTGTATGTCATATCTGTGGCGAGCCGAAAGTAATGGGCACAAATCGAAAAAAATCGCTAATATCAAGTAAATACCCCCGAAAAAATGAATTTGGAGCGGAGTTAGCGCAAGCGCTTATTCCGATGAGTGAGACTTATTCGCAGGTACAATTCCAGTTACTCAACTCAAAAAAGAGAGATGAGATTGAATCTATGATTAAATCTACACCCCTCTTGTTTATTGGTTCCGGTGGTTCCTTCAGTGCTGCGGTGTTTGGTGAACAATTACTTTTTTCACTTCGTGGTAACCCTGCTAGAGCTATCCCTCCTTATGAGTTAGAGTCAATTAGCACACCTTTAAATGAAATACTACCTGTTTTAATTTCATATAGAGGATCCAATCCTGACATTTTGCGATCTTTTGATAAACTTCGTGCACTAAGAGTGACTAATGGGTTAGTTTTTACCAGCGATCCTGATTCAGAACTTTCTAAGCGTGCTGGTGATTCTGGCTGGCAAGTATTCATTGTTTCAAAACATCGCCAAGGCTTTGTGGCTACAGTAGGGTATCTCGCTACTCTGGGATCACTTCTGGCTATTTTCGCCCCTAATAACCTTAAAGAGGATTTAGATCAGCTATTTGAGTATAAAAATCTTTCAAGCATCTTTAAGGCGGCCGACTTCCGAGCACGTGAAATGTGTGAAGGTCTTTCGGGATCACCAAGCAACTATCATTTTATTGCTCTTGGAAGTGGTTGGGCTAGACCAGCACTTGTTGATTTGGAATCAAAATTCGTCGAAGGAGGAATCGCAACTATTGAATATTCCGAACTAAAAAATTTCACTCACGGCCGATATATCAGTGCTTATCGCCACCGCAGCAATAAAATAGCTGTCATTCTACGATGCCCACCATATAATGATCTTGCGAATACGATTAAAAAGTATCTTAAGAAGCAAATGAAGGTATTTGAACTTTCAACTGATCGGCACTCGGTTCTAGGAGCTATTGATCTCGTGATTCAAGCACTTTACCTCACACACCACCTTGGCCTACGCGAGGGAATTGATATTTCAAAACCAGCAAAATATCCCCCGGAGGCAAGAGGAATGTATAGTTGGACACCGAGAGAGCCAATTAATGGAGAATTGGACTGATTCAATAATTGTAACAACTATGAACCCGATACGAACCACAAAAAGCATCTGCCCGGTATGCTATCACATCATCGATGCGAACCTGTACGAAGAGAACGGAGCGGTATACATGGAGAAGAGCTGTGCGGAACACGGTGCGTTTAAGGACTTGTGCTGGTCGGATTACCAGCTTTACCAACGATTTGAAGCGAAAGACCTCGAAGGAGCGCAAATAAGCGAAATAACAGGAACTAACGGTAATGGAGAATGTCCCTTTTCGTGCGGCTTGTGCCCCCAGCATGAATCATCCACCGTATTGGGTGTTATAGACGTCACCATGCGATGCAACCTGAGCTGTCCAACCTGTTTTGCCAAGAGTGACGGTAATGGCGGTAGATATGAAAGAGATCCTGACTTCGAGCAACTAAAAGCGATAATAGATAATTTTGCATCGAATACCAATGCTGCTGGACTTCAGTTCAGTGGTGGCGAACCCACACTCAGAGATGACCTCCCTGAGCTTATTGCATACGCACGAAGAAAGTTCGACCATGTGGAAGTGAATACCAACGGCGTAAAAATGGCTGCGAGTGCGGAATATTGTAAAGAGATAGAATCCGCAGGCACAAGCGTTGTGTATCTCCAGTTTGATGGTGTAACAGAAGACCCCTACGAGAAGTTACGGGGTCGAAGACTGCTCGACCTGAAGAGAAAAGCGATCGAAAACCACCGCACTGCAGGCCCGAAACCCGCTATCGTGCTCGTGCCTACCATCGTAAAAGGGATAAATGACGACCAAATTGGCGCTATTATAAAATTTGCAGTAGAGAATAGTGCGATTATACGCGGGGTAAATTTTCAGCCGGTTTCCTTCTGCGGGAGAACTTCATACGAGTACAATGAACGGATAACCGTTTCTGATATCATACGGAAGGTAGAAGAACAAACCGGCTTTCTTCATAAGGGGGATTTCTTCCCCCCTTCATTCATGAGCATGCTGCTGGGAACATTGGCTAGCAAATCGGAGGTAGGCTGCCATTTCTCGTGTGGTGCGTTTTCTTATCTCGTGGTCGAGACAAAGGGAAGAGCTGAAGGAAAAATAGAGCCGATAACGAAGTACATGGATATGGAAAAATTAGCAGCAGCGTATAATAAAAATAAAAGGATATCCGTTTTCGCAGCGTTAAAACATATTCACCCAGGTTTTATAAAAGACCTTTTTATCGGATTCCTAAAAAGTCACGACTACGAGGACCTGAGCGACCTCCATTTCAACCTTCTCTTTATAGGCGCCATGCATTTCATGGATCCGTACAATTTCGATTGCGCTCGATTGAGGAAATGTGTGATTCACTACGGGTTGCCAGATGGCAGAATAGTGCCCTTTTGCTCGTATAATACGATACATAGGAAGAATTTCAAAAATCCTGCGCGGTAATCCCCTCGGTGCAGATTGCTGTTGACTCTTTTTAAAGAACAAGATTAACTTTCTCAGCACTATAATTATTATTCGGCGAAGTTGAATGAGCACTATATACTTGCTGACATCTCTTGTGGGTGTAATGATCATCGGGATCTTAGCACACATGCTCGGACGGATACTTAAAATCCCGAGCATTGTTTTCTTGTTAGCTGCTGGGATTATTTTAGGCCCCGAGGTTACCGGACTTATCGAGCCGAGCAGATTTGGAAGTGGTCTCGAATTGCTTGTAGGTTTTGCCGTTGCCATAATCGTCTTTGACGGCGGTCTGGACATTGACATCAGACAACTGCGGAAGATTCAGCACAGTATATTGAATCTGGTTACGATTGGGGTCATTATGACCGCGGTACTTACTGCGGTAGCGGCTTACCTTCTGCTTAATATTCCTTTTAATATTGCCTTACTGTTTGGGGCGGTTGTTTCAGCAACCGGTCCTGCCGTGATCACTCCGATAATCAGGCAGATACGAGTTAATACTAAAGTTGCCGGCGTTCTCCAGGCAGAGGCGGTATTAAATGACGGCGCAAGTGTGATACTTGCTGCACTCGTCTTTGAGTGGATCGTGGCATCACTGACCGGAATCAAAGCTGCTCAGTTCCTGTTAATCCGGCTATCAAACGGCGCTTTTTTCGGTGCTTTGGCCGGGATTACGCTTATCTTGATTTTATGCAAAATCCCATTACTTACTGAACAGTACGCTCGATTATTTACCATCTCAATTCTTTTGGCTGCATTTGTAATCGCTGAGAATATCGGAACTCAATCGGGTGTACTGGCAATGGCACTCTTCGGGATATTTATTGGCTCGTCTGACATCCCCCACAAAGATGCCATAAAGCATTTTAAGGAAGATATCTCGATAATTTTACTCTCAGTTATTTTTATTCTGTTATCTGCATTCATAGATTTTGCGTATATTCGAGCACTTGGGTTGAATGCGCTCCTTTTAGTGGTATTATTGATGGTTCTCATAAGACCGCTGGCAGTATTTGTATCCACGCTGAGATCAGACCTGAAGGGTGGTGAAAAACTATTCATTTCCGCAATAGGACCGAGAGGTGTTGTTCCCGCTTCCATGGCAGTCTATTTCTCCATAAGACTGAAGGATTTAGGTTTTATTTCTGAACCAGCCAGTCTTCTTGGATTGATGTTTATTACCATCGTAATTACCGTACTATCAACAGGGATTTCAGCAAAATTTATAGCAAAAAGAACCAGAGTAATACCTATGGAAATATTAATTGTTGGCGGAGGTGGAGTTGGACGGGATCTAGCTGAACGGTTTTTGAAGCGTGGAGAGAACGTTGTGATAATCGATAATAATGAAGAGAAGTGTAAAAAAGCGCTAAAAATGGGAATACGAGCAATTCATGGTAATGCGGAAGATGTAGCAAATCTCAAAAAAGCAGGAATCGAACATGCCAAATACCTCGTCGTAACCACGGACCAGGATAACACCAATCTTTTGGTATGCCAGATTGCCAAGACAAAATTCGGATTCACGGGAGAAAAACTCGTGGCTCGGGTTAATGACCCGGAAAACCTTCAGGCGTTTATGGATCTCGATATCCGCTCAATCAGCCCCGTCATTGCCACCGCGCTCATGCTCGACGGTATGGTGGGACACCACGATTTGTTTACGATGTGCGAGGTTAGTGACGAGGGGGATATACTTGAAGTCAAGGTCTCGAATAAGCGCGTGGTGGGAAAGGCTATTAAAGAGATCTCGCTGCCAGAGGATAGCTTGATCGTAATGGTTCGAAGGGAGGGTAAATCAATAATTGCACATGGTGAGACAAAGCTTCTGGATGGCGATTATGCGACGATCATTGGAAAGCTGGATGCCGTTCAGGAAGCAGCAAATATGGTACGGTAAGAATATCGCACCATCAGTTTTTATTTTTTATTCTTTCGTTGGAACCATTTCAGCTGCTGATATTTACGTGCCTGATGACTATGCGAAGATCCAATGGGCGGTGGATAATGCTTCCGTTAGCAGTACAATAATCGTTATGTATTTATAATAGGATGATATAATGTTGTATAAAAGAGATATAGAGAAAAGTAAGGAGGGGAAAAGATGGCTCAGGCTGTGATAAGAACACAGGCAATTAATCTTACAGGTTTGTTGAGATTAAAGATATTGCCTCCAGAAACAAAAGAGTTGTTAGACATAATGGGTGAATTGAGAAGAACCGGCAAGGTGGAAAAAGATGAACAAACTCTCGATACTTTAGATGAATTAGCGAAAGAAACGATGGGAATTTTAAAGAAGAAAGGGATTTCGCTTACGGTGGAGGATTTTCTAAAGGAAAGGGAGCGTTGAAGAGACCTTTATGAATTCGGTTTTGGCTGTTTCAGTATCCACGGGTTTACCAGGGTCAGATGCTATCCACTTTGTTTCAGCGATTTCTCTGCCCGAAGTGAATGAGATTGTGACATTAGATGGTCACTTTTAAAGGGTGAAAGATCAGATTAAGGTAACTATATTGAGTGAAGGAATAAGATAAGGAGAATAATCACGAAGGTCATACCCAGTATTACAGTTAAAAGGGAGGTATAAGAAGGGAATAATAAAAACGCAGAATAAATCCTTATGGAAATTTTTAGCAATTTTATTTGTTTTGCGGATGGTCGTAAGCTGCGCAACGCCTTCTTTCGCAGTTGATAATACTTCAACAAACAACACATCAAATCAGTTAGACGCTGTTTTCCCTTCAGAGAATATACCAGCCAGTAATGCGCCTTTTCCTTACCATAGAATGCCAATAGATGATTTATAAGTGGAAAAGACAAACTATCCTAAATACTAAAAAGGAGAAACAAACAAACAAACAAACAAACAAACAAACAAACAAACAAACAAACAAACAAACAAACAAACAAACAAACAAACATGGCTCTGGAAGAAGAGATAAGGATTTTGAGGCAGGATGTGGAATATATCAAAGGAGTCTTAGCGGAACTTGTGGAGGATTCTCTGCTAACGAGCGAGGAGGAGAAGATGGTGAGGGAAGCGAGGGGAGCTGTGGGCCATCACGATCTCTCTGACTTCATAAAGGCAGAAGAGCTATGAGCTATGAGGTCCGGGTTCACAGAAGGGTGGAGAAGTTTCTTAAAACGATTCCAAAGACGGAGAAAGAAAGGCTCAAGAGTCTTATTCTATCGCTCCAAAAACCTTCTGCTGTGTCTCACGTGAAAGTAAAAGGAGAGGAAGGTGTTTACAGGGCAAGGGTTGGAAAATACAGGGTTCTTTACTGATATTTGATGAAGAAAGGCTTGTTCTCGTATTGAAAGTGGATAAAAGGGGAAGAGCTTACAGATGAGAGTGAGTTAAAAAAATTCGCTGAAAAAATTTGCAGCATTTTAGTACTAGCAAAAAGCGGCATTATAAACGGAATTAATGACCTCGACGCTTTCCAAAAATCCTGGCACTTTCGTTTTTTTGTGATGACAAACTTATAGATGGCAGGATTGAATATTGTTATTGCGGGCGTGGGATTATATGAGAAGAATCTATCTTGATACCTGTGTCTGGTGCCGTCCTTTTGATGAGCCTTCCCGTAGAGTGGGGGAAGAAGCGGAGGCATTTTTCAAAATCCTTCAAGGCGTGGATGAGAAACGATTTCTGATACTTGGATCTGTTGTCTTGGAGGACGAAATTCATGAAATAAAGGCTGAGAAGAAGAGGGCGGCGGTTATTGAATTAATGACCAGAGCAGTTTCTGAGCGGATTGACGTAATCTCTCTACCAAGACAAAAAGAACTGAAGAAGGCAACAGGAGTGAACGATGAAGATGCGTTTCACTTGGCTGCGGCACTTGAGGGAAAAGCGAATTACTTTATAACGGTTGATGGCAATATCTTAGCCAAAGCTGATAGAATCGAGCGATACGGGATCAAAGTACGAAATCCCGTAGATTTAAAGGAGGCAGAAGATGACTACGGAAGCTGAGGTGGTAAGAAAAGTTTTAAGTATCGCAGAAAGGGAGCTCACCCTTGAGGAATATGCGAGATTCCTGGCAGCAATAACACCTAAAGTTGGGGATTCTGTAAAGGAGCTGAGGGAATACAGGGACAAAGCTACCTATGAAGAAATATTGGAGAGATTAAAGAGAAGAGGGGCAAGGGTTATCCAATAATTTGATGAGAACGGATGTCAAAGGGGGAAATGAAGGGGGTGATGAAAATGCAGAATAAACCCTTATGGAAAATAGTGGCAATTTCACTTATGTTGTTGATGGTCGTAAGCTGCGTAGCGCCTTCTATTGCAGTGGATAATCATTCAACAACCGAGAATGTTTACGGTGACAGAGCAACTTTTATAAGTGGATATAAAGTAATATTAATAGAAGGTGCATGAATCGACTATGGGAGTTACCTATATTATTTTGCCAAAAAAGCTTGGGGAGAAACTAAGGGCGAGAGCTGAAGAGAGAGGCTATTTGCCTGAGGAATTAGGGGTTGAGCTTTTGCGGAAAAGTCTAAATGAGGATTTAGATCCGGAAGATCTTGCAGAACACTACCAAGCCCTAAGTGAGAAATACCTTAGAGATGCGAAGGAAGTTTTGAATAAAGGAGACCTCGTTCAGGCGTCTGAAAAGCTTTGGGGTGCTACTGCTTTAGCAGTTAAGATGGTAGCAGCTAAGAGGGGGTTAAAGTTGGAGAAACATGGCGCTCTTTGGCAGTTTATAGATAGGCTATCGAGGGAGACAGGAGATGAGGAACTCATAACGTTATTTGGCGAAGCGAATGCTTTACATCGAAACTTTTACGAGGATGAAATGACTCAAAAAGCAGTAGAAGTCATCGGCAAGAATACGGAGAAATTAATTGAGAAATTGAAGCAGGTGAAATGAGCAATGAGAAGCTTTTATTTTAAGAAAAAGTTGAAGATATTAGCACTTGCATGTGCATTGCTGATGCTCATAAGCTGCGCAATACCTTCTCTCGCAGTTGATAAAGATTCTGAGAATGGTTCTATTTCAGGTGTTCCTTTATCTTCAAATACTTATTACGTGCCTGATGATTACGCAAAGATCCAGTGGGCGGTGGATAATGCTTCTGCAGGGGATACGATAATTGTGAGGGATGGCACCTATACCGAAAATGTGGATATAAATAAGCCATATTTAACGATTCAATCAGAAAACGGGGCTGAGGTAACAACCGTTCAGGCGGCAAATCCGAATGACCATGTGTTTGAGGTAACTGTGGATTATGCCGTCATTAAAGGACTCACCATTTTTGGTGGCACTGGAATTTCTAAGGCAGGAGTCCACCTTGGGAGCGATGCAAATTACTCTACCATAGTTGATAACAGATGTGGTTATGATGATAGTCATTATAACTACAACGGCATTATGTTCAGTTCAAGTCACAATACAATCTCAAGAAATACTGCATCATATAATCGCTGTTCTGGCATTTCCCGTGAATATCCTAGTCCTATTTGGAGTATTAGTGAAAACGGGTGCATTACCTGATTCTTACAACTATGATTTCTAAAATTCGAGGTGGTTTTCAGTATCATTAATCCATTGTTACGATGTAACGCCTTGTGATAACTCCCACTTTTGTTTGAGACACCCTACAAGAGCCCCTTTCTCATTTTAATAGCTAATTCACGCACTTTCTCAAAGTCCTTACCCTTTTGCGATTTGAAAAAGGCATGCAATATTATTCGCACGACTTCGGACTTTGTCAGTTCAATGTCTTTTGAGTTATTCGTTATGTATTCTACGCGCTCTGCTATATACTCATCAACCCTTGTTAGTATTACTTTATCCCTTTTCATTGATTGTTACATTGTAACAGGGCATATATAAACTTTTTCCCCGTTCATATCTAACCTGTAAGAAATGCGTAATGCACCCTATCGTAATAATTCTTGAATCCGTTTATTTCCATTCTCAACCTCCTTGAAAAATCGTTTGAGATTCGAGGGGTCAATGGGAATTGTTGTTTCCTCGTCGTGATGGAATAATTTTATTTGATGATATATGTCCTCGTGGGTATTGTTTCTGGGCGTTGCCGTTATGAGAATAGTCTTTTTCCCGTAGAGATAGGGCTGCAAATTCTTATATCGGTTTGTGTTTGGGTATCTGAAATTGTGACTTTCATCAATTAACACGGTGTTTAAATTTCGATATATCGGGTCATTGATCAAATCAATGGTTCCTTGGCTTATCTTTCCAAAGGTCAGGAATTCTGTTTGTATTTCGTACTCTCTACAAAAGTCCTTCCAGGTATCTTCTAATGATTTTGGGCATATTATGAGCGGTCTGTCCCCGTGAACCATCTGTAAGTGTTTCAAAAGAGCAGTTCCGATGTATGTCTTGCCGGTTCCAACAACATCAGCGACGAAGACACCACCGTAATCATTCAGTATTTGAAGTGCTTGTTTCACCGCTACGATTTGAAACGTGGTTAACGGGGGCATTGTTGCTTCCCACAACAATTCTTCCGCAGCTTCGATCTCTAATCGATCCTTCAAAAGATGATAAAGTGTTTTGATATAAACATCATACGGTCGGACTTCGTTTAATGCCCACGAGTTCTTTAGCTCCTCCATCAATTCAGCATTGAACTCTGCAGAGTTTTTCGAATCCCATAAACTATTGAACCACTCGGTTAATTTTTCGTGATTACCGATACCAGGAATGAGCGCGTTTAATTCGGTGTTGTCTAATAAGCCGCCTAAACTCAAATTGCTGGACCCAATTATAGCATTGCCTTTGTCATGATGCCCTTCGGGGTAATCGAAGATATACGCTTTGGAATGCAATCTGCCCGAGGTGTAAATCCTGATTTTAATTTTGTTCTTTTCGATCAGCTCTCTTAGTACTCGAATCATCTGCTCATTGTCGTCGGTCTGGTCAATTAAACTCAAGCTGGTTTTTATTCCCTCTTTCGTTTCTGATACTGCGAGTTTTCGTTTCGAGGGGTTCAGGAATAATTGCTTGTTAAATTCCTGCTTTGCGGTGACTAAATTCATGTGCGCTTCTGCTAACTGCTCGATCGTTCTCTTGCTGGAGATATTGCCGATGAGAATCTTGAGTTCATTCAGGTTTTGTACTTCGTCCATGAGCGGTGCTAACCCGCTGGTGAAGAAATAGCCGACGGCAAACTTCGCACTAACAGAATCGTGGAGCAAGCTTCTTACGTGCTCTAACAGGACTTCTTCACGGTTATCTATTATATCATGGGTTGACATTCGAGCAGTCCTCCTTCTTCTCCACCTTGCAGTTCTCTTTGCTACGGTTATTCATGTGGTTGCGACCACCTCTCTCCTTTGGTATGGGCATTTTTACACCTTCAGCACGTGCATGCGTGCAAATATTGCACGGTAGGTGCACGGTAGTTGCACGCTAAGCCATCTCATAATAGGTATATTTCCCCTTTCCTTTCCTTTTTACTATCCTTTTATCCATCATCTCCTGAAGATCATTGAACGCCGTTCGCGTTGAGCAATTAAACAGAGACGAGTATTCTTTCCTCGTGATCTTTTCATTCGCTTTAAGGTGGTTGAGGGCGTTCATCTGCCGCTCATTTAAACTGAGTTGTTTGAGATATTCTTCTGTAAATTTACTCTTCCGAAAGGTGACAACGAGATTGCCAGCAGCTTCTTCGAACAGAGGTTCTGGCAAGTCATAGTTCAAACATTCACGGATAATACGATTCGTACCAGTTCCCCATTGCTCAATAAATTTAATCAAAAAGAAGCATTCTCCGATTAGAGGATTTCTTAAAATAGAATCGTGTTTCGTTCTTAAATCTTCTACGGTTAATGGTTGTGGTAGCGGCCCGCATCCCCAGACCTCAATTCTGTCATCGAATATTCTAACTTGAACATTGCTTGATAGTTCATAATCTCTATGACAGAGCGCATTGGTAAGTGCTTCTCGTAGTGCTTCAAGGGGATATTCCCATCTCTCAACTCTTTCAGTTTCAATGATCTTGGCATGCAATTTAATATGCTCTTTGACGAATTCCACTGCATCTTCCCGCTGGTCAATAACAGTTCCTGCAAAGACTTTCATATCAATGAACTCCAGAGGCTCTGTGCCTTTAAATCTGGCACATCTGACCTCTGACTGCATGAAGAACCGTTGCGGCTTTTTACCGAATAACAAAATAGCGGCATTGGTGAGTTTATTCTCCTTCAGCAGGCCAATCCGTTCCAACGCTTCTTTTACTGATATTGCTGGGTCTATTTCCAGCCGTCGTTCAAACGTGGCTTTTCTTAAGAACCATTGTACTTTCTCCGCGTCAATATCCGTTAGTGTCGCGCCTTCACAGGTCTCCTCATCCCATTTCGTTTGTCGCTGCTCCAGAATAATTCGCCTCAATTCATCCGGTGGAATAATCCTGTTTTCGGTTCCTATTCGCTTGTAGGCCACGCCATTAAGGAAGTAAGGCTTGTTATTGCCTTCCGAGATTTTCAGTTCTATTATTGATTTGCCCTTTTCCTTTATTTCTCTTAGTTCAGGAGTGATTTCAGGCTTTATCCTTGCATGAATCTGCTGCGATATTTTCCTCAATGTTCTGTCCGAGACATCCAGACCACGAATCTCGCCGTCATTGGCCACGCCGAAATAAACGGTCCCGCCTTTATGGTTGAGAAAGGCGCAGACGGACTTCAAAGAATCGTCTAACTGCGCTAATGACTTTTTCAGCTCTGTTGTGTGGGATTCCTTTGGTAGTGGCATGTTAGTTAATCCCTCAAGTATTCCTCTTTTTTGTACTCCTCACCTTGTCAATAGGTGCCAGGCCACTGGTAAAGAAATAGCCAACGGCGAACTTCGCACTATCCGAGTCTCTTAACAAACTTTTTACGTGATCCAACAGGATGCTTTTCTGGTTATCTATGATGTCATGTATTGGCATTTTGTCATTCACCTGACGATAATCTGACGATAATCTGACGATTTCTTATTTTAAGCCAGTTCATAGTATATCGCCCTCCCTTTTCCCCTCCTTTTCACTAAGGTATTTTCTAAGAGTGGTTTGAGATCACGGTTTGCTGTGTCTCTACTAATATCGAACATTTTTTGTATCTCACTGATGGTAATTCTTGGATTGGTCTGAAGATATTTGAGAATCTTCATCTGTCTATCGTTCAGGTATATTTGTCCTCGTTGCTCTTTGAGGCGCCGATCCACACTCAGGTCTAAGATGGCTTGTTTAACCCTGCCCATACTTACTGCGACGCCTTCTGTAAAGTACCCCAGCCATTGTGTGAGATTTATTGTTAGTGGGTCAACGGTTTGCAGAGCTGCGTAATATCTGCTGCGTTCTTCGTTATAATAATCGTCCAAGGCAAAAAAGCGTTTCGTGTCAAAACCCCTCAGATAGAGGATTAAGGTTGCCAGTGCCCGTGTAGTTCTTCCGTTGCCATCTACAAAGGGATGTATCCTAACGAATTCGTAGTGCGCAATCCCGCTTACTAAAGCGGGATATGATTCTTTTGCTTCCTTACCGTTTAGCCATGCAATAAAGCCATTCATTAATGAAGGAACTTGCGCTGCTTCCGGGGGTTGAAACGTAACTCTTCCCAGACCGTTAACCACAGCAACCTCCACGTTCCGATAGTGCCCGGCTTCAGAATCAGGGAGAATCCCTTGGGTATTAAGCCGGTGTATTTCGAGGATTATATCTTCAGTAATCGAGGCAACACCTTCTTCTCCCAGCTTGTCTATGTATTCCAGAACCTTCACGTATCCCAGAACTTCTTTTTTGTCCTTCTCCCATGCCGCTATATCTTCGCCCCGGAGCAGCCTATTAACCTCGTCCATTGTGAGTCTGTTCCCTTCGATACTCGTGGAATGGTGCGCCATCTTTAGAATCGCTTCTTTTCTCAATTTGGCTTCCCATTTAGGGAGCAGCGGTGCGTTAAGTATGACCTCACGAGAGGCAGAAATCTCTGCTATGTGATTGAGGATTTTCTTCGTGATGGTAAAGTTTGGACGATACATGTTACACGCTCCTCGCCTTCTCAATAGTTTTTAATCCGCAGGTAAAGGGATAGCCGACGGCGAACTTCGCACTTTCTGAGACTCTGAGCAGGCCTTTTACGTGGTCTAACAGGATTCCTTCCCGATTATCAATTATATCATGGGTTGGCATGTGCTTACTCCTTCTTTTTTTTCAACTTGTAGTTATCTCTCAAAAATTTCGTAAGGATCTCGAAGACAATGTTCATGTTGTTCCTCCTCTCTTCTGCGTTCTGCTTAGTATAACCCCTGGACGGGATCCATATAGGTTCAACTTCCCAGTCGGGATAACGTGACAGCGCCCATTCTTCTTCGAGTTCAATCACATTCTCTTCTATGCTATTCATCGTTTGTGCATCGATTTTGGTACTGAACACCTCTTTGAAATGGCGAAACACTTCATGTTTGTATATGCCAATAGCACCCTCGGCGGCTAAGCACGCTTTAAGCAGTTTTTCAACCGCCTGTTGCGCGTGATATACAGCGAGATTATATTTTTCATGCGCGATGAGTATGGGTACTGCATCATAGTCAGTAAAGGCTTCCAAAAGATACGCTTCTGCAATCTCGAAGACTTTACTGCGATTGTTCATGTAATAGCGACCATCCAATAATCTTCTCTCGGTTCTATTATCTTCGCCTCTACCATGCGTTGGAATTCTTCTTTAACCTTTGCAAACGTGCCGTCATCGAGCAGTGGGATACCGTGCTTGAGGATATTCAGTAACAGCGGGTTGAAGTTTTTCAGGGTCGTGAGAATCACGTCGGCTCCTATAATTCGTGGTGAGACCTGACCGACAGAACGATATAAAATTTTTCTCAGCGCTATTTCACCCTCTCTGCGAGCACGCCAATCTTTAAAATGCCGCCTCACTACAACTAAGATATCGATATCGGAATATTTCGATTCTCTTCCCTCGGCATATGAGCCATAAAGGACAATGCTCGCAAGCTCAGCGCCGACAAATGCCGTTAACTCTTCCTTGATCTTCTCCACTACTTCCTTGGACAGCATTTTATACACGCCTCGCTTTCTATTCTATTCATTTGTTAAGATGAGTTTATCAATGACAAATATATCATGCGTCGATCTGGACGCAAATCTGACGATAATCTGACGATTCGGTACTTCAAGTGCTTCTTTATCTCTTCCAAGCTCTTCATTCCTTCCCCTCTATTTCTTTGAAGTCCCTTTTCATATCGGTATTACCTCCTGCAATATATACCTCCCTATATTCGGTTTCAAAGCCTTTTTTGGGACAAGATCAACCTTAAGCCCCAGTAAATTGCTTAAATATTCTTCAAGTTCTAAAAACGTGAAAAATCCAATTGGGTTTTCAAATTCCACCAGTATATCTACATCGCTTGTTCCCTTCTGCTCACCTCTTACCACAGAGCCAAAGATATCGATCTCTTTGACCTTGTATCTCTGCTGTAATTCCTCTTTATGCGCTGCGAGCGTTTTCATTATATCTGCCAGATTCTTCATTCTTTCTCCTCTCACTCTTCATGGTCATTTTGATCTCTCAATGTACTGGCTGCGAAGGCTTTTCTGCTCTAGGTTCTTTTTCCTTCTGGCATAGGTCCATCCGGCACAGGTTCAAGCCCCATTCCTCTACAAGTTTTGCTCTTCTCTTCAAGGTACTGTTCTGCTTCCTTGTAAACTTCCGTTTCCTTTTCCGTAACAATGCGGTATGTCTTGCCCTACTTTTTCGGTAAGCGTGGGATTTAGAGAGTTCTCCCATTTCGAGAGCTCGATGATGTCCTTCCGCTTCTTATCCCATTCCTCAGCGTCGTCAGGATCGGGAGCAGGGATTAATGCAGCATACGTAGTAGCACGCGAAGACGCTACCGGTCGGCGAGCCCACCAGATATGGAGCGTGGAGATATGGCCGTGCCGGATGTTCTTCTCGCGTGCGGATTCCTCGCTCACTTCTTTTACCGGGAAGCTCACTTCGATGAATCGCTTCATTGAACAACCTCATCAGGTGTCTTTCTACCTCGCTCTGTTCGGTCAAAATCGGTGTCGAAACTTACTATTTGCAAATCATGCTTTTCTGCTACTGTATATTGATAAGCATCATCAAAGTCAAGGTGAAAACGATTGGCAATCTCCACGACATCTATTATTTCCCGTGAGTTAAGACTCGAAACTTGAACACCTCCAAAAATGATGAGATCTTCAATACATCCCCTTAGAACCTCAGGCATTTCGATTTTCAATAGAAAAATTCCAATGGAATGTAAAGAAAAGTCGCTTACAAATATTTTAGAAGCTGGAATCCGTTGAAAAAAGTCACGGACACTTTCTGCCTTCTCCCGTTCTAATAATAGCTCAAGCACTATATTAGTGTCTATTAAGTTCATCCTCAAGCCTCCACTTTGATATTTTGTGCTGAAGCTCTACGGAAGTATATTCATCACGGAACTCTTTTAAGGCGCCAGCCCAATCCAATTTAAGCTTTCTCTTCGGTCTTTTCTCCCCTTTTTGAAGCAAGAAATCAACGAAATCCATAACCTCCTTCTGTGATTCTGGAGACAATTGCTTTATTTTCTCTTCTATTGATTCCATGGTATCACCTCCTTAGTTTTATGCTTCCATTCATCACGAGGAACTATGAACCTCACTCCCTCCATCTTCTCCTCAATCTTAAGATTATTCGCAAGATTATTTATTAGATAGAGGATAGGACTCCGGCCAGAAGGGTCCTTCAATGACCATTCCCTCTTTAAACATTAATCTCTCATCCTTCTCTTTAATTTCCTGTTCACGCTATTTTTCCTTATTATATACATATAACTTCCGCAATCATATCCCTCCTTCCACCCATTTCTCCATCTCTTTCTAATCCTCATCGACCGTGGTACCTCTATAAAGCGTGAAATTAATCGTTAGATTGAGATAATGGACATCTGCAAAGGCAACAAAAGGAAATAGTACCGGTTCCGCGCCGATCGGTTCTACGGTGTGTAAACAGCCCCCTTTACAATATGCTTCCCTATCCTCGGCTTTAAGGCTGATCTCATCTCTTCATTCCTTCCCCTCTATTTCCTTTAATACCTTTTCTATCAGGGGTTTCAGCGGGGGCAGCTCTTCTTTAATGACTGTCCAGACTATTTCAAGATCCACTCCATGATACTCATGGATAAGTTTATCCCTCATACCCGTCATACGCTTCCATGGCATCTCAGGATGTCCATTTCTTAAATCTTCTGGTATCTTCTTTGCAGCTTCACCAATAATTTCAAGGCTCCTTATAACTGCATTTATTGTTTTTCTGTCTCTTAAGAAGTCTTCAAAATCCAATCCCTCTGTAAAATCCTCAACCTCCTCTAGAGATGATAAAATATCCTGGATATAATCTTTGAAGTCCCTTTTCATATCGGTATTACCTCCTGCAATATATACCTCCCTATATTCGGTTTCAAAGCCTTTTTCGAGACAAGATCAACCTTAAGCCCCAGTAAATTGCTTAAATATTCTTCGAGTTCTAAAAACGTGAAAAATCCAATTGGTTTTTCAAACTCCACCAGTATATCTACATCGCTTGTTCCCTTCTGCTCACCCCTCACCACAGAGCCAAAGATACCGATCTCTTTGACCTTGTATCTTTGCTTTAACTCTTCCTTATGCGCTGCGAGCGTTTTTATGATCCTTTCAAGTTCGTCATTCATTTTCATCATTTCCCGCTTCAAAATCATAATAACTCACCACCGCTGCTTTTTCCGATGATTCTATTTTACTCTTCTCGTTCTTTCACCTTCATGGTACTATTACCCACCAGCCTTTTTATAGCTTCTCTGTCTCAATATCATCAAAAACATAAACCACTTCTTAAAAATTTCGCATTGTTTAATTTCGTTTTATTATATCCATCGTCAGTCCATTTCATCATCTCTTTTATTATCTTCGTCCACAGTGCTAGCTCTATAAAGCGTGACATTTATCGTTAAATTAGAAGCAAAGTGGACATCTGTAAAGGTAACAAAAGGAAATACTACCGGTTCCGCGCCGATCGGTTCTACGGATGGAATACGAGAATCTCAAGCTCTCACGTTTTGCACTTTCAGACAGCATTTTTAGCTTACCTATCTTCCCGTAACAGTGCTCTGAAGCCTGCTTGTTCAAAATGCTCGTCTGTCGTTAAAGCATCTGTTAAGCCATGATCTTCCATCACAATAAAGGAAATGCAGTCAGTCAATCCCCACTCTTTATCCTCTCGACTTTGGTAAAAGTCTATTGCACGATGCACCAATGCGGTATCCACTGAAACTACAGTGACATTAGGGGTGACGTAACAGCTATTGATGAATGCAACAGCAGTAAACCGATTTGAACGTGCCAGTGCATTGCCTATTTCAACCAATACCGCTTCTGTTATCCACACCTCGTGCGCAACACGCACCGAAGGAAATAGTGCGTTGGCTTGTTTGTGATAGAAATCGTGAGGATTAAGTAACGCCAGCACATAAGCAGCGTCGAGGAAAAAACGAGAGTCGTTCATGGTATTATCCTATCAGATCATCTTCGCACCTTTGCACGCTTGGGGGTGCCATATACATAATGGTCATGCTCTTCTGACCAATCTTCTGGTCCTTCGACCGTTCCAGAGAGCGTGCTCAGCACATCCCAAAGGCTCTGCTCATTTCTTTCTTCTTTACGCTCGATGGTTACAAGGTAGCGAGCGTTTGGTTCCAAATCAACTGCCGTCTCGGGTCTTAGTACCTTACCATCAAAGACGGCATGCAATCTCTTTGTCCTTACCATTTTAGTCCTCCAATTCCAATTGTATATCTATTTATACCTATAATATTTATATTCCTCCCTCGTTTAGCTTTTCTTCACACTCCTCTCCTTCTCCAGCCGCTGCTTCACCAGCTCACAAACTGCCCGATAGAAATCTTTCTGTTCTTCTTCTGTTAGACCTAAAATTTCCCCCATTAGGAATTTATCAAGAGATCTTCTGTCAGATTTAATCTTCTCTATTATCAATATATCTAAGAATTCTTGAGCAGAAACTCCCGTAGTTTCGCCCCGAATCCGACGTCAAGCCACGAGTTGGAGGATATGAAGCAGAACACGCTACCGGGTTTGAGCAAGCTCAGCCCGTGATAGTTGAAATAGACGTACACAGCACTTCTTCACCTCTTTCTTATCCTCATCGACAAACAACAGTGTTCGTTTGAGTTCTGGCTACTTATTTAAGTACGGAATAAGATGATGTAACGTAGCGTGGAACAAGAAAATGCCGTGGACTGAGTTAACCTTCGGAGAACGAACGTTTTTTCCTGACGTGAGGATATTGGAGGAGATGAAGGAGGTCATATTTGACAAGCAGTTTTTAGCGCGTGCGAATATGGATATGGAGCTGTATTACATGTTCAGGGATGTAGCAAAGGACGAAGTGGACGCGAAAAGGATAGAGGAACGAGGGCTGAGATACGACATCACGATTATCCCGCCGAATACGCTCGGCGTGGAATTTGTTAAAACCGCGGGCCATTATCATCCCTATCTCCCGGGTTCAAACCTCACCTATCCGGAGCTGTATGAAGTACAGGAAGGTGAAGCACATTATCTCCTGCAACGGAGATCTGAGGAACGCCACGTCGAAACCATAACCGATGTCGTTGTGGTCGAAGCGAAAAGAGGTGATAAGGTGCTCATCCCGCCAAATTACGGGCACGTCACGATTAACCCCTCGGAATCGACCTTGAAGATGGCGAACTGGGTTGCCCGGACGTTCTCCTCGATCTACGAGCCGATAAAGCAAAAGGGCGGTGCGGCCTATTTCGAACTGACAACCAGCGAGTTCATCAAGAACGAACGATACGACGAGGTGCCAGATATCAGATACGCAACACCCTCGGAGATAAGGCCAGAGGAGATCGAGCTGGGCACAGACGGGGCGATGTATGAACTGCTTAGAGAACCTGAGAAGCTGGAGTTTCTTATACAACCCGCTGGGTTCTTTGATTAAAATTCTACCGGGTCATTTCTTGGTATATCTCTTAATTATGTTCTTTACATGCTTATTTACTTCATCTGGTGGAAGATGGTTAACTATTTTATCTATATACTCCAATGTGAGATCTTTTGCATTCGTTTCATTTAATGTTGATTCAAACTTCTCAAAATCCTTCTTCCCCAGGACAATACGACATTCTTCTCTTAAACTATCTATGCTTATGTGTGAGTTAGATAACAGCGATTTCGCTTCACTGCGTTCTATATTAAGAGCAGATGCAAGACTCTCCAAAATCGAATCCCTGAATTTCAGAAATACATCTCGAATATTTACTTCCTGACCTCCGATCGCAACAACTAAATTCTGTAAGAATGTGGTAAAGAGAAAAGGAGTGACCGTAGCAAAGAGGTATTTATTAGTTAAATTAACCAGGTTTAACGTCCACACCAATTCCATAATGATAATACCAAAAAAACCTCGTGCTAAGTAATAAACCCAAAATGTTTGCATTCGCAAGAACCGATAATTTTTACGGTCAACGTAAAGATCTATTAAATCCCACACGAAGAGTATCATGAGAAAAATCATGAAGTAAGGATAGTTGCTTCCTAAATAATTGATAAACTCCATCGTCATAATGACATCCCTTTCCTGGCAATTATGCTCCCTTTAGTCGTCGTATAATACAAATCCCCCCGTCTTCCTACCAAACCATTCAATTCGAGGGTCTTTAAGGATTCCTCGACCTGGTCTTCCTCCATACTTGACGTCTTTTTCGCTTCCAAAAATATGTGCTCGTGAGAGATAGTTTGTGACGATGAATTAGCTATAACACGCAAAATCTGCATGTCTTTATCCAACATGAACATTTTTTACTCCACTACCCACCCATAAATAAAACAGGGGAAATTATAAAAATCTTTTCAGATCTAATAAAAATAAGAGCAATATACTTAATTTTTTTTTTAACATACGCGTAAGGCGGAATACCTACGCGGATATGAAGAAGCGTTGAAAAAACCATTTTTAAGAGCTTGAATCATGAAAAGAAGGTTTAAAATCGAGAGCATCCCTAACCCCGGCGCTCGGGTATACTCATGGATTGCGAGAAAGAGCCCTCCATTACGAGATTTGTGTATCGAGGTGGCAGAAGAGGTCACCTCCAAAATAATTGCTGGAAGAATACTGGATGTAGGAACAGGTCCGGCTTATCTACCCGTTGAGATTGCGAAGAGGGCTCCGAATTTGGAAATCGTAGGTATTGATCTCTCTCCAGCCATGGTAGCGATAGCGACTAAAAATGCAGAAAAGTGGGGGATCTCTGACCACGTGAGGGTTCAACGTGCCAATGCAGCAGATCTACCCTTTGAGGATGGATATTTTGACCTGGTGGTAAGCACGCTCAGCTTGCATCACTGGTTAAGACCTTCTGAATGCCTGAAGGAGATTAATCGTGTTCTTAAAAAGAATGGCGAAGCTTGGATTTATGACGCGAGGCGGGACACAACGAAAGAAGTAAACGCGCAGTTCAGAGAGAGATATGGCTGGTTGTTAGCTTTCGTTTTCCTCAACCTGGTTAGGGCGCATTCGTCTATAACAGTGCGAGAGATTGACGAGATTCTTTCCTCCCCGGAAATACGCTTTTCGAGAAAAACTGTGGTAGATAAAGGGGTTATCCTTAAACTGCAACTGGTAAAATAGGTTGAAGTTAGACGTTGAGCATTGAGCTCAAAAGAAAAGATATATTTATGAAAATCATTCTTTATAGATAACGTGATTTTGAAGGAGTTAGCTGAGCTGGCTAGCTAGCGTGATGAACATAAAATGGCAGCAGAGCCCAAACCTCAAAGCAAATGGATGTATGTTTCGATTGCGCTGATACTGATTCTCATAGCCCAAATAGGGTTGTTTTCTTACCTAATTATAGGCTTTCAGCAAAACTTCGCAGAACTTCAAAATAAACAGGATTCAATCATCTCAGATCATGAAAGCCTTAAGGCATCAATCGAAAGCTTAAGGTCTCATCTCGAACCGCTTACAGGTTTGAACGTAAGTCAACCTTCAACCGGCGTGACTCCGGTTCAGATTTACGATCTGTCAAAAGAATCAGTCATCCTGGTTACGGCTAAGTGGCAGACCCTCTATGGTTTAGAGCCCTTTTCGAGCGGTTCAGGGTTCATTTACGATAGGGAAGGACACATCATCACGAACAACCATGTGATTGAGGATGCGGATGCGATAGATGTTACGTTCGGCGATGGAACGATCTTGCCTGCTGAACTTGTCGGGGCTGACCCGTACAGTGACCTGGCGGTTATTAGGGTAGAAGGACCGGCTGATCTGCTTCATCCCCTCCCGGTAGGTAGCTCATCTGAGCTTCTGGTTGGCGAAAGCGTCATGGCCATCGGAAACCCATTTGGCTTGAGCAATTCGATGAGTCTTGGCATTGTAAGTCAGCTGGGCAGGGAGCTTGACGCTCCGGGTAACTATAAAATTGTGGATGTAATTCAAGTTGATGCCGCGATAAATCCTGGTAATTCGGGTGGTCCTCTTATGAATATGCGTGGTGAAGTGGTCGGCGTCAATACTGCTATAATTATAGGTTCCGTTGGAGTTGGATTCGCTATCCCGTCAGATACCGTGATCCGTGAAGTCCCGCAACTCATTCAAACGGGTCAATACAGGCACCCGTGGATTGGCATCTCCTCGATGGATATTGATCCTGATATAGCAGCGGCTATGGGTCTTAACATTACGAAGGGCACGGTAGTCGTCTATGTGAGTCCAGACAGCCCCGCTGAGCTGGCAGGCATCAAAGCAGGCACTCAAACGACCACTGTAGGCGGAAGAACGGTTATGATTGGAGGGGATGTCATCGTCGGTGTTGATGATGTAGAGGTGAGAAGGCTTATCGATGCAATTGTATATATCGAACGAAACAAGAAGCCCGGCGACACCGTCTCGTTTAAAATAATCCGGGAAGGCGAGCTCTTAAACCTCGATTTGACCCTCGGAGTGAGACCCCCACTGTAGGGTCGTTTTTCACCTATAAATAGCACGTGTACGCTATTTTAGATATGGATACCAAAACTACTGCGATAACCATTGAATTTGGACGAAGAACCAAAGAATTTGAGGTTATACAAACCCCGGTACCTCATATCCTGGTTGATTCGAATAAGGAGTTACACGGCTGGTGGAATGGAGTTGAACCTTATGGAAATAGAGAATGCACCGCCGAGAAGCTTTTGATAAACCCGTATAACGGGTGTAGCCATAACTGCCTCTTCTGTTATTCACATGCGTTAGGTGGCTATTTCAGGCTCTTTCGAGAGAAAGGGGTCGTTGCAGTATTCAAGGATTTTGATACAAGAGTCGCGCGGCAATTGGACGGGCTCAACATCGCAAGCTGCGGGTTCCTCTCACCGGTTACCGACCCGTTCCAGCCGATAAATGAACGATACCAGTTGAGTGAGAAGATAATAAAAGAGTTTGTCGATCGCAATATCCCGGTGAAGCTCACCACAAAAGGGAGAATAAGCGAAAAGTCCCTAAAATTGATGAAAAAACAAGAGCACTCCTTTGGAGAAGTCTCTATTCTCACGCTGGATGAAGATAAAAGAGAGCGACTGATGGCAGGTGGTGCAGCAACAGACGAACTGGTGCGTAATATAGAACGGCTTGCCAATGAGGATAAGTTCGCCGTGTGCCGAATTGACCCAATAATCCCCTACGTGACGGATAAAAGAGAGGAATTGGAAGAATTAGTGCGGAAGGTGGTTGAAGCCGGTGCAGGGCACATAATAACGAGTTGTATGGATATTCCCAAAGCACTGAAGTATGAAATAGGTGATGAACTGGAGAAAAGGGCTGGAATTCCGAAACGGATGCTGAACCACTTGTATACTGAAGAGCTCGGTGGGCGTCTTCACGCCTCCATAGACTACCGGAGAAAGTTGTTTGGAATGGTACGCGAGATTTGTGCTGAGCATAACGTGACGATGGGGCTCTGTATGGAGTTCGAGTCGCTCGGTGGGAAGAAGGTCGTAGGGTTGAATAAGGAGTTTATGAGTTCATGGAATTGCGAAGGCTTTGATATACCGATTTATGTAAGACAGGGTGATGGGAAGCAGTTTGAACCTGTTACAGGTTGTGATGGGAATTGTTTACAATGCCACTTCTCGGAAAACGAGCCTGCATGTGGGATTCCCGACCTGAAGAAGGCAGGTGCATGGAAATTGAAGGATTACCGGAGATGGAGTAAGCTTGCAGAGCGAAGAACAAAACAGAGCAGGTTAGATGTGTGATTGATAATATATTATTGATTGAGCCAATCTAAAAACAGTGCTTTAGATTTTCCAATTCTCTGCTTTGTTTTTTGAGGACTTCAGCGCTATCCCTCTATTTTTTATATCTCCTCGAACTGCTACATTAGTAATAAACCAATGACCACAGCGACCTATTTAATCCGATCTGTACTCCTCATTACCGCAGGTGTGATCATTGCGAACATCGTGCTTGAAAGTGACTCGATGAGAAAATTATCACCGCTCATACGACCGTTCTGCCGGGCATCAAACCTCCCGAAAGAGGGTGCAGTTTCTCTCTTCGCTTCCTTCTTCAATCCCACCGCGGGGAAATCAACCTTGGCAGGGTTCTATCACGAGGGTAAAATTGGTGATAAGGAAACGATACTCACGTTGGTGATGAGCACGTTTCCTATTGTCGTTGGTGAATCGCTGTTCAGAGTGCACGTACCGATCGCACTCGTGCTCTTAGGTCCTTTCATCGGGAGCATCTACATTGCGCTTGGGTTTCTCGCCGCATTTCTACAATCCTTTGCCGCTTTCATGTATGCCAAAGTCAACTTTCCTCCACTAACGTGTAGCGAAGAAGAGATCTATGTGAATGCCACGAAAACACCCTCTAGTCAAAAGCTGAAGACGGCACTGAAAAAATCGTCTACCACATTAATAAGGATAATTCCCATAATGGTGGTGGCATTCTTGGTCATCGATTTCCTCTTCACACGTGGAATTATGAACTATATCAGTATACTCTTCGATCCCATTCTACGGGTATTAGATTTACCCGGGGAGGTAATAACCGCGCTCATTGCAGATTTAGCTCATTTCTCCGCAGGCTACGCTATTATTGCCGCGCTGCTTGCAAAAGAAGTGATCACTGCAAAACAAGCTCTTATAACACTACTTATTGGAAGTATCTTAGTGATAACGCTGGTATATCTGAAATACAGTCTTTCCACGAATATCTCTTTGTTTGGGAAGCTCGGTATGAAAATAACCGCTATAATGTATCTGAGTAGTATTACTGCAAAAGTCTGCATGATTCTTTTGGTTATCGTAGTTATGTGACATGTATTGGGGAAATTTCACAATCCACCGCACTCTGAATTATATGGTATCTTTGTAGAAGCACAGATGCGAAAAAAAATTAACAGAGGATAGGAAAGAGCCCGTACCCCCCTGGTTAAAGTTTCACGGTTTACGTCAAGTCAAATCTCGGCGCCCACCAAAGTCCTTGTTCTGGTCACTCCCTTGACGGCTTGAATCTTCTCAAGTATCGTTGCGGTCGCTGTTTTGAGATCCACCGTTTCAGCTATCACGATGAAATCGTACTCACCAAACAAAGGATACACTTCCAAGCCTGTCTTCTTAAGCCCACTCAGCACCTCTTTTGCTTTGCCAACCTCTGCGCTTACCAGAGTAAACACCTTTACCATTTTCTTTCACCTCCCTTTTAGTTATTAATTTTTAGCATGTATAAATGTTAAATAAACGCTTAAGAAATTCTAGTGCAACGCCTCTTTCTTCGGTCTAATTTATTCCTACTCTTTCATCACTCCTTTCACTTCAAA
This sequence comes from archaeon, assembly GCA_030019325.1. GTDB lineage: Archaea > Halobacteriota > Syntropharchaeia > Alkanophagales > Methanospirareceae > ANME-1-THS. The sequence goes on along the minus strand of JASEFB010000001.1, from coordinate 8,607 downwards.
AATCTTATCACCTAATCGAATGGTCTTACCTAAGAATTTGGGATTCCTCAAGACTTCTTTCAGTTTAACTTTTTCCCATTTTTCTTTTTTTCCCTTTTTCACAACATCGTGAGTATCCGTAGCCATACCCATCTTTCAAACTCCTCTCTTTGGCGGGTGAGCCACCTCCTCTGCCTGCTTTTTTGAATAAGCAAAAATTTTTGCAAAAATAGGTGTTATGGGTCTGCCATTTAAAAGACATTAAGTAGAAAGAACACCTGTTCAAAGCACTTTACGGCTACCCAAAAATAAAGCGTTGGTTGGAGAGGAGCCGCAACGCCGCCGACAGGACTCGAACCTGTGACAATCCGGTTAACAGCCGGGCACTCTACCAACTGAGTTACGGCGGCACGTGGCACTCGTCTTTAGAAATCCCTTCCTTCTATGAATACTTTTATTTCGTGTCTTTTAAATGCTTTTTCTACCAAGCTAATTTCTCCAAGGGATTCAAAAAGGTGTGGATTTGATGACTCTCCAAATACTACCGCTTTTCTAATTGTCTTCTCAGGATTATGGTCTATATGGTAAAGCTCTTCATATAATAATATTTGTCCTAATGCCTCTTCAGCTTTTTTAGATTCAAATTCTGACTTCCCTTCAATTAACCATATTTCATCCTCATTCTCTATAACAAGGTCTATCTTCTTTGCAACTAAGTTCTTAGCTGAATTATAGTCTTTCTCATTCCATCCCCTTTCTTTATACCTCTCTTCTAAATGCTTTATTCCAACTTCAACCTCCCTTTTTGATTGTCCCCGAATTAAGCCTGATTGGATGAAATTATTTAGGACTGCATTTTCATCTTTTGGCTTCTCTTTTATCTCATCAAGAAGATTTTCTATTCCCTTTTCTGGGTTCTCTAAGATATCTTCCAGAGTCTCTTTCACTCCTTCGTATTTTGTGATCCATTGGACAGCACCATTTTCGACCACAGCCAAAGTTCCATATACATAAAGATTGCCACTCCCGGATTTTAGCCATTCCGCAGCAGTTTTACCTGTATTTTTCTTAATCACTCTTGTTTGTGGCAGCATATCATTCTTCCAAATCTCTTCCTCGCTTTTATCCAGAATAACCTCCACAGGACAAACTCTTTCATTAACCTTGTTTAGAAGGTTCATCACATAAAAGAGGTCTTTCAATTCAAAATCCCACCTTTCACTGCTGTAATATCTCAGATTCATATTGCCACCTCTGGATGAAATAATAGTTCTAACTCTTCCCAATCATTCCTTTCTTCACTTCTTTTACCCCGAAGAATAGAGAATTTTTGCTCTTTCATATATTCATAAGCCTCTTTAGTTAAAAATATCTCCATTCCTTTCTCTTTATGGACTCTAACTCCTGCAATTATATCGTTTCCCTTATAATAGCAATCTATTATCGTTTTGAGATTGTATGGAGCTATTCCTCTGGAAAAATTATTTCTTAAGTGGTCAATTAAAAATTCCCATCCATTTGTCGTACCCTTTACAATATAATTATACGCTTTCTTTGTAACACCTGCAAGACCTTCAACATTTGTTATAATGTCGCTCTCCCTCTCTATCCAACCACTTCCTTTATACTCGTGATGGAACGTTTTTGTTTCAAATTTCAACTCTAATTTTGCAGGATTAAATTCTCGTTCTCGAGTATCTACCTCAATAGTGAAATAGGAAGGATTCTCTCTTTCAGTACCAAAACGAACAATGGACAAACCTTTTTGTTTGAGATGTTCTAAGAAGTAATCACTCAAAAAGTATTGAGAATATCCTTCTTTAATAGCCTTAAGGGCTATAGTCATCCCATTTTTTAACAGCGCTGAGTTATATTTGATTTCAGGAAAAGGTTCGAATACACTGAGGAATATCTCTCTTTCAATGGGATTAAAAGTTTCAATTATGTATTTAGAGATTGTAGTATAATCATTAAAAATCCTAAGTAGTGATTCGCGATCCCTAGATAGATGCTCATTTGGCACTATTCTATCCGTAGCTTCTATAAGATCCCTATATCCTATAGTCTTACCCTCTCCAAAGGCTTTTTCAAACTCCATTTTATTTTTGGCTTTTCTGCATAATGCTTTCTAACAAGATATTCTTAAGCTTTTCTCGTAATTTCTCCCTTTCTAATCTTTCTCTAACTTCCATCATTTTTTCCACTGCTGCATCTATGGTCTCGGGAAGTATCTCAAGATTCGCAAAATCGGATTCATCTAATTCTTTCTTTGGATTAGTTAACTCCATAACTCGTCTTGCCTGTTCTATATTTCCAGCAGTAGCTAACGCAAGCGCCACGTCATAATTTCTAAGATCATCTACATCTATATCTTCAAGTCTTTCTGCTCTTTCTTTCGGATCTATTCCTAATAAGTCAAAATACTCCTCATCACTTAGATTCTTGAGATCTCCGAACATCCCTCCGTAATCCAATCGCTCATATAACTCATTTAAGTCCAGCATATCAATGAGCATCCGAGCTAAAGCGAGTTTGCTATCATTTCCTGTTTTTGCGAGAGCTAAAGCAACATCGTATTTTTTCATACTTATTCTCCTATTTTCTCAAATTTAAAAGTAAACCCCGGAATATTAAACTCTACAGGATTAAATTTTCTGGCTATATCTTTTAGGAACCGAATCAAAAGAGACATGTCATATATTTCTATTCCCCCAATTTTTCCTAAATAAGTAAGGGTATCCATCGTAAAATCTATATTATTAGAACCAATTTCAAAGCCAATTTCATCGGTGAGATCATATTTCTCTGCTATTTTCTTAAGATCAAGTCTCCATCTGGCACCCAATTCGCAATTTAAAGAAATCCATGAGATCCCACCCAAACTCACACCAACATCTTCGGCAGTTTTAGCGGCATTTTTACTTAAAAATTCTATCAAATCGTTCATATTTTCTAGAAGATCGCTTTTATAAAACAGAAAAGTGATACCTGTTGCTAAAGATTTAACATTAAACTTATCTAAATCTTTTAAAAATCGAGTTAAGCGATCCATATGATATTCTCTTTCAGAATAAACAAGTCTATCCATCAAAAAGCCTATCATTTCATCATTAATTAAACAACTTTCAAAATCCTCATCCTCAACATCTTCAACAACTTCAACTTCTTCAAATGGTAAATCATATTTCTCTCCTATTTCTATAATTTCTTCCTTCTGCTTTTCATCTAATTCGTGGTAAAAATCAATACGTGTAATGCCCCACGTATGAATAGCATCCTTTACAGAGTCCAGGAATTCTATGAAGTCGCTTAATTTTGTGATTTTCTTTATTTCATCCATTAACCCTTACACCTCTACCCTATCTTTTTGTTTATTTATATTTAAAACTTCTTTCTTTTGCACGCCATTAAGGTATCTGCCTGAATTTTCATCCCTTCTATCTCCGACCCCCTATCCTTGCTGCACATTTTTTTGCTCTTTCTGCAAGTTCATCTCCTTTTTCTATTGTAATTGTAATTTTTGATAATCCTTCTATTTCATCTCCAATTGCTTTTGCCTCCCTGATAATATCATCGAATAACAAAGTAGATCGGGACATAATAGTTTCTGTTATATTTTTACCATCCCTTGCTAATATTGTTCTTTCTTCTGACTTAAACTCCTCTTTCTTACGTATTTCTGTCCAATCTATGATATATTGGGTCAAATATGCTTTAACAGCTTTTTTAATAGAATAATCCTTGTACCTTTCTTGAGCTTTAAAAGCAACTACTAAAGCTACAACTGTGACAACACCTACACCTATAATATATTCAAATATCCTTATAATACAGCCTATAATAAAATTGCACATTCTTCTAAACAACCATCCTTTTCCCTATATGCGCTTAAGCATATTTAAGTTTTGCCCTAAAATAATTTGCATCGTATATATCTTCCTACCACTTCCAACCCATGTCCCCATCAAACCATGATAGCAACTCGGCGCCCACAGATGATCCGGACACCATTCTTTAAGATGCGAGAATCTATCCCTCAAAAGCTTACTACTCCTCCCTTTTATCCACTTCGCTATCCAACTTAATGAATACTTCGGCGGATATTTTATGAAAAGATGAACATGATCCACATTCACAGCCATGTCTATAACTTCAATATCCAGCTCTTCAGTTACAGGACAGCCTCTTTGTTCTGCGCGTGGCGAGGGCAGAACTCATCCCATAAGCTCCTTCAAAAAAATCTTATAGCTCCCCAATTTACCACCGTAATTCCCTGCTGAGATCTTCACCAGGCCTTTAACATCTCGTACGTGCTCCATCGCTGCTCTCATCGCTTCTTTTACCGACTCAAGCGAAACGCCATTTATAACGATCTCGGGAATACATGTTACACCGTCGGGGACCCTCGATCCGTTAATTCCCCGCTTTAACGTGGGGCAATAGGGGTGATTAGTCGTGGGGCCTATCTCCGGATAGTTCGTTTCTGGTTTAGAGCCCGCTGCGCAAATATCAAACGGAGTAATAGCTCCTTCTACATCGCTTATTGCGGCAAGTGCCTTTTCACCCGCTTCTAAGGCGGACTCTACGCTTTCGCACAAGAACCAGAGGTTCCCACCCATCACACCCTTCTTATAGCCTGCATAACGTTCTATCACAAATTCCCCCATCATTATCGGCACCACTATTACCTCCCTTCCAAACTTCTGCGCAATTGTCTCATAGCCATCGCCGCAATGCCCTATTCGATCCATGGTATCAATCCTCTCTGCCGAATCGAGCGCATTGAAGACAGATGTCGTGGGCACGACCAGTATCCCTTGCCTTATTCGTTTCGATAATTCGTATTCAAGCTTCTTTGGGGCACCTTCAGCATAATTCACCCAGAGTTGAATCAATGCTCCTTCTCTCCCATCGAGCGTTTCGCGCTCCTTCAACCACCGCTCTATCCCACCTTCTGATTCGCCAAAGACCGTCGAGGGCAATGCAGTAGCATTGTAAGCCGCTTGCTTCAACCGCTTCTCATCGCCCGCGGTTATGCAGAGTCGTGCAACCAACCCATCAAATGCCTCACAATAGGTCGCTTCTATCTCCATTTTGCAAACGTCCTAATAATCTTTTTCTTATTGACTTATTTTTGTTTTTCGCAAACTGAAATAAGCTCTGAGGAGGAGTTTTAGAGACGGGTGCTCCTTTTATTTTATATAATATAGTTTATACTCGATCGATCGAAGTCTTTTACCATCTCGATCTCTAAACCTTCAAGATTTTGTGGGATATAGCCCTGAGTAGGATACGTGAGATTTGGCAAGAATTTACTCATGTCCTTGGCCATCTGCGTCACTAAATGATCCTCGCCAAATAGCTCTTGCGAGATCCAGTACACTAAACTTCTGGCCCTTCCTTCCTCGATATAACCCAAGGAATGGAGGTACTCGTGCAACAATACATGAAAGGCATAGGCATTATATAACCGGGGCTCTGTTTCAGCGATCCTTCTCAAAGGTGCCTTGTTCATGATAATCGTATTTGATCCAACCGGATAGAAAGCTCCTATCCAGCAATTTTGGTCTCCACTCAGCTCAGCTAATCCTAAGGTTAATCCTGCCCTGCCCGTCTTCATAACTTTTCTAACCCCTTCTTTTACAATCTCAAATATATCTGCGAGGCTCTTCGCTTCATCCAATTTCAATGCATAACTTCTCATTTTTCCACCATGGTATATTATAATTTTTCACTTAAAAAAGTTTTTAATACTTTGAGAGAAACGTAGAAGAATCCAATCCAAAGACGACAAAAATATAATCTCCCGTGACAAATAAGCTGTAATGAAGTAAAGAATAACGATGGAGATCCAAAACTATGTGCGAATCGAGTGTATTTATAGAAAAAGAAAGGAGAAGAGAATTACTAATGGAAGAGGTGGTTCATATCGACATTGATGGTGAGGATATCAAACTCACCGGGATATTGGGCGAGACACGCGAGATAAAAGGAAGGATCAAGGAAATAAATCTGATGAAGCATACAATCGTAATAGAAATTCTTTGATAAAACTTTCTTTAAGCCCTTACAGGGCTTGCGAGTAAGCCCCTCTGGTAAACCCTTTCAGGGTTTTCGGGGACGTGGGCGGAGCCCACGATGCGGGGGCACAGGCGGAGCCCGTGATGGGGCGGAGCCCCACATAAGAAAGGTTTATGATGCGCCTCATTATAGAAGATGCCGTGCGGGAAAAATTTGAGATAAGCGTGGGTATCGCAGAGATACAAGGCGTGAGGCAAAAAGGAAGTCGCGAAATAAGCGCGGAGATAACAACCGTTGAGGAAGAGATAAAAAGAACCTATAAAATTGACGATGTGAAGGATATAAGAACGATCAGATCGCAACGGGACTTCTTCTGGAGAATGGGTGTTGATCCAACGAAAGTCAGACCGGCGTCAGAGGCATTGCTGCGAAGGATTTTGTTGAATAAAGGGTTGCCAAGGGTATCACCCATCGTCGATGCGTACAACCTCGCGTCGGTGCAGACACTCCTCACGTTCAGTGCTTTTGAGATGGCGCGAATAGCCCCACCGTTGTCAGTGAGATTTTCGAGAGAGGGTGAGGAGGTTATTTTGATAGGGAATAGGCAAAAGAAATTGACAGGGAAAGAGCTCGTCCTAACGGATTCAGCAAAGATACTGTGCGTCTATGTGCACGGTGATGTGGAAGAGACAAAAGTAACGGATACGACGACGGATGTACTTTTAGTTGCTTATGGCATCCCCGGCATGTCTTATGAAGAACTCAGAGAAGGCCTAACCATAGCATCACATTACATAACGCGGTTCGTCGGCGGAGAGATGATGAAGAAAGAGGTGTATGGGTGAGTGTGGAGATGAGGAGTACTTGATATGGTAAAAATTCCACGATGCATGGGCACGCAACATCCGGATAATGTGCACACGCCTTTTTTTCGCCGAGGATACAGAGCTCGGCGGATTGATCGCTCTTTGCTTATTACTCCAGGTGGTAGTGATAGGTGTAGCGGGCTTTTGGTATAGCAAGGTTAAATTATAAACGCGGATATTGTAACAGATGGAGGTAACATCATGCGAATTTCTAAACTTCCCGAGATAGGCACGAAGTATGAGATAGAAAGTCCCAAAGGGGATAAAGTAGCGGTTATATTCTTGACGACTGGTGAAATAGAGCTATATGTCTTAGAAGCCGGTGCTGAGAAGCCATCGGTTACAAGGTTGACCTCAGAAGAAGCACGACGTGTCGGAAGCGTTCTGACTGGAGCGATGCTTACCATAGAGCGTGAAGACGTAGAGGTGTCGTTTTCCGAAATTTCGGACCTTAGAATAAACATCCATATATGTCCGGTAACGAAGGGTATGGTAGGAAAGAGCATCGAGGATTTAGCAATCAGGAAGAGGACAGGCGTCACGATAATAGCACTATCGAGAAGGGGACGGAGCATCATCAGCCCGCCACCGGAAATGGTCTTCGAAGAGGGAGACCTGATAGTGGTGATAGGTGAGCGTGAGCAAATAAAGGCCTGTGCGAGGGAGATTCTTGGACAGGTTTAGATAGATGAACTTTCTGGTGGATTTAGCTATTGTCACGGCCTCTTGCTTAGCCCTCGGACTGCTATCAAAATATCTCAGGCAAACCTCGATCCCGGTATACATAATCGCAGGAATACTCCTCGGAAGGAGCGGCTTCGACTTAATATCCTCATACAACTTCGTCGAGTGGCTGGGTAAGATCGGTGTAATCCTCCTGATGTTCTACATAGGACTGGAGTTCAACTTCAAAGGCATAAAAGAGCCTGGAAGGTTATTTGCAGGTTGCACGGACTTCGGGGTGAATTTCATCGCAGGATTTTCGCTGGGGCTCATTATTGGCTTAACCCTGATAGAGGCTTTCATACTCGCATCAGCAGTTTACATCAGCAGTTCTGCGATAGTCATATCCTCGCTGATAGAGAACAAGAGGTTGATATACCCGGAAGCAGAGACCGTCGTATGGCTGATGGTCTTCGAGGACATAATGCTGGCGATTCTGCTTGTGGTGCTGACTTCCATTATGTCTGGCAGCTTCGCCATGATCAGGATCCCTGTCTCCTTAGCAGCGACTTTACTGCTCATCGTATTCATCTCGGTTCTCATCAGAGGGCTGAGCATCTTCATCTCGCCTCTGTTCGAGCGTGATGATGAGATACCCATACTGCTTATTTTCGCATTCATATTCGGATTCTCAGCACTCGCATACCTCTTGGGTATTTTGCTGCATTGTCATATCTCTGAGGTGATCGTTGCATTTTTCCTCGGCTCTGCACTCTCTGGAGTCAAGTCCTTCAAGTGGCTTCTCGGTGACACTATCGCATTTAAGAACTTATTCCTCACTATTTTCTTCTTCTCCTTCGGTATGATGTTCCCCTTCAAATTTGCGGGATTGCCCCCGGCGGACTTTGTCCTCGCACTCCTGGCACTCATAATTCTGTCCATCTTAGGAAAGTTCGCCAGTGGTGCGCTTATTGGAAAGAAGCTGCACGGCTCACTTGAAACCGGATTGAGGGTCGGAGCATACACAACGCCAAGAGGCGAGTTTTCAATTGTGCTGCTGGCTGTTGTGCTTGGAATG
>JASEFB010000018.1:1397-23147 GCA_030019325.1 archaeon | reverse complement strand
TAAGCCCTTACAGGGCTTGCGGGTAAGCCCCTCCGGGGCTTGCGGGGGCATGGGCGGAGCCCATGATGGGGCAGAGCCCCACATGTTTAGGGTTTAGAATTTAGGATTTAGGATTTTCAATCAAAACCACCACTTATCCTTCCATCGCCCCAGATGCTAATCCCTACTTCTTTTATCCTTAGCCCTTGTTCAGCCGCATTTACTACAAACCTTTTCTTCAAAAGAAAAGCTTTACCAAAAGAACAACTTTGTGTCTTTCCTTCCATTTTTTCTTTTAGCACAGGTTTTCTTTTTTCTAAAAAGAAAAAGTGTTTATGCGCCGGTATCCCCGCGATTATTTTCATCTTCACCGCACCGTCCCTAGCCAGAAGATATAACTTGGGTCATTCAACCAATCCTTTAGCCTCGGCGCCCATACAAACAACCCTTTATCTTCCCCTCTTTCTAACATCTCAACCGCTTTTTTCAATCCCCTTTCAAATATTCTCATCCCTCTCGTCTCCTTTAACCTCGCAACAAGCTCCAAAAGCTTCTCTACAAGCAATCCGTTAACTATGCTTCTACCGCGTTTCGCATACTCCATAGCAGCTCTATATAGCGCTTTATCCAGGAAATTCAGCCTTCGCCAGTTCCCGTTCCTCAATCCCTTACGGAAGTATGAGAGAAGTTCAGCATATCTCATGTTCATCACGCAATATGTTTTATTTTTCATCTTATAACTTACTTTGTGTGCCTATTTAAATATGGATGGAGGAAAGAGGTGAGGAGCACGTAATACTTCATGGTCGGGTCAAGTAACAACTATGATAGGAGTTGACATATACATATAATCCGGGTCCTTCAACCAATGCCTTAACCCCGGCACCCATGCAAACACTCTTTCTTCTCCCTTCCGAAGCAACTCGACCGCCTTCTCGAATCCACGACCTTAAGCTTTTCCAACAACTCCTCAAAACTCAATATCATCTCTCCTTTTACCTCCGTTCCTTCTTAAAATGGTGAAAGGCATATTCGCCACCACCGCTTCTCTGGCTAAATAGCTATTTTTTTCACCGCCACGAATTGTCACACTCGTGCCTTTCACATTCATAATGACCAAACAGTTTTTATATCTAACATATACAAATAACGTATGGGTATGATTAAAATCCTTACCATTACTATACGGTTCGGCAAAAAAACCAAATGGTATTATCTTGGCGATTTCATTCCCCTGTTCAGGTTCTAACACCAATTAACTCACGAATTCACACTATCGCTTCTATCACCCTCGCATAAGCGGGTCTTGTAATAAAAATACCTATCAAGAGTCCAACGATGGTTACAATCGCAAAACCCCTCAGTGTACCGAGTGCTACCATGAATGCAAGGTAAAGCATCGCCACGATCGTAGTCGTCGCGGAAACGAATATTATACCAAATGCAAATGATATTCGTTTACGATACATGCTCGTGGAGGAGCGACCACCTGAAAGCACTTCGTCGGTTATTATCACCAATTGGTCCACTCCTGTACCAATCACCAATATTATCCCTGCAATGCTCGCCAAATCCAACCGCCACCTCCCTGGAACCACTACTGAAAAACCCAATATCAGGATTAGCTCGCTCAGAAGTGTGAAAAACATTGGCAATACGATCTTCTTCTCCCGATATCGCAGAAAAACAACGAGCGTGACGGAAAAGAGGGCAATTAATCCAGCAACTAATGCTCCTTCTTTGAATTTCGCTCCTAAATAGGCTGGAACTTCCCCCGATCCTATTATCTCCACATTTACGGGTAACACGCCCGCTTTTAAGTGGATAATGAGCTCTTTAGCTCGTTCAAATCCCTCGGTTCCTAACCCCGTCTCAGCACGCAATCCTGGAACCGGTTTCTGTTTTAATTCTTGCGCAAGATCTGAAGACAATGGCGCACTGTATACCACCACATCGTCAAGCAGCATTGCAAGCTCGTGGTCCCTCAGATACGGCTCCGTTGGATTGGCTGTTAGACCATATTTCATTGCCGCTTCTCGTAATGCCACCGCTCCTTCCGCGGTTAACGTAAAAGAAGCACCCCATGGCGCATTCTCTTTTTCTCTCACGGGCACTGCCCCTACACTTCTGCTTTCTATTCCCTCGCTGCCATAAACGACATGTGCCGTGATATTTTCAATCTCTTCTAATCTTTGCCCCTTTTCTATATCCCCCCCTCTGCCTTCTGCTTGGATTCTTATCTCAAACTTTCCTGGCTTGCCCACAATGCTCTTTGCCGTCCCGATATCCACACCCGCGAGGTCCACAAGAATAAAATTTCTTCCAACCGTTCTTGGTTTAACGTCTGCTAATCCCAACAAGTTTAGCTTTATCTCTATTATTTGGCGCGTTTCGTCTCTCGTCTCTCGAGTTACACCTTCTTCAAAGAAATCTTCTCCAGCCGGGTTTTTCGCTATACTGCCATTAATCTTCTTCAAAACGTCCGATAAATTAGCTTTTGAGACAACCTTCCTTATCTCATATTCTACCACATCATCCGTCTTGTAATAAACCACTTCGGCATCCAGCTCCTTTTCAAGGAATGTAGCAACTTCACTCTCATTAACCGGTGCGTTTATCCCGACCAAGGTGCCCTCCAACTTCAACTGCAGCCACGAACCACCCACTAAATCGAGGCCGTATTTTAGATTGCCATTTATCCCCGCATCGGGAGGCGGTGGAGGATAAACATAAATGACAACCAGGGCTGCTAAAACGAGGAAGACCATTGCCATTACCCTTATGTCCCTCAGCAACCCTTTTTCCTTCATCTCTTTCTCTCTTCTATTCTACAACCATCCCCCTTGTAATATGCAGAAGGGATTATTACATATAAAATCTCGTGAGATACAAAGTCCCTCGTCAGGATCTGAAAAGCCCTTCTGCGTTCATAACGCTTATTTAGTTTCTCCAAATCGATGGATGCATCGCAAATCACAGGAAGAACGTTATACCGAGCAAATCCTGCACTCGCCCGTGTATTCCGAATCTGCGCGTATATATTCTTCAAGCATGAGCTTTGGAATATCCAATGAGAGAACCTGCTCTTTACTCCCGTACCGATAAACAGTAATGCCCTTGCATTTGAGCTTATACGCTAATAAAAACACGTTCTTTACATCCCCCCACGTAGCATCAGGTGGAAGATTAACGGTCTTTGATACGCTATTGTCCGTGTATTTCTGAAATGCCGCTTGCATTCGTACATGCCATTCCGGTGAGATATCAAGTGCGGTTACAAATACCCGTTTAATATCCTCTGGAATGCCACTGATGCCCTGTATCGAGCCGCGCTTCGCCATCTCTATCATCAAATCTTTAGTATAAAATCCCCTTTCCTTCGCTATCTCTTCGAACAACTTATTTATCTCCAGCATGCCGCCCAATACATTGCGAATGAATGCAACTGCGAATAACGGCTCAATCCCACTCGAACACCCTGCAATTATACTTATTGTTCCTGTTGGCGCGATGGTGGTCACCGTAGCATTTCGCATCGCCTTGTAGGTGGACCACACACTCCGCTCGAAGTTAGGAAAAGACCCTTTTTCGAGCCCGAGCTCTCGTGAACACTGTCGCGCCTCATTGGTAACGAATTGCATCAGCTTTTCACCCATCAAAAGTGCATCCTTTGAATCATACGCTATCCCGAGCTTGATTAACAGTTCTGCGAATCCCATTATGCCAAGCCCGATCTTCCTGTTCACCTTCGTTATTTCTTCTATTTCACGCATTGGATACCGGTTCACATCTATAACGTCATCTAAGAACCTCACGCAGATCCAAACTACTTCTTTAAGCCGTTCCCAGTCTACTTCACCCTCACCGGTTTGAACAAATTTTGAAACGTTAATCGAGCCTAAATTGCACGATTCGTAAGGCAAGAGCGGCTGCTCGCCACAGTTATGCAGAACAAAACCGTTGGCCTCAAAAGCATTTATCCCCGGAATTTGAACATCATAGACCTTTTCTACACCATCTAGAACTAAGTCCTTTAAGGTTGCCACAAACCGTTCTCGATTCATTCTCCTCTTGTAATTCCTTATAGCATTCTCAAGTCTTTCCATCTTCTCGGAGTCACAAAATCCAATTTTTTCAGCGAAATACAGCATGTTATTATTGGAAATTACCAGTTCATGTTGAGGTTTTGTAAGGTAATTTTTGACCCCTCCTTTACTGTCAGGAAGTTCCTTTTTTCCCTTTCTTCTCCTATTTATATAAATCCTCGAAAATATCCCTAACCTTAAAAGCATACGCTGAACCGCTTTTAGAATTCCAAGGTTACTTTGAGCAAGCCTTATACTGATACCTTTTGATTGGTTCCCTTGGACTGAGCCATCAGCATCAAATAGCCCCTTTAGCAGCCCTTTATAGAAATCCTGTGATAGTTTTTCCATTTCCTTGGTTATTGCCTTCATGCCCGGACTTAAACCAAGTTCTTGTGATAATCTTTTCAGGTATCCTAAGGAGAGGCGGAACTCATTTCTACCCTTTACAGCAATCCAACCTGAGAAATCAGACCTATGAGGTAGATATTGCGTGTATTCATATGCCAGAGACCTGACAGCCTCCGCCCCCTTGTCCTCGCCCCATGAGGAAAGAATTACTTTATCCTCTTTAATCGTCCCATCCCCCAAGAGCAAACCAATTAAATAACCATCGCCTTCTGCATACTCGCCTCTATCTTTAACACTCCAATTACTAGCTCTATGATTATTCAAGACGATTTTATCGCCAAGCTTTAAATCCGTAGCATTGCTCCATTTCGTATCAACTCTATATCTTGTCATTCTCTCCACTTTCATAACCGGGTGGTCCGCTGTTAGACGCAACTCAAACCCTTCCTTCGTCCTCAATCTGTAAACCGGTCTTATTCCGCTCTCAAAAAATCCCTCTTTCGAACTCTCCCACCCATCTCCGTTCACAATCGCAACAAACTTCTTTCCAATCAATTCCTCAACCTGCTGTGGACCATCAGCCGTCATTATCCACGTATCAGCAGTTATGCACGGATTCGTCGCCTCGATCGTTCCCACCGTAGAGAGAGGGTTATGTCCATTGATTTCATCGATAAAAACAATTCCTGGATCCCCGATCTTCCATGCGCAGGTTACAATCTCGTTAAAAATCTCACGTGCTTTTATTCTCCTCACTTCTTCCTTCGTTCGAGGGTTTACAAGCCCATACTCTTCATTTCTTTCTACTGCATGCATGAAGTCATCAGTAACTGCTACCGAAGTATTGAAATTGGCAAACTCTCCACCTTCTTTCGCTCTTATAAATTCCACGATGTCGGGATGGTCAACGTTCAATATACCCATGTTCGCGCCTCTTCTTTTGCCTCCTTGCTTGATTACACCTGTCGCTACGTCAAACACACGCATGAACGAGACAGGACCTGAAGCAATTCCTCCCGTTGATTTAACCACATCCCCCTGTGGTCTCAACCGTGAGAATGAGAATCCTGTTCCACCGCCACTTTGATGAATCACCGCCATGTTCTTAACAGCCCCAAATATGCCTTCTATTGAATCTTCAACGGGTAAGACAAAACAGGCAGCGAGCTGCCCAAGCTCAGTTCCGGCATTCATTAATGTGGGACTGTTCGGCAGGAACTCTAAATGACTCATGAGCTGGTAAAAGCTGCGTTCTATCTCTTTTACCTCCTCTTTGCTTTTACCATACTTCAGATCCGCTTTTGCTATTGCTTCTGCTACACGGTTGAACATTTGACCCGGGGTCTCGATAACTTTTCCGCGTTCATCCTTTAACAAATAGCGCCTTTTCAACACCCCTGTAGCATTCACCGAGAGCTTTAAGTCATCTTTAACACCTATAACTTTCTTTAGACCTCGAATATCAGCACGCTGCTGCCGATATAAGATATACGCCTTTGCAACCTCGCTCAATCCTCCAGTAATCAACACCTGCTCAACAACATCCTGCACATCCTCAACCGAAGGAACTTCTGCCCTTTCGGCAAAAGCTTTCTCAATCGCGGTCACCACCTTCTCGGTGAGTTCTTGTGCACGTTCTCTGCCTTCCTCTCCCCTTCCAACACTAGCCATCGCTTTGTAAATGGCATTTGTGATTTTTTCCTGCTCGAATTTTACAATTCGCCCATCCCTTTTACGTATTTTGGTGATTCTCGTTTTCATCTAAACTTTTCTTTCACATAAATAACATCCCCTTCTTTGAGCTTGCTGAGGAAGGACATCGTTGAAGGTGTGAGGGAGGGAATTGAAAGGGCGATGTTTGTACCATCGAAGGTCTCACCCGTGGGCCCATATTCTTTGCTCTCATCCAATCGTATTCCCATCATCCCCCGGTTCGCCCTCGACATGTTTGTAACGCCGAGCATTCCCTTTTTGACCACCCCTTTTGGCAAGTTCTCGGGGATAAGTGTCCCCGCTTCATCTGCTCTTCCTTGAAAGAGAACCATCATCCCGGGGACGGTAAAAAATACTTTTAAATACCCTATCGGCCTGTTAATCAATCCTGTAATCTTTTTGAAATACCATACGGTCTTAGGCGCTTCTCCATGAAATAATACCGCGTCAAACACTGCTTCCTCTTCAACACCAACTGTCCTTACTGTCCCCTTTTCCATAATATCCATCGTCAATGCCGGTACCTGGTCTACAACCACCGCATTATCATCTTTATTCCCTTCCCTTACCTGCTCGATATCCTCACGCTCAAAAAACTCTTCTGCCTCCTTCTGTGTTCTCCCCACCACCATCATCCATTTCGGCTCAGTCACCGTGTAAATCGTATCACCCGCTCTTGCGTACTCTATTAAATCCCCTCCCTGTATTACTTCACCAAATACGTTATGAGAAGGGTTAGGCAATCTGCTCTCCTTATATGCATAAACTTTACCTTTCTCTGTCCCTGTATTCCTTACGGATAGGTAATATTTTGACCTATACTGAATGTTCTCGACGGGTAAACTAAGTCCTTTTAGAGCTTCAGAAGCAAGATACGTGTGTGTACGGACATCTACGTGGAAAATCTCCTCCCTTGCGAGCGATAAGAAATGTTCACTTGACATCGGTGCCTCTTGAGAGAGTTTTATCTTTGCAAACGTGGATATCTCCTGCCCGTCTTTTATCTCGGTATTCAAGTCTGAGGTAACGAAGCCAATCCTCTCCGCCTTTGTTACGAGAGGACGTATCGCCTCTATTTTATCACCTTCGTCCAATTCCGCAACAATGCTTCTCCCCCTCGTTAATTTCCCAATGAGGGCATCGATGCCTGTACCATACGCCGCTTCATGCTCGCGCTTGCTTATCATAAGGTACGTCATGCCCGGGTCAAAACCACCAAAGCCGAAGAAAACATCCCATTTCTTATATCTCTGCTCGCTTTTCTCAACCCTTAAATTCGTTCCAATTGGTCCAATAGCGGTTATATCCTCACTTACCCATCCCACTCTACCAGCGTCATTATGGAATTTTTTATACACCTTATGGAATAATGATACCGCTTCTGTCTCTTTTTCTCTGGCAACCTTTATCCTCGCCTCTCCTTTCGCTGTTTCCAGAGAGAATTCGTTTTTTAACTCCTCGCCCTTTTTCTCCGAGATAACCGCTACTATACACCCCTGCTTATAGACACCCTCTAATTCTTTGATAAGGTCTCCTAACCTTTTGCTTTTGACTTCTCGGGGCTCATCATTAAATATAATTTTCATAACAGTATTGTTTAGTGCGGGGATGATTTTTAAGTTTTTTCTTTTTGAATATAAACCCTGAAAAAAGTTGGTACCGAAGAAGCATGAGGTGAAAGATACTTTTGAGGAGCAAACGAGGCGGATAATAGAAGAGGAACTGAAGGGTTTTTAAATTCGCAAAGACCATGTTATACTGGAACTCATAGAAATGGATGAAGTCGTGAGGATAGTGGAAGAGGAAGGGATAATACATAAAGAGCCGATAGTGATAGAGGGCTTGCCAGATGTGGGGCTGGTAGGAACAATCGCAGCCTCTTACATCGTAGAGAAGATGGATTATAAGGAGATAGGTTATATCGAATCGGATTTGTTTGTACCGGTCATGGTAATACATGGGGGTAAATTGACAAATCCTTTTAGGCTCTACAGCGATAAAGACGGAAGTCTTGTAGTGGTGTTATCAGAAGTTGCAGTGCCGCCAAAGGCGGTATACCCACTGACGACCGTTTTGGCTAATTGGTTTCATAAAATTGATGCAAAGCTTGTCATTTCGATAAAGGGGCTGCCGGTGAAGAACAGGATGGATATAGAGAAGCCGGAGGTGTTTGCCGTTGGGAACAACGAAGCTGCCATGGGGGAGTTGAAGGATAAACAGATAGAGTTTTTAGAAGAGGGGTTTATCGCAGGTACTTATGCAATGATGCTCTGGGAATGCACGAAGAGGAAATTAAGTGCGATTTCCTTGCTTGCTCAGTGCTTCCCCGTGTATCCCGATCCTGGTGCGGCGGCATCGGCAATAGAATCCGTAAAGAAGTTCTCACCAGAGCTTACTCTCGACGTTGGCGAGTTGTTAGAAAATGCCGAGGAGATAAAACTTAAAGCTCGTGACCTTATGCAACAGACAGCGCTTTCGGCTTCGGAGATGCAAAAGGGCATGGAGCAGGATATGCCCATCATGTATCGGTAACGGGAAATAAAGAGAAGGGGGGTGAAATAGAGGAGAAATATGGAAATAGAACGAAGGATATTAAAGGCTACATGGGAGCATGATGGCAATTTAGAGCCGTTATACGAAGTAGAAGATAAGGGGGATGAGATATTCGTTACTTTTGATCTGCCGCTAGTAAGAAAAGAGAACATAGCGATAAATACGACCGAAAATACGGTAGAGGTAACAGCGAAGATGAGCGATGCCGTTTGCTGGGCGAGGTGGGGTGTAGTCCAAAAGAAGATAACATTCCAGGCTTTCAGGAAACAAATAAAGTTGCCAGAGCCCATAGAGCCGGAAAAAGCACAGGCATCATTTAAAAACGGCATTCTCAGGATTAATTTGCCTAAGGTAAGAAGGAAGGTGCTGATAACTATAGAATAGCCCTCTCCACACGCAAATTGGTCTACTCCACCACAGCCAGAGAAAAGCCCAACGATCTCGCTGAATGAGTAATCATGCCGATTGAAACAACTTCCACACCAGTGGATGCAAAGTCTTTTATATTTTTCATGTTGATCCCTCCCGATGCCTCTAAAATCAATCCCTCACGAAGTCCTCGCTCGGTCAGCAACTTTACGCACTCTTTTACCTCCGTCGCCGTCATGTTATCAAGCATGATGATATCCACGTTTAATTCCGCCGCTCGGAGTGCATCCTCTATGCTTTCCACTTCAACCTCTATTTTTCGTGTGAAACTTACTTTCTCTTTCGCCTTCTTTATCGCGTCCTCCAGCCCCATCAGCTTTATATGATTGTCTTTTATTATCACCGCCTCGTATAATCCAAATCGGTGTGGATCACCACCACCGATAGCTATTGCTTTCTTCTCGTATTTCCTGAAGCCAGGCGTAGTTTTTCTCGTCCCCGCTACCCTTACATGCTCGTTTACCTTCCTCGCTTCACTTACAAACATGCTCGTGAGAGTCGCTATACCACTCATCCGCCCTAAGAGATTAAGTACAAGTCGTTCTCCCTTCAATATCTTTGCACCAGGTCCCCTTGCCGTCAAAATAGTATCACCGCTCTTTATTCTACCCCCATCTTCAAATTCAGAGGAATATTGGACGGACAGATAGTCAAATATCTGTTTCACCTCCTCTAAACCCGCAAGGATACCCTCTTCTTTCACCGTTATCTCCGCCTTACAATCGGTATAGGGAACTATCTCCTCGTAATCCTCCTGCCCTACATCTTCCTCCAGAAAACTTTCTATCTCTTTCAGCAGCATGGTGCAAATAAACCTTATCTTATAAAGTAAAGAATGTTTTATCAAAAATCTCGCGTTTAGCACAGTTCTCTTCATTGTAAAAAGATGGAAAAAATAAGAGTAGGCGTGATCGGCTGCGGTGCGATAGGAAGTGTGATATGCAGGGCAATAGACACAGATGAAGTAGGTGGACGTGAGTTGAAGTTGGGGATGGAGCTGAAATTTTTGATTGACACCCATCCGGAGAGGATAGAACAGCTGATTAAAAGCCTGAGAAAGAAGCCCGATATAATAAAATCAGATATCACGGGATTGGATGAAATTTTAGGAGAGGTTGATTTGGTAATAGAGTGCGCATCGCAGGCTGCGGTTCGTGAGTTTGTGATCCCTGCGTTAAAAAAGGGTAAAGACGTGATGATATTGAGTGTTGGTGCACTGTTATGTGATCCTGGCCTTTTTGAAGAAATTGAACGTATATCGAAGGAAAGGAGATGTAACGTGTATATTCCGTCAGGTGCTATAGCAGGAATAGATGGTTTAAAATCGGGCGTTATTGGCCGGATGCATTCGGTAGCATTGACGACAAGAAAGCCCCCCTTGGGATTTGAGGGGAACGAGTATGTTAGGGAAAGGGGAATAGATCTGCATTCAATAACGAAGGAGAAAACATTGTTCACAGGTTCCGCGAGAGAAGCGGTGCGACATTTTCCTGAGAATGTAAACGTTGCTGCTTCTTTGAGCATTGCAGGGATAGGTTCAGAGGCTACGAAGGTGAAAATAGTTGCAGACCCTGCTGCGAAAGAGAACGTGCACGAGATAGAAGCAGAGGGGGAATTTGGTAAATTATTCGTGCGGGTGGAAAACGTCCCTTCAGTTGCAAATCCAAAGACGAGCTATTTAGCTGCTCTTTCTACAATAGCAACACTGAAACGCATATCCTCTCCGATACGAGTGGGAACGTAGATGATGAACCAAAAGGACCTGATAGCGAAATTTCTGAACCTCGAAGACGAGGATGAGGAGATAGTGGAAGCGTGGAAGCTTTTTATTGAGGCGCAAAAGGCATTGAGAGACGTCGAAGCACGGATTATAAGCAGAAGAGAGGGAGATAACGTGCGAAGAAAATTTATCAGGTATATGGGGAAGCACGGACTGAAGACGCTGAATGAGGAGAAAGGCTTAAAAGCACATGAGTGTGCAATTGTAAAAGGGGGAGAAGGGGATGGAGATAAGGTAAAGCCTCTAAACGAACTTGATTTATGGCTCCTGACGGATTTTGGAGAGGTCTGTGCCTTGTGGGTTGCAGAGGACTTTAAAGAGGCGGGAGGCTTTCCAGATACGATAATTGCTTTCTTGAAAGACCCTCGTGTTGATGACCGCCTGAGGGATAGATTGATAGAGAAGGATAAAGAGCGGGGGGAGAAACTCCTGAAAAGAATTCTTGAAGATAGGACCGCGGAGGTAACCGTTCATTCATTACTCGTGAAGCATTACGAAGGAGAAGGTAGGCTGGCAGATGCTGAAGCGGAGTACAAGAGAATGCTAACGGTGACCGACGACGAAGTTGTGTGGGCGAATTATGGAGCCTTCTTGGAAAAGAGAGGGAGATATGAAGAGGCTTTTGATGCTTTTAAAGAGAGTTTTGAGGTCTGTGAGCGGTTTGGGAAGGGGGAAACTGGACTTGGAGAGCTAGTGAGGAAGTGCATAAGTAGAGTGGAGAGGATGAAGAACCTGGAAGGCGATGAAGCGAAGAAGGCGAGGGAATATCATGAAGCGGTATGGTTGCTCGATGAGGTAAGAGAATTTGCGGAGAAAAGATTCGCAGAGGAGATAGGAGTCGCGCAGGAAGAATACAGGAAGGAGAAGGGAATTGAAGAGATCGATTTTGGAGATATCTTCGATTTTTTAAACTGGTTTTTGTTCACCAGAAAGTTTGGGGATGGAAGGACTCCGGGAATAGTGTATGCGGAGGAGAAAGGGCTCAGTGAAGAGCTCAAAGAGAGGATAAAAGGGCTTGGTCTGCCAGTCAAAGGCACTTTTGAGGTTGTTAGCGTAGAGCCTGCATCCTTTAAATTTGTGGTTAAAAACAGAATAACTGGTGAGGAATACGAGGTGAGGGGTGATGCTCCTGATATAAAGGAGGGGTTTACTTTTGCAGGAAATATCTATCCCTGGGGGGACTTCTATCTTACAGGAGGCGCTTTGAGAACACGGAAGGAAGAGGTTAGCAGCGATGAAAAGGTCGGCTGAATAAAAAATAAGGGGGATAGAGAACATGCCCGTAATACGATTATTTTACGATGACCTGGAAAACCTTACCGGTGTGGGTATCGAAAGAATAAAGGAACGTCTGCCGTTACTGTGCGCGGATGTAGAGAGAATAGAAGAGGACTATATGGATGTGGAGTTCCCCCCAAACCGACCTGACCTTTTCAGTGTTGAAGGTGTTTCTCGTGCTCTGAAACAATTTTTAGACATCGAACCGGGATTAGGTAGTTATCCAGTGGAGAGATCGGGCATTGAGATGGTTATAGAGAGTTCTGTTCTGGACGTACGCCCGTATATTGTGTGCGGTGTGGTAAAAAACTTGCATTTTGATTCACGGGGGATAGAATCACTCATGCTCTTGCAAGAACATTTGCATCGAGGGTTAGGTCGGAACAGAAAAAACGTTTCGGTGGGTGTGCACGATTTGGCGAAGGTGAAACCCCCATTTAGGTACCTTGCAGTTGACCCAAGTTTCTCTTTCGTTCCACTTGACTACGAAGAGGAGATGACGATGGCAGAGATCTTAGAGAAGCACCCAAAGGGGATTGGTTACCGCTACATTCTCGAAGGGAAAGCTAAATATCCATTGATTCTCGATTCAGAAGGGAACGTTCTCTCTTTTCCACCCATTATCAATGCGGAGCTGACGAGGGTTACGGAATCTACAACGGAGATATTTATAGATGTTACGGGCTTGAATGAGCATGTCTCGATTGCACTCAATATTATCGCGTATGCGCTTGGAGAGAGGGGTGGACAGATTCAATCGGTAGTGCTTCGCTCCCCGAACGAGAGAAGCGTGGAGGAAAAGGAAACACCCGATTTTGAGCCTAAGAGGATGGAAGTATCGGTGGGAGAAGTGCACTCACTTCTGGGTATTGAGTTAAGTGCAGAGGAATGCAAGAAGTGCTGTGAGCGAATGGGATTTGGTGCGGAGGTGAAACCCGAAGGACTGATAGAGGTGAAGATACCGGCTTATCGGTATGATATACTCCATCCATGGGACATCATTGAAGACATCGCTATCGGTTATGGCTATGACAGGATAAAGCCTGAGATTCCAGGCGCGATGGTTATAGGGGAGGTGCATCCGATAGAGGAGAAAAAGATGGCTTTGAGGGAAATGATGACAGGCTTAGGATACTTTGAGGTGATGACATTCACGCTGACCTCGGAGAGGAAACAGTTTGAGTTAATGAGGAGAACGAGAAGAGAAGAGGAAAAAGTAGCGGTTGCATCTCCCATAAGCATGGAGCATACCATGCTCAGGTGTTCTATTCTCCCCAATTTGTTAGAAATCCTTTCGATCAACAAGCATCGTGATTTACCACAGCGGATTTTTGAGGTTGGTCAGGTAATGGTGAATTTAAAGGAGAAATACATGCTTGCTGCGGTTTCAACGCATGCATATGCGAACTTCGCAGAAGTTAAGTCAGTAGTTGATGCGGTGCTCAAGGAGATGGGGATGGGAGAAGTAGAAGTGGTGGACTCAGAGGATGATGCCTTTTTGGAAGGCAGAAGAGCGGATATAATTAAATTACCGCGATTTCGGGGTGGTAGGGGCAGAGCCTCTGCAATAGGCGTTTTTGGTGAAATACATCCCGAAGTAATCCTTAATTTTGGGCTGGATCATCCCGTGGTGGGATTTGAGGTGGATATAGGGAGCTCGAACGCAGGCGAAGCAGAAGACATATAGCTCTTTCTCTTGCGACGCATAACGTGCCTTTTTCACACCTTCAAACTCCGATTATGAAAAGCGTTTTTGTGGACGTTAATATTTTAATGTACGATTTATGATTAAATGGGGGTGGTTATGTTGAAGATTTTACTTGATGAGATGTATACGGGCTTGAAATCGGATTGGGTAAGTTACCTCCCAGAGAGAAGAAAAAGATAATGACTGGCTTGGTACTTTGAGGTGTTGACATTTACGCTGACTTCTTTTTCATTAGATCCTGTGGTAATTGATATAAGTGTCCGGGCAAATCGTTGAGTATACCAACCTTTCTTTAAAAAGAAAGTAAAGAAAGTTTGTAATGAAATTCTCAGGCTCGCTATCAGAGGGTGATAAAAAAAAAGCATGGTATGAGCTAATAAGTGTGCCCTTTGACGGCCATGCCTCCGAGAAAGGGGCAAGAGAAGGGCCAAAAGCGATAAGAAGGGCATCTCAGCGACTTGAAACGTTTTTGTGGCACAGAAAGCTCGAATTGTCCGATCTGCTGTATTACGACCGTGGAGATATGAAGTTAGAGCAGAATCATTTCGTTGAAGGGGAAAGCATTGCGGAGTTTGACTCCGCGAGAAAGAAGATTTTTATCGGTGGCGATCATTCCATTTCCTATCCTCTTGTTAAAGACCTTTTTGAGCATGGAGAAGTCGAGAAAGTGATAGCTATCGATGCACATGCCGATTTTCGAGACTCGTATAAAAATACTAGGTTTTCCAATGCGTGCGTGATGCGAAGGATAGCGGAGTTGATTGGATATGAGAATGTGATTGAGATAGGCGTCCGGTCCGCTTCTGCGGAGGAATATGCATTGGTAAAAGACAAGATAAGGATCTACGATGCTGAGATGCTGAGAGTAAAGGGTGTAGAAGGGGTAGTGGAAGAAATAGGGGAAGGAGAAGAAAAAACGTATCTCTCGATTGATATTGACGTACTCGATCCAAGCAGAGCCCCGGGAGTAGAAAATCCTGAGCCATGCGGAATGTCGCTCGAAAGCTTGATTCCTTTGATACAGGGGATAATTGAAAGGAAAAACGTGGTTGCAAGTGATGTGGTGGAGGTGAATCCAAAACTGGATACTAGTAACGGAATCACAAGCATTAACGCCGCGAGGATTATTTTCGAGATATTGGCATGCTATTGGAAGAGGGATGCCACCGATTAGCACATTCTGGTGAACTATCGAGAACTACCAATTGCTGGTGTGGCTGAAAAAGAGAAATTAACGGGATGGAGATGGGTTATTAGCGAGGAAAGAGTTTTTTGCAAAAAGAAAAGTGTGGTATAGATTTAGTAATTTTTTCAACTATTAGTAAATAAATTAGTTAATATTTGTTTAAAAAATTCAACTGGTAGAAACTTTTTATTACAATATGAGCGATAGAATTAAAAGGATACATGGAGACTGATATACCGCTCAGTCAGGTAATGGTGCGAGAGGTAGTGAAGGGAGATGAGGAGTTAAACCTGATGGACGCGGCGAAGCTGATGAGAGAACACGATGTGGATAGTATTGTGGTACTTAGTAACGGAGAGCCGGTTGGAATAGTTACCGAGGGGGATATAATTAGTGAGCTGGTAAGTAAGGACATAAAGCCGAGCACTCTGAAACTAAAGGACATAATGACCACACCCATAATAACTGCATCGAGTAATGACCGTCTATTTGGCATAGCGAAAAAAATGGCGGCGAAACGGATAAGAAAGATACCAGTAATTGACAACGGCGAGCTGGTAGGGATAGTTGCAGATAGAGATATAATGTCAGTTTCGTCAGAGATGAACTCGATACTGGAAGAATTATTAGAGATAAATGTGGAAAGAGAACCCTTGGGAATAGAGGATGAGGGTGAAAGGATGGGGCAGGGTATCTGCGAAAAATGCGGGAGCTTCTCTTATTACCTGGAAATGGAAATAGAAGGCGGGCTAATGGTGTGTGAGAGTTGCAAAGAAGAGATGGAGATGGAAGCTGAATGAGCTTCCCTAACGATATACAAAAAAATAAAAAGATCTATTTTTGGGTTCATGTTTAGCATTTTGTACTATCATTATCATGAATCTTCTTAATCTCAATCCTTGTATTTAGGATTTAGGCCGAAGTCTCAATAATCTTACGGTGAAACAAAATAACTATAATCACTGATAAATATATAACATAAGGAGTCGTGTGGTAGCGGACTATCCCTTCGGGCTTCGGACCCGATGACCTGGGTTCAAATCCCAGCGGCTCCGTACAAACTTTCTTTGAAAAGAAAGTTTGATCAAAGAAACTTATATTTTAGTTAATATCCTGTATTCTTTATTTTATATAAGGGTAAGGGATAGAATAAAGGATATAAATAAAGGATAAAGGGAAGGAGGTAAACGTAGAGATGGAATACATATATGCCGCATTGCTCTTGCATAACTCGGGTAAGGAAGTTACCGAGGAGGGAATAACAGCTATAATGGGGGCTGCGGGGATAAAGGTAGATAAAGGCCGTGTGAAAGCACTGATATCCGCTCTTAGCGGTGTAAACATAGATGAAGCGGTTGCGCAAGCACAGCCGGCCTATGCTCCTGCGGCAATGGCACCACCCGTGATGCCAGCAGAGGTACCAGTACCAGAAGCAAAAGAGGCGGAAAAGAAAGAGAAGAAAGAAAAGAAAGAGAAGAAAGAGAAGGAAGGAGAGGAAGAAGAGAAAGCAGAGGAGACGGGCATGCAGGGGCTTGCTGCGCTATTCGGCTAAAAAACCCCTCTTTACACTTTTTCTTTTTAGAAAAAAGAAAACTAAGCCCTTACTGAGCCTTTCAGGCTCGCGGGAACGCGGGCAGAGCCCGCGATTGCGGGGTCGTGGGGCAGAGCCCCACAGTGCTAAAAGAAAAACAAAATTCATCCTTTAAAATTTCTTTGGTAACGCTTTCTTCTAAGCCCTTACAGGGCTTGCGGGGGCACGGGCGGAGCCCGTGATGGGGCGGAGCCCCATATAAGAAAGGTTATGCTCCGGTAGTGTAGCTCGGCCAATCATCTCGGCCTTTCGAGCCAAGGACTCGGGTTCAAATCCCGACCGGAGCAATTTTTATATTTTTATCCCGCCCATAATTAGCACGATTATGCATTTCGAGGCGAGATGAGATATCGCAGTTTTACTTTTCGCATTGCATTGGTTAAAAAGTAGTTGTTACAGCTTTAAGACATTAAAAAACTATCAAGAGAGGGGGCGCGAAGAATAAATGGAGATAGAAGAACTGTTAAGGATTTCGTCAGAGATACGAGATTCGATAAGAACCTACATATCAGAAACGGCAGACCATGGAGCGATAATAAAGAGAAGGGAGAGGGACGTAACGAGGAAAATAGACCTTTTTGCGGAAGCAGCATTGGAGAATGCCTTACAGAGCCGAAACCTCTGTGCGAGGATAATATCAGAGGAATTAGGCGACCATATATCTCCAAAGGAGGGCGATCCGAAATTCACGCTTATCTTTGACCCTATAGATGGGTCTACAAATGCTATCCTTGGTCTCCCCTTCTTCTGCTCCTCTATTGCGTATTCACCGAACTTAGAGCATGTTACTTTTGATGACCTTCAGGCGAGCGTCGTTGCAACCATCTACGGGAAGACCTATTATGCGGTTAAAGGCGGGCCTGCCTATGTAGATGGTAAAAAGCTCCCTCGTACGGTGAAAGGGAAGAACAAACGCGTTTTCTCTATCTATACCTACGGGGCGGATTCAATTCCTGAGGCCGTGGTGCACTTTCAAAGGGAAAATAAGAATGTGTTAATTCGTGTGCTGGGCAGTATAGCACTGGAGATATGCTTAGTTGCTGAAGGTGCATTGGATGCAGTATTAGATGTGCGTGACTTAATAAACGGCTATGACATTGCCGGCGCCTCGCTCATCTTAAAAGAAGCGGGCGGCATGATAACGGATTTGAAGGGGGAGGAGTTTGGAACCGAGGTAGGGGAAACGCAAAAAATTTCCCTTATCGCTGCGTTAGAGCCTGAAATCTATAAACGAATGCGTGATATGATGGTGTAACATGCGAATAGCGATCTTAAAGAAGGACAAGTGCCAGCCGAGGAAATGCACATCTGAATGCATAAAATACTGCCCGATGGTGCAGACAGGAGCAGAGACGGTAGTTGTGGGTAGCGATGGAAAGCCGGTAATATCCGAGGATTTGTGTGAGGGATGCGGGATATGCATAAAAAAATGTCCATTCTCCGCCATCTCTATAATAGGCTTACCTGAGGAGCTAAAGGGTGAAGAGACGCACCGATATGGTGAAAACGGGTTTGTCCTTTATGGAATGCCTATTCCACGAGCAGGGAAGATATCTGGGTTGTTAGGGGAGAATGGGATAGGGAAGAGCACTGCGATTAAAATATTAGCAGGGTTGCAAGTACCGAACCTTGGCAATGTAACTGCGGAGGTGAGCTGGTATGAGATAATAAAGAGAT
This sequence comes from archaeon, assembly GCA_030019325.1. Lineage (GTDB taxonomy): Archaea > Halobacteriota > Syntropharchaeia > Alkanophagales > Methanospirareceae > ANME-1-THS. The sequence continues at coordinate 4,817 of JASEFB010000018.1, read as the reverse complement.
ATTCGGGGTCTGAGTTACAGAATTACTTTGATAGACTGTCAAAAGGGAAAATTAGGGTTGCTTATAAGCCCCAATATGTAGATGCAATACCGAAATTCTTCGATGGCACAACGTACGAGTTACTGGAAAGTACAGATGAGACAGGAGAATCAAAACGGCTGATAAAGGCTTTTGAGCTCGAAGAGGCGATGAAGACGGATATAAAGGCGCTCAGCGGTGGCGAACTGCAGAGGGTCGCGATAATCGCGTGTATGATACGGGATGCTGATTTTTACTTCTTAGATGAGATAACACCATATCTGGACATTTATCAGCGGATGCAGGTGGCAAAGGGAATAAGGAACGTTTTGGAGGGGAAGGCCGTGGTCGTGGTAGAGCACGACCTCGCCATCCTGGATATGCTTGCTGATTATGTGCATCTCCTCTATGGCGAGCCCGGCGGATATGGTGTTGTTACCCTGCCAAAGAGCACGAATAGAGGGATAAACGAATATTTGAGTGGATTTTTGCAAGCGGAGAACGTTCGGATAAGAGATAAACCGATAGAATTCAGCGCTCATCCACCGAGGGAGAGACAGGAAGAACGAAATGTTTTCATCGAGTACGATGGTTTCGAGAAGAGATATGGCGAAGATGGATTTTTATTGGAGGCGAAGCCGGGCAGTATAGCGCTGGGGGAAGTTTTGGGCATAGTTGGGAGAAATGCTATTGGTAAAAGCACGTTTGTGAAAGTCCTGGCAGGCGAGACAGAGCCGACAGCAGGGAGCAAAGCCCTTACAGGGCTTGCGGGTAAGCCCTTACAGGGCTTGCGGGGTGGTAGGGGCGGAGCCCCTACATGGGGCAGAGCCCCACAATCATTTGATATTACCCTCTCTTACAAGCCGCAATATATAAAAGGCGAGCTGGATATGAAAGTAAAGGACTTCATCTATTCACTCAACGGAGGATTACGTGAAGCTGATGTTATTGATGTGCTCCATCCATTAGGGATACCAGAGATCGAGGAAAAGAGTTTAAAAGAGCTCAGTGGTGGTGAATTACAAAGCGTGGCGATAGCAGCGTGTCTCTGCCAGGATGCATCGTTGTATATGCTGGATGAGCCGTCAGCGCATCTCGATGTGGAGCAGAAGGTGCGGCTGATAAAGACGTTGAGGCGGTATGCGGAACGAAGAGAGGTATCAATGATGATTGTTGACCATGACATCTACTTGATCGATTTGTTAAGTGATCGGTTGATGGTGTTCAACGGTGAACCCGGGGTGCGAGGAGAGATAAAAGGTAGTTTTGGGATGCGTGAGGGCATGAACTTGTTTTTGAAGGAGTTAGGTGTGACCTTCCGGCGTGATGAAAGCACGCTCCGACCACGGATAAATAAGATCGGGTCGGCAAAGGACCGTGAGCAGAAGGAGAAGGGGCAGTATTATTATTTGTGAGGCCTATAGTTCCACTTTCAATCTAGCAGCGATTATCAGATAAAAACCCGCTAGCCCTTTCCAGTTGCCCCATCCCTCAGCTATGCTGCGGGCCTCTTCGCCAGAGATTTTTCGGTCGTTACAATAGTAATGCGAGATATGTCTTCGCAAGCCGAGGTCATCTGCGGGTAACACCTCTAATTTATTCATCCCTCGAAGCATGGTGAGTTCGGCAGTCCACAACCCAATTCCCCGTATCTTACAGAGTTCCGTAATAATCTCTTCCGCATCCCCAGAGGTTTTGAATTTCTCTAAATCCAATCTCCCATCCACTATCAATTTTGAGATATCGTGAATATACTCCGCTTTTCGCGCACTCAACCCGCAGGTACGGAGTTGTTCTTTAGTTGCAGGAGCCAGTTGTTGTGGTGTTGGGAATGCGTAATAGACTTTATCATCTAATGTTAGCGTGTCACCAAACGTTTTGACCACGTTTCTTTCTATGCTATGTGCCACATTGAGCGAGATTTGCTGTTCAATTATTGAGTCAACCAATGCTTCAAAGACAGTAGGAGTTGTCGGGCTTTTTAACCCTCTGAATTGTCGAGCCAGCTTTGAGAGAATCGTATCATTTTTGACCTCTTCATAAAACGCAGTAAGGTCAAACGTTAAATTAAAAAGGGAAGAGATTATCGCTTCGGTTATCTTCTTCTCGTTATGAGAAATCTCTTCGTTGGCTTGTAACTCCACTGCTAATTCAGGCTTATCGACCGTCCCTAACGAAGTTATCGTAATAAGTATCAATTTGCTGTGTACTCGTACAACCTGCCAATACGTCCCCTGTTCGTAGGTACGAATTTGGCTATCACCATCAGAGAAAATTGTAGCACTTAAATCGAAATCGAACGGCGGAAGGGGCTTTATTCTCAGTCTCATATCTATCTCACTACAAGGCTTTAAACATGTATCACAGTAGATGGCACAGCATTGTCATCGTAGTTTAAACATTCTATACACCCTCTATTTTTAAAGGGTTGGGGTGTAAATAAAGAGATAATATGCTTTTGATTTTTGGATAAGCACGAGGAAAGTTTACCTCTACCGTTCCACTACTTCTTCCTCCGCGCCTTCTCTGCAAGCCCTGCTTCTCGCTTCTCTTTCTGCAGCCGGTGTATCAAATCCGCACCAGCTTTGTTTATCGGTTTCGCTTCTATATAGCCCCATTCCAAAGCACGTTCAAATACCTCTTTTCCAGAATCAGTATGAATGATAACCGTTGACTTCCCGGCAGGTGAGCCGATATGTCCAACACTTATGTCTGAAAACAGCCCGGTGAAATCTGCGCATATCTTACATCCCTCTCGCTTATAATCCTCGATTTCGTTCATTCCCGCATGTAACAACTCCTTATCACCAGCATATACGTGGAGACCATCTTCACGAATGTCTAACTTTGTTATCTCACTAATAGGTGTACCATGCTCGCGTTCAATATACTCCTTCAATAATTTATCATACGAATAAGCTCCCGGACAGAACAGAGCTATTCGTAATCGCACAGTGGACGAGAAATTATGGGCATTGTGCGTACCACGACCCACATCAAGCATTTTCTCATATCCCGCCATCTGGCACGGCGTTCCTACCAGAGCGACGCTCCAGAGACCGTAGTTCAAAATAGCATCTGCTACACCAGTCAGTGCTGCTGCTGACCCATAGGGACCACCCGCACCCTCTATCAAACTTGACTTATTCATTGCAACACGCACCTCAGGCATCAATCCTCCCTTATCAGTAACCGTTATACAGCCCTCTACGATCGCATCATCAAGCGCAGAAACGAGTAACGAAAGAAGCGCACCGCCATTGTGGCACACTCCCCTTATCTCCTCATCTTTACTAACCACTTCATAAATCTCTTCCAGTCGTTCCTTTAACATCGGTTCCTCGACCCGTGGGCATTGATAATAGCAGTATCCACACGTCGGCGGGCACTGCGGCCCCACTC
>JASEFB010000018.1:0-1300 GCA_030019325.1 archaeon | reverse complement strand
ACCCGTGGGCATTGATAATAGCAGTATCCACACGTCGGCGGGCACTGCGGCCCCATTCTTAGCACTGGTCTTCCTTTAGAATAAAAGCACGATCCACAAGTGGGTGAATACTGCTGCCCTTCTCCTATCACCGGTCCCCCCTCAGAGAAGTCCATACTGAGATACCCGTAATCGAGCAACCTGCAGGTAGCAACGCACCCACCGCAGAGTGCACAGTTCCCTTTTTCTACCACTTCACTCTCCAAATCGCTGAAATCCTTTCTCATTTCCATTTTTAAATCCTTCCTTTGTCTTGTTTAATCGATACCATAACCATGCCTCTCGGCATATAAAAAGTTTCATTTCGGCTCTAGACGGTTACTCGTTGAGAGCGGTTTCGCATGTGCCAAAAGTTTAATATACCGAGGGCATACGTAAGAATTATGCAAGAGAGAACGGTATCAGAGGTTATTGTGGATCAACTCGCTGCATGGGGAGTGGAATACATTTTTGGGCTTCCAGGCACGACATGCCTGGGTGTGGTGGATGCGATACGCAAGCAGAACAAAATACGGTTTATAAAGGTGAGGCATGAGGAAGCAGCAGCGCTTATGGCATCGGCATACGCCAAGCTGACAGGGAAGGTCGGTGTGTGCGTAACGATTGCGGGGCCGGGTGCTACCAATTTGAAAGCATGCATTGGTAGAACGGGGCGTTTCTCACCTCACCATTCCAAACGATATCCAAAAAGAAGCGCTTGAAGCACGTATAGAACCACTGAAAGGCCGAATCCCTGATTTCCGCATCGTGAACACCGACCTCATTGAGCGTGCCGTGCGGTTAATCGATGAAGCTGAGCAGCCCGTGATAATCGCGGGTTGGGGTGCACGGAGTCATGGAGATACACTCTTAAAACTCGCCGAACGGATAAAAGCGCCTATAATAACAACGTATCGTGCAAAAGGTGCCGTGCCCGAGGATCATGAACTTGCGCTCGGCGTACTTGGCGATGTTGGTACTCCTATGGCACGAAGATTTGTCAATGCTGCTGATTTACTCCTGGTTTTCGGGTCTTCGTTCTCCGAGAAGACAAATATTCCACGGAAACAGAGCATTCAAGTGGATATCGATCCCATGAATCTCGCCAAGGAGTTCCCGATAGAGATTCCTATTTTGGGTGAGTGCGGAGTGGTCCTCAAAAGATTACTGGAGAAGGTAAAAGAACGAGAGAATCAACGGTTATTAGAGGATGTGAAAAAGGAGAAGGGTATTTGTTTAGCTCTGTAGAAAATCCAAAAATCCAATATATACCAATACTACC
>JASEFB010000196.1 GCA_030019325.1 archaeon | reverse complement strand
GAGGTTTGAATTCGAGGGGGAGGAGGAGTTCAAAGAGCGGAAATCTTTTTTGTCCGCAGGATAAATGGATGCAACAATTGATGATAAGGAAGTTTGAAGTATTTTCATACCAAAATAGGGAATTAAGGTTGATAAGAGAACTGGAGGGATGTGGATATGTAGTCTCAAAGGTTTTATAGATAAGGAAGTTTGAAGTATTTTCATACCAAAGTTTGATCAAAGAAAGTTGTTTTTCTTAAAGATTTTTTGGTAAAGCTTTTTGCGTGCAAAAAGGTTTGTGTTAATCTCGTGGAATCTCGTGGTTTTTTTTCCGCCTCAGCTATACAAATACAATGGTTTTTACAATGGGCCCGATGCGATTCGAACGCATGACCTTCGCCTCGTAAAGGCGACGTCATTCCAGCTAGACCACGGGCCCTTTTCCTACCTGGCTCAACCGGTAACTAAACGTAACCAGCTTTATCCTTTATGCTATTTATATTTATACATACGATAGTGCTATCATTTTTATAAATTTAAAAATAAAAGAGTAAGGTTGCAAGGCAAATGCGAGGTGGATTTAGAAAGGGATTAGGCTTGAGCCCTAAGCAATTGAACCAGATGATGAGACAAATGGGCATAAGCATAGAAGAGATAAACGACGTCGAGGAGGTCGTGATAAAAACCGCGGATGCTGAGTTCGTCTTTGAGGATCCCGTCGTTACGGTTATGGACGCACCGGGGTCGAAGATGTATCAAATAACCGGCACGCCGGTAAAACGTCCGAGGCTTGAATCTGAACGTGAGTCTGAGGTGAGTATCTCTCCAGAGGATATAGAACTGGTGATGGAAAAGGC
>JASEFB010000195.1 GCA_030019325.1 archaeon | reverse complement strand
GTTAAAAAAGAGCTGCGAGGGTAAAATTGTTCTTGTGGGTCCGCCCACATCTCAATTCGCCACTGAGATTTTAAACAGCACCGGAATAGACCTTGTGGCACGGTTTGAGTATGATTTCACTATAAGGGATGTTGCGAGAGCGATAGGGAAAGAAGAAGATTTCAAGAACATAAAAGGGATCTCATATAAAGAGAAAGGAGAAATAATCCATAATCCGAACAGAGAATTTTCATCATCTGAAGATTTAGATAAAATTCCTTTTGTCTCAAGAGTTTATGAGAAGCATCTTAATATAAGAGACTATTTCTTAGGAAGTTCGCTTTATCCTGAGATTCAGATTTTCACCGGGAGAGGCTGCCCTTATCTCTGTACTTTCTGCTCTTGGCCTCAGACGTTAATGGGCAGGAAATACCGGGAGAGGAGCGTTTCAAATGTTTTGGATGAGCTTGAGTGGATACAGGATAAATTGCCAGCGGTGAAAGAAGTCTTCTTTGAGGATGATACGTTTACAATAAACCTTTCTTTAAAAAAGAAAGCTTTACCAAAGAAAAATAGAGTTTTGGAGTTTTGCAAGGAATATAGAGAAAGAGGCTTGGACATAATATGGGCATGCAATGCAAGGGTTGGACTGGATTATGAGACGATGAAAGAGATGAGAAAAGCAAATTGTCGGTTACTAATCGTTGGATATGAATCTGGAAGTGATGAAATCCTGAAGAACATAAAGAAAGGGATAACGGTGGAGCAAATAAGAAGGTTCGCAAAGGATGCGAGAAAGGCAGGATTGCTTGTGCATGGCGATTTTATAATTGGCCTGCCGGGAGAAACAAAAGAAACGATGGG
>JASEFB010000194.1 GCA_030019325.1 archaeon | reverse complement strand
TAAAGCGAATGTAATATGTGTCGATAACTTCTCAAGTGGACTGGAAGAGAATGTCTCACATTTGCTTGGCAAAAAGAATTTCAAATTTGTGGAGCATGATATAACGCAGCCTATATTTTTCGATGAGCCGATAGATATAGTGATGCATTTCGCAAGTAGAGCATCTCCTCTTGAGTTTGAGAAGTTTCCAATACAAATTCTAAAGGCGAATACACTGGGGATTTGGGTGGCTTTGGGGATAGCGAAGAAGCACAATGCAAGATTTTTATATACTTCTACTTCCGAGATATACGGAGATGCAAAGGAGATTCCGACAACCGAGGAATATAGAGGAAATGTGAATCCGATTGGACCGAGGAGCTGTTATGATGAGGCAAAAAGGTGCGGTGAATCGTATGTAATTGCATATAAAATGGAGCATGGTTTGGATGTAAGGATTGCACGTATTTTCAATACATACGGACCGAGAATGCGAGCAGAGGGTGTTTATGGCAGGGTTATTCCACGGTTTATCGAGCAGGCGTTAAGCAATAAACCCATTACGATTTTTGGTGATGGAACACAAACAAGGAGTTTTTGCTATGTTACAGACCAGGTAGAAGGCTTGTTAAAACTTGCCTTTTCTGAGGGTGCAAAAGGAGAAGTGGTAAATATAGGGAGTGATAAAGAAATAACAATTTTGAAGCTTGCAAAATTAATGAAGGAATTAATAAACTCATCTTCTGAAATTGTTTTTAAAGAGTTACCGAAAGACGACCCTCCGAGGAGAAAGCCTGATATAACAAAAGCAAAAAAGCTTCTGGATTGGAAGCCAAAGGTTAGCTTAGAAGAAGGATTGAAAAGGA
>JASEFB010000193.1 GCA_030019325.1 archaeon | reverse complement strand
TACTATCTATCCATCGTCATGAACTTGGCACACTTATTCTGTGACGCCCCCTTAGAAGATGTGAAAAGCCTTAAGGGTAAAGTAGAGGGAATGGAAGGGATGCTTGAAACACTCGTTGAGATATACACCGATGCGTTTTATGAGGTTAAAGATGAGTATTTGGAGAAGTTGGAGGAGATAAGGAAAGAGAGAGGAAAGGTTTTCAGTTCTATCGAGGAATTTGATATTTGAAATAGATGAGGAGGCGAAGATGGTTAGATTTCTTGATCTGGATCATCATGATGAAATTTACAGGAAGAAGTACTGAATGTTTGGCATAAACGTTCTTTGCCTTATTTCTTCATAAGAAATGAAATTTATCCTTAATCTCCATCATTGAAAAGAACTGGAGCTGGATAAAAATGCCAAACGAAGAACATCTGAACGAGTCGCTGCGTAAAATAGCTAAAGGCGCCGGCATCGTCTTCATCGGCACCGGGATAGGCATGTTCTTTGCCTATTTAGGCATGATGATAGTTGCGAGATCTTTGCTTCAATACTTCTGTTTTTGTTTGCTCATTTAAATTTCAAATAGAGTTTTTCGCAAGCAAACATTTTTAAGAGAAGTTAATAGAACTATGTAGATACAGATTATGGATATGCTTGGAAATATTGAGAGGAGCATAGGAATAGGAAGATGCTGAAAAAATTTGAGGCCGAGAAATGAAGATATTAGTTACAGGCGGTGCAGGCTTTATAGGTTCTAACCTATCTGAGGAATTGGTAAGAAAGGGGCATGATGTTGTTATCTTAGATGACCTCTCTACTGGTAAGGAAGAGAATATAAAAGAGTTTAAGGATAACGTTAG
>JASEFB010000192.1 GCA_030019325.1 archaeon | reverse complement strand
TACCTTTTTACGTTGCGGCGCCACTTTCCTCGTTCGATACGAAAAGGAGTTACAAGGACGTTGAGATAGAGGAACGAAGTCCAGAGGAACTTATATTCTGCGGTGAGAAGCAAATTGCACCACTTGACGTGAAGGTTTATAATCCTGCGTTCGATTTCACGCCGTTTGAGCTGATAGAAGCGGTAATTACGGAGAAGGGTGTGGTTCGCCCCCCAGATCTGAAACAGTTGTAAACCTCTGATCTATAGTTTACCTGGTTGATATAATTCTGATAATGGTTACCTCTTCACGGGCATTTTTCTTTTCCGCTACCTGTTCATCCTCAGGTACTGGCTTACCATTGCGCAACACAACTACCTCCTCGGGATTTATGTTCAGCTTTTCCAGCACCTTCTCATAGGTATCGATATCCAAAACTTCTATCTTTCTCTCTTCTACTGTGGGGCTCTGCCCCACGACCCCGCAAGCCCTGTAAGGGCTTTTGTTCGAAACAAGTTTCACCGTCAGTTCCATAAAACCTTTTCCCTCGGAAAAACTGTTTATCGAAAAAGCTAGTGCTGTTCTTTTGGTAAAGCTTTTCTTTCTAAGAAAAGATTTAGTAAAGAGAGCGATCGTATCCACTCACCCTTTGCCTCTCGTGTCGTGCCCACAACCAATCGTGTCTCATGTTCGGTCTTCTCTACCACGCCGCGAGCTTCTATCTCTTCTCCCGCTAATGCTTGCCCTGCATACGTATGCGTGAACGAAAGAACCTTAGTAATTTCGGGGTGCTCTATTTCATATATCGCCGGGCTATCAAAAGAATAAGAAGCATCTTTTACTTCTGCTCTTATCAGCTTATAACCTGCTTT
>JASEFB010000191.1 GCA_030019325.1 archaeon | reverse complement strand
CTTTTAACATTTCTTCTGGCAACGCAGTAGCATGAGCACCTCCTATCACTACTTTAGCGTTAATGCTCTCTTTCACTATTCTTGCTATCTTTAAAACCGTTGAAACAAACGGTGTGAGACATGTAATGCCGACTATTTCTGGCTGCCCCCTTCTCAAAATATTCACAAGCCCATTTAGTGGTGTATGCTGTGCATACATATCCAATATCTCAACATCATATCCATTTGCTTCAAGCACAGCCGCTATGTATGCCAATCCAAGTGGAGGCACTTTTATCTCATCTTCTATACTCGACAATGACACGTTTGGATATATCAGCAGAACGTCCATCTTATTTTCCTCTCTTATAACCACAGATTACACAGATTTTCACACAACTTTTTTACCCTCGGTAAAAACCTTGACTAAAAATATTCCTATGTTTTTCTTTTCCGTAAAGGCTTTTCTTTTTCTAAAAGAAAAGGGTTTAATCTCGTGGTTCCATATCCCTTTTATATTTCAATATCGCAACTTCCTCCGCCAACTTCTGTATCTGTTCGCTCTGTTTCGATATCTTCACCGAAAAATGCAGATTTATTACCAAAAGAAGAATCGCACCGATGACAACAACTGGAACGATGGTAAACTCTCCAACGCCGAGCAAACTGCTCAAATAAAATAGAACACCACGCCATAGGGTGACAGTAAGAACAACCACACATGCAAACAGCCAAAGCAGCGAATAATCCTCCTTAAGATGTCTTCTCCTCGTAAGCTCAAACACCGCTATTGCCAATACGATCATACTCACAATTACGAACCATTCCAGTGGTCTCATTTTATTACCTCTCGCATTTTTATTCTTCGAACTTCAAT
>JASEFB010000190.1 GCA_030019325.1 archaeon | reverse complement strand
TCACCATTAAACTTTCCAATAGAAAGATGGCATAAATAAATGTTACCTACTGAAGGTAGCAATTTTCATATGCCCACTCAACAAACTTCTCAACAGAGGTGAACTGCTGGGCAAAATGATTTTTGCGTATTTCCTCTAATTCTAACCGAGAAAGACGTCCATGTTCCAAAAGCCTATGATGGGTAGGACAAAGAGGAATGGTCGCCGTTCCTTCCTCCCCGGGGCGTTTACGCTTGGGAAAATGAGCTTGATCTGTAACTCTTTTTTCTCCACAAACGAGGCATGGTTCAACAAATCCCTTACCTTCTTCTCTTTTCTTATTTTTCTTACAACTCATAAGAATACCTTAATTGCTAAAGTTACATAAACCTTAGGTTCCGTTTCCATCAGGCTCAGTTAGAGGAAAAAGATAGCAAAATTAAATCCGGCTTATACTCTCTTTTTTCTGAAAGTGAGTTTTGGGTTTTAAGAAAATCAAACAAATACTTAATGAGAATGGCGGGATTACCCATCCCTAAAGATTTTAATTTCTGATTCTTCACGGCAGCCCCTTCTCCATTATGCTCTTCTGAAGAAACACAATCAACCTCTTTGCTGTTACCAACGGTTTGTCAGAGATTAACCCAGATACAAGACTCAGGATCATATTTACAATCACCCAGAGATTGTATACATGCAAACAGAGAAGAAGAAATAGAATAACCGAACGGCAGGGCTTTTAGAAGTTGTTTTCGGTTTGAGTTCTTCTTTTACTCATTTTATGTTACTTTAAAATATGTGCACGAATAAATGTAGCTATACCAAATGCTGAACCTCGATATGGCTCGGATTTTTGATGAGATTGCAGATATTCTGGA
>JASEFB010000189.1 GCA_030019325.1 archaeon | reverse complement strand
GTAGTATTGGTATATATTTGGATTTGGGATTTTCTACGGAGCTAAACAAGTACAAGTCATTTATATGCCTTGTGAAAGTTCGGTCTTCTTGCCTAAAAACTACAGGATCAGAAAACCGAAGCGGCTCTGAACGAACGATAAAAATTTATAACATGCTTTATTAAAAGATATGACCATGAGCGAAACGCTTAAACCAAAGATTGGTGAAGAATTTAAACCCGCTCCACAATTAAAAACGCTTTATTACATTTATGTGATGTTGGGAATTCTTTTTGGTGTTTTGACGTGGTAAGTAGACCCACAAAAATTATGACCTCTTAATTGGCTACCCCTGTGATCCTAAGAGCATCTTCAGGTGTGAGAGAAATCAATTGTTCTTCACATCCCCATTTTAATGGTTCTAAATCAGTATAAGTTCTGTTTGCTGCGACTTCCCCTTTCAGCCATCTCCAGAGAAGTTCTACTGGATTCAATTGTGGACTCCGTGGCGGAGGATAAATCAAGTGCATACATTCATGAGTTGAGAGCCATTCTTTCACCTTTTTACTGAGATGATAACTTGCCTGGTCCACCACAAAGTGGATGATTTTATCAGGATGAGCTGAAAGCAGCCGTTCCAAGAAGATGATGAAGTTATCACTGTTCTTACGGTCAAAAATTTCCCAAAATAGCTCTCCACTTACCGTGTTCAGTGCTCCAAACACTGAAAAAGCCCTGTTCCAACCTGAAGGCGTTAAAATTTTCGCCTGTTCCCCCACTTTCATCCACATCCTCCTCAACACAGGGAGGAGGTGGAAAGTGGTCTCATCTCCGCAAAGAAGAACAGCAGTCCCTTTTCTGACTTCTTCGAGAGCTTTG
>JASEFB010000188.1 GCA_030019325.1 archaeon | reverse complement strand
GTTTCAATCCTTGTTTTATTAGACATTTCTGCAACAGGGTAACCCGCCCGGAGGACGGGAGCGATATCGAGGATGTTTCAATCCTTGTTTTATTAGACTTTTCTGCAACTCACGACTGCCGGAAGCTTTGCTACAACGAAGTGAGTTTCAATCCTTGTTTTATTAGACTTTTCTGCAACACATATCGTGCGGCTGCTAGCCTGTGAAAATAGCGGGTTGTTTCAATCCTTGTTTTATTAGACTTTTCTGCAACTCGTATTCTTTTTGCCTATACCGCTAACGTTTTTAGTTTCAATCCTTGTTTTATTAGACTTTTCTGCAACTTGAACAATGTAGGCTCCTACAATTACACCTGCAATTGTTTCAATCCTTGTTTTATTAGACTTTTCTGCAACGAGATATTATAGATTTAGAGTTGGCTGTGATTAGTTTGTGTTTCAATCCTTGTTTTATTAGACTTTTCTGCAACCTGGCTTCCTACGGAGCATTATCATAAACTGCTGTCGTTTCAATCCTTGTTTTATTAGACTTTTCTGCAACCGGAGCATATGTCGTCGCCAAGAACAGAAGGTTCTTGTTTCAATCCTTGTTTTATTAGACTTTTCTGCAACTTTGGTTTTGGCAGTAGTCATGATAGTCTTAGCTATTGGGTTTCAATCCTTGTTTTATTAGACTTTTCTGCAACCCCGAAAGGCATTGCAGACGCATTGCAGGTTATCCATGAGTTTCAATCCTTGTTTTATTAGACTTTTCTGCAACAGGACAAAATCGATCTCATCATCATCCAACAGTCTTAAAGTTTCAATCCTTGTTTTATTAGACTTTTCTGCAACCTCGAAGAGGAAGCAAAGAAAAAGAACAGCC
>JASEFB010000017.1 GCA_030019325.1 archaeon | reverse complement strand
GAATGATTTTTGCCATCAGATACTGTTTCTCCAAAGAGCAGAAGGAGTCGATAGCATGATATGCGTTCTGCTGCAAAAAATCCTCCCGTATCATACGAGCAACTTCCAATGTCCCTCGTTCACGTGCTGGAAGTGCATCGGCACCAACAAGCTGAACTATCTCCTGCAGTTCTGCCTCCTTTTGCAATAGTGCCATCATCTCCTCGTGTTGTACCGTGAAATCCGGAGACGAAGGCTTATTAAACCACTCTCTGAGATTATCCAGGTAAAGAGAATAGCTACGGAGCCAGCTTATAGCCGGAAAATGCCTCCTATCCGCTAACGTTGAATCAAGAGCCCAGAAAACGCCCACCACGCGCAACGTGTTCTGCGTCACCGGTTCTGAGAAATCACCTCCTGGCGGTGACACCGCTCCCACTACCGTGACAGAGCCGATTCTTCCCTCCGAATCCGAGCATAACGTTCTGACCCTCCCCGCTCGTTCATAGAAATCTGACAATCTCGTGGCTAAATAAGCAGGAAACCCTTCTTCACCCGGCATCTCTTCTAATCTCCCGGATATCTCGCGCAGTGCTTCCGCCCAGCGTGAGGTTGAATCCGCCTGTACTGCTACGTCATAGCCCATATCACGATAATATTCCGCGAGTGTGATTCCAGTATAAATAGACGCTTCTCGTGCCGCAACAGGCATATTCGAGGTGTTTGCAATAAGCGTGGATCGTTCCATCAACTTTTCGCCGCTGTAAGGATCAACAAGTTCGGGAAAATCTTCCAAAACTTCGGTCATCTCATTCCCTCTCTCTCCACACCCTATATACACGATGACTTGTGCGTCTGCCCATCTCGCCAATTGGTGCTGCATTACCGTCTTTCCTGTTCCAAAGCCTCCAGGAATAGCCCCCGTGCCACCTTTCGCTATCGGGAAGAAGGTGTCATTTATACGCTGCCCGGTCAACAGAGGCACCTCAGGGTCCAATTTCTCCTTATAGGGTCTTCCTTTCCTCACCGGCCATTTCTGCATCATCTTCAATTCCACGTCCTCGCCATCTGTTTGTATCCGCGCTATGCAATCATTAACAGTGAATTCACCCTCTTTGAGCTCTAAAATTTTCCCCCGTGCCCTTGGAGGGACAAGAATCTTATGTCGTATCACCTTGGTCTCAGGGACCTCGCCTAAAATATCCCCGCCCACTATTTCTTTACCTTCCTCTGCGGTGGGTGTAAAATTCCATTTCTTAGTCCGGTCAAGTGCATTCACATATATCCCTCTCGTTATATAATCCCCGGCTTTGTGTCCCATCTCTTCCAAAGGTCTCTGCACACCATCATAAAAATTCTTTAATATTCCAGGACCGAGTTCAACAGATAAGGGTGCTTTTGTCCTTATCACAGGCTCACCGGGCTTCAAACCCGTTGTATCCTCATATACCTGAATATATGCAAAGTCGCCATCCAGTCTTATTGTTTCGCCCATCAATCCCTCTTCCCCTACCTTAATCACTTCGTACATCTCACATCCGCGCATCTTATCAGCAACAACTAACGGACCAGCTATTTTTTCGATTACACCCTCTTCGCCCATTTTTCTACCCCACCATTACTAAACTACTTCCTATCTCTTAAACTAAAAAAGTTACCTCTATTTTCTTTATGCATGTTTTGGAAGAAGAGATAAGTTTATAGAGAGATAGAATAGGGATACTTCACTTCTTTCCCTTTTCATCTTTAGTTGTGCTTGTCAAATCAAAAGGTATGAAAAAGTAAAAGTATTATAAATCCAATCCTCTTTCTTGGTTGTAAAGCTATTGCGGTAACCTTAACAAGAAATGAAGATCCCCGTTGAGATGCCGGTCTTGGTAACTTCTGCATTGCCCTACGTTAATGGTGAATGTCATATAGGCCACCTCAGGACTTACGTCCCCGCTGATATATACGTGCGGATACTCCGGAAGATGGGCTACGAGGTCATTTTTATCAGCGGTTCTGATACCCATGGAACACCGATTGTGCTGAGTGCAGAAGCGCAAGGCATCACTCCTGAAGCGGTTGTTGAGCGATATCATGAGCATTTCAAGCGAGTTTTCAAAGAACTCAACGTGAATTTTGACTATTACGGGAGAACAGATTCTGAGAACAATCATAGAAGGACTGAAGAGATAGTGAAGAAGTTGATAGAGAATGGGTATGTTTATAAGATGAGAATAAAACAGGCATTTTGCACTTCCTGCGAGCGTTTTCTACCCGATCGTTATGTAGAGGGGACATGCCCGTTCTGCGGTGAGATTGCACGAGGTGATGAATGTGACCAGGGCTGTGGTAAGCATCTTGAACCTGGCGAGATACGAGAGCCGAGATGTAAGATATGTGGAAGCACTGCGGAGTTCAGGGAACAGGAGCATTTCTTCTTCAATCTTTCCTCCTTTGCTGAGTTCCTCACCTCATATTTAGATACCATGGGTGGCACGCTGAATGCTAGGAACTATGCGATGGAATGGGTGAAAAAAGAACTAAGGGATTGGTGTATAACGAGGAATCTGGAATGGGGCGTGAAGTTCCCGGGACGGGATGATTTGGTTGTTTATGTCTGGGTTGATGCACCTATTGGCTATATATCCTTCACGGAAGAGTTCATCAAAGGAGAAGGAGAAGATGAGACGGAATGGGGCAAGTATTGGAAAGAGGATAAAACAACCATTGTGCATTTCATAGGCACGGACATTATATACCATCACTGCATATTCTGGCCTGCAATGCTTAAAGGAGCGGGTTATTCGTTGCCTGATGCGGTTGTTGCTTCAGGTATGGTAAAAATAGATGGGAAGACGTTCTCAAAGAGCAGGGGGAACGTGGTATGGACAACAGAATTTTTAGAACGATTCCATCCCGATACGTTAAGGTATTATTTAGTCTCGCACTCAAGCCACACGAAGGAGTTGGATTTCTCCTGGGACTCATTTTTCATGCGTGTGAACAATGAGCTGGTGGGGATTCTCGGAAACCTCGTTCACCGGGTCCTATCATTTGCATATAAGAATTTTGGCGTGGTTCCCGACGGCGATATCGAAGAAGAGGTCTTCGCTGAGATAGAGAAGACAAGGGAGGAAGGGATAAGAGCGGTGGAAGACTACGAATTCAAGAAGTTCGTTGATGCAGTAATGATGCTTGCAGATTTTGGGAACAGTTTTTTTCAACGAGAAGAACCATGGCGGTTGATAAAGAAAGGAGTTCAAGGCAGAGAGAGGTGTAGGGAAATAGTAAAGAACGTGCTGCAAATACTAAAAGCGGTTTGTATCCCCCTGGATGCGGTAATGCCTGACAAGATGGAAGAGGTGTGGGAGCAGCTTGGTATGGAAGGTGATGTGCATTCGGTGAAGCTCGATGAGATGATGGTACCAATAAAAAGTGGACAAGCGTTAAAAAAACCAAGTAAATTGTTCGAGCGGGTAGAGGTGTGAATGCGCGCGATCCTGTATTGAATTCAATTCGGGTAGATTGTTATCCTTTTATATTCACCTTTCCTTATCATTACCAAAACGCAGAGGTGGTATTATCATGAAAGTATCCATGGATATCGAATTACAAGACATCCCGGGTCAGTTAGTGCTCGCATTGGAGCCCGTATCAGATTTTGGGGGAAATATTCTCAGCGTGTTACATCAGAGGGATAAAAAAACCCCTTCGGGGAGAATACCTGTTCAATTGGTATTTGAGATGGAGGAAAAGAAATTGGATAGATTGGTAGAAAGATTGAAGGACCGAGGCGTGAAGGTGGTAAGAATAGGGAAGGAGCGCCTGAAGGAGTCAATGGTTGTTTTACTTATTGGGCATATCGTGCATTCTGATGTAAGGGATACGATAGATAGCATCGACAGCACGGGATTTGCAGAGGTTGTTGGGCTCTCGGTCTCCATGCCCGGTGTGGATAAGAAATCCTCTGCTTCGGTTACGCTGAGCGCAATTGGTAAAAAGGAACTAGAAGAAGCTTTGCATATTTTAGAACGTACGGTGAACAAAAAGGGCATCATGATTATCACGCCTATTTAGTTTGGAATGTAGAATGCGAAGGTGGAATATGAGAATGAAGACAAGCATAAAAACGGTAAGAATTTCGGTAATCGGGTTTGGAAATGTGGGAGGCGGCGTAGCGGAGGTGATCAAGAGGAAACGAGAGGAGATAGCGAGAAAATACGGGCTGAATATAAAAATTGTGGGCATAGCTGACTTGAAGGGTGTTGTTGTAGATGAGAATGGGCTGAGTGAAGAGGCTATAATGGGGCTCCACACAGGGGATAAAAAACGGGGAAAGATGGCGGATATGACAACTGTGGGTGTAATAAAAGAAATAGAGCACGAGGTTATGGTAGAGGCAACGCCAACGAATGTCGAGGATGGAGAGCCAGGATTAACGCATATAATTACCGCACTAGAGTCAGGAAGGCATGTGGTAACATCGAATAAAGGTCCCTTGGCGTTAGAGTATAAACGGTTGATGGAACTTGCAGCGAAGAGGGAGAAGGAACTACGATTTGAAGCAACGGTGGGTGGTGCTATGCCGATAATATCACTGGTGAGGGAGAATCTCGCGGGTAATGGGATACTCTCAATAACGGGTATCTTGAATGGCACGTGCAACTATATTCTCACGAGAATGGCAGAAGAAGGGCTGCCCTACGAGCACGTGTTAAAGGAGGCGCAGGAGATAGGAATCGCTGAGGCTGATCCTTCCAAAGACGTTGAGGGCATAGATACCGCGGTGAAACTCGTGATCTTAGCAAATTCCATCTTTGGCAGGAATGCAACGTGCAAGGATGTCGAGGTAACCGGCATCACGGAGATCACACCGGATGCATTACAGCTGGCTGATGATGCAGGCTACGTGATAAAATTGATCGGAGAGGTGGACCGGGAGGGGTGCCTGAAAGTAGCGCCCCGGTTGGTTCCACAAGAGGACCCACTTAATGTCGGGGGCACGATGAATGTTGCAACTATAAAGACAGATTTGGCTGGCGATATCACGGTCATTGGAAAGGGTGCGGGTCCTATTGAAGCAGCAAGTGCTATCCTCTCCGATATCATAAGCATTTACAGGTGCAGGTAGAGTTATGGCAGAAGATAAGGAGAAAATTTTGATCACACTTACGCCTTCCGAATCGAAACGGCTCATTGCAAAGGCTGTAAAGAATTTGGAAGAGGTACAGCGAGCATTGAAGCACGGAACCATCATAATAACACTGGGGACGACAAACGCTTATGTAGTCGAGGAGATCTTGAACGACGTGCCCGGATCGGAGAACAATAAACCCTTACTGAGCCTTTCAGGAAAGCCCTTACAGGGCTTGCGGGGTCGTGGGGCGGAGCCCCACACGCGGGAACGCGGGCAGAGCCCGCGATTTCGGGGTCAACGGGGCGAAGCCCCGTTAATAGATAAGCAGAGATACGCAGCAGGTATCATAACGGACAGTGGTACGTGCGTCGTCCCTAAAGAAGAGAGGGAGAAAGAGGTAGTACTCAAGAACGGAAAAATGAGCGAGGAAGGCATGGAAAACGCGATAGAAAATCTATCTGCGGACGACGTGTTCATAAAGGGTGCAAATGCGTTGGATGCAACTGGAACTGCCGGTGTCTTCATGGCAAATACGTTAGGTGGCACGATAGGTTCTGCACTCGGTACCGTTATGGCTCGGGGCGTGAAATTCGTAATACCCATCGGCATTGAGAAGACAATACCCTATTCCATTACTGAAGCTGCAAAGCGAGTGGGGATTGAAAGATTCTACAAATCGATAGGCTGGCCTGTGGGACTGATGCCCGTGCATGGCAAGGTAATCACTGAGATTGAAGCTTTAAAGATATTGGGAGCTGAGGATGCATTCCCGATAGGAGCAGGAGGCGTAGATGGTGGAGAGGGCTCCGTCGTTATTTGCGTTGAGGGGAGCGTTGAGAAGCTTGACGAGTTGATGGCGCTGGTAACACGAATAAAAGGGGAAGCACCGGTAAAAACCCTTACAGGGTTTTCGGGGTCAACGGGGCGAAGCCCCGTTAGTGGTGAGTAAGAACTGTGGGAATTAACTTAATGCTCGAAACTTTTTAATGCTGAATTTAAAACGATAAAATATGGAGAAAAGAAAGCGCCCTTCTATCTTTGATCTGTTGGAGTGGTATATGGGACGGATCTTCGAGGAGATGAAGGAACAGCCAGCGCTATCCAAGGAGGAATCTTCGAGGATGACGAAAAGGGAGCCGCAGGATATGGAAGGGTGGTTGGGAGACCCTTTTGAAGAGATGGCGAGGAAGTGGGAAGAAGAAATACCGGAGGAGCTCAAGAGTTTTATAACCGAGGAGAAGACGCCGGGGCGTAAAATAAAAAGATACGGTCCGTTTATCTACGGGTTCTCCTACACAAAGGAACCGGGGAAGGAGCCGGAGATAAAGGAATTTGGGAATATCAAAGCTTCGTATAAAGGGATAGAGCCTTTTCCGAACGGTGAACGGGAACCGTTAGTAGATGTAATTGACCAGGAGGATGCTTACGAAGTCATAGCTGAATTGCCCGGTGTCGAGAAGAAGGATATAAGGTTGCATGCTACTGCTGACATGCTGGAGATAAAGACCAAAAACGAGAGGAGATTCTTTAAGGAAATACCGTTCAAGACGCCCGTAAAGCCTGAAACGGCAATAGCAAGGTATAAAAATGGTGTACTCAGCGTGAGGATACAAAAGAAAGAGAAAGAAGACGCGAAGGAGAAGGAGAAGACTGCTATACCGTTGGAGTGAAGATAAAAAGCCCGTTAGATTTAATAATGAAGAATTCGTGTATTGAAAATGAGATTGAAGGAGATGATGATTAATAGTCAGCTAAAGGGATGTATATACGAAGTAAGTTTCGGATATCATTCCAATTTGGGAGGATATACGACATTGATGTCGTATATACCGAATTAGGCGAAACGGCGGTCACGAAGCATAGGCATATATATATATATACGTAAGTGCTATACTAAAAATGGGAGATGAGCAAATGGGCAATAGAAAAGAAAGGTTAGAACTTATTCTGAAGATTCAAGAACATCGAGGCTCAAAGGTGCTTGTGTATTTTACAGGCGATAGGCGACCTTTTCCTTCACAAGTAGCTGAGGATGCTGTATTGCCGTTATATAAACATCTTTTGGCTTTGAAAGAGGCTGAGCCAAAAACGGAAAGTATAGACCTATTTCTTTACACTAGGGGTGGTGACGTGAGTGTTCCTTGGCGAATAGTGACAATGATTCGTGAGTTTTGCAGTGATTTTTCCATTTTAATTCCATATAAAGCGCATAGTGCTGGCACAATGATTGCGTTAGGTGCTGATAGAATTGTTATGGGCAAAAAAGCAGAACTTAGTCCCATTGACCCTACGCTTGTAAGAGCAGTATTCTCATATTAGACTTGTAGCGCGTAAGTTACTAACGTCGAGGAAGGAAAAAATTGAAGAGAGTAGAATTGGAAGCGTTATAGAGGCACTGACAGAAAAGATGTATTCTCATGGTCATGCAATTGGTAGAATGGAGGCAACAGAATTAGGTCTTCCGGTAGACAAGCCAGATGACAATCTTGAAACATTGATTTGGAATCTTTATCAGGAATATGAGCGCTTGCTACAAATCGTTGAACCGATTGACCCGGAAGAATTACTTACCAGAGAAAATAAAGAGGAGTATGCTATAGATAGTATTCCGATTGCCATTATTGAAACTATTCCTAAGGTAGATGTGTTCGAGCTTAACGCCATTTTCCGACGAAAGCGACAAGTACCAACTAACCCGCAGATCAACATCAACATGAATCTGGGACTCCCACCAGGTATTGATCCAACAAAGCTGCCTCAAAACTTTCAACAGATAGTTCAGCAACTCATGGGACAGATTGCCCAAGCAGTCCCCCAGATAGTCCAACAAGAAATAATTCGCCAATCCCCAATTGTTGGTATTGAAGGAAGAACATTCGGCGGGAAATGGAGAGAAAAGACAAATGAAAATATTTAAAGGAGGAGTTTACTATGCCAACTAACATAGAGATAAAAATTGTCCCATTTGGGCAGGTCAGATTGGAAATAGGTAAGCCTATTCCTGCGGTTGAGGAACGTCAAGCATTCCCAACTATAGAAACAGTTCGATACCGGGAACCTCAAGAAACTATTTCCCGAATATACGAAGTAGAGTATAGAGAAATACCAACGAATTACATCGTTCCTCTTTCTACAGGATAACTGATGAGAATAATGCCGCCGCATCGCCTAACAGCGGATAAAGGGCTTCGCTACGCTTCGCCCAAATTGCCTTCGGCAACTTCTTTTATCCGCAAAACGTTAGGCGAAATTGCTGAGGCAGGTATATTTTTATAAAGTTGGAAGTAAATAAGAGCAGAGGGAGAAAATGGGATCAATAAAAATAATAGTTGAAAAACATCCAGAGGGATATGTGGCATATCCTCTTGGGTTGAAAGGCATAGTAGTTGGAGAAGGGAGCACCTATGAAGAAGCCCTTGCCGATGTGAAATCAGCTATCAACTTTCATATCGAAACCTTTGGGAAAGAAGCTTTTGAAACGGAAGAGATCATTGAAACCTTTGTTGCAGAAGTGGCAGTGTAATGAAATTCCCAAGAGATGCTCCTAAACGAAAGGTCATAAAGGCATTTGAGAGTCTCGGATTCAAAATTGTTAGAGTAGGAAAGCACATTTCAATGATAAGAGAAAATCCAGATGGCACTAAAACGCCTTTAACTATGCCAAATCATGAGAAAATAAAAGGTTCCACCTTGAGGGTAATTTGCAGACAAGCGGGGATAAAACGGGAGGAATTTTTAAAAGCTTATGAAAAGGCATGAACAATTTCACCTAACCGAGCGTATCCGGCTCCGGTCTATGCATCTCCGCCCAAATCCTCGCTTCGCTTGGACTTCAGATACGCTCGGAACGAATTGAACCTGCCGCCTGTAAGGGGGAAGAGGAGCATCGTAACTTTATTAATTTTAGCCACCCTACCGTAGGCTCAGCAACCATCATTACGCCTTGGATAATCCCTTTATTAACTCAAAAAACTCCTTCGCTGCTTTCTCCACCTCCCCATCATGATTCTGTATTATCTTCACCGGCGCACCGGTCAGACAGGCATAAGCCATTGACATCGCACGGTTCATGAATTGATGCTCCTCTATGCCCTTTTCATCCTCAACATCCCGCTCTCGCGTCTTGTCATTCTGCCTTCGCCCGAGTATCTCATCGGGATTTGCTTCTATCAGTACGAAGTGGTCGGGCTTTATTTCTCTCAATACATAGTCCGGCAGACCCGGAAGATACCCCGACGGTGTCTTTATCGTGCAATGCGTATCGATGATGAGGTTCGTGCTCTTCTTCCATTCCACGATTTTATCAGAGGCTAATCTTTGTATCTCCCGCTGCTTTTCATTTGGCAATTTTCGCATCTCGTCTCTTCTCTCCACAAGCCCTGCATCCCTCGCCGCTTCAAACATCACATCTCCATAGTTTAGCGGCGTAAACTCAACACCCTTCTCATTCAAGATCAATGCCTCTTTTATCACCGTTGACGATCCCGATCCGGGCATTCCGGTTACTACAATCAAGGTCATTATTTTCCTCCTTTTTCTTTCTCATATACCAAGTTATCGCTTATTTTTGTCATTATTTATAAGATTACTATGTCTTAGGTGATTTTTTGCCATCACTTTTCAACTTATTAACCATCACCCAATTCTTAGGGATTCTGAGCTAAGCAGCGTAAGGAGCTTCTCTCTAATCACATTCGCCTCTACACTCGTTCGCTTCCTCGGTCTCGCTATATTAATACGCATGCACTCAATAATGCGACCCGGTCTTGCGGACATCACGGCAACTCTATCCGCAAGATATACCGCTTCATCAACGCTGTGGGTCACAAACAAGATGGTCTTCTCTGTTCTCTTCCAGATCTGAAGCAGCTCTTCCTGAAGCACATTCCTCGTCTGCGCATCCACCGAGCCAAAGGGTTCATCCATCAATAAGATAGCAGGTTCCGTTGCAAGCGCTCGTGCAATCGCTACCCTTTGCTTCATGCCTCCCGAAAGCTCATAGGGGTAACAGTTTTTAAAATCTTTTAGACCTACAAGCTCTATGTATTCATTAGCAACTCTATACTGCTCCTCTTCGTCAATTCCCTGAATCTCGAGCCCGAACGTAACGTTTTTGATAACCGTTCTCCACGGGAATAACGAAAATTCCTGAAATACCATCCCTCTATCCGGAGAAGGGTCCTTGACTTCTTTTCCATCTAAGATAATCTCGCCACTGCTTGGGTAGTCCAAACCCGCTATCAGTCTTAGCAATGTGGTTTTACCACAGCCCGAAGGTCCTAGGATACATAAAAACTCGCAACAATTTACACTCAGATTAACATCTTCTAATGCCTTTATCTCTCCTTCCTCTGAATTAAACGTCTTCGTTACATTCAAGATCTCTAATTTGTAGCTCATTTGTTTATGCCACTCTTATTTCACTGCCATCCTACCTGACTACCCCCTCCATTTTAAATATCTCTTCTCACCATATCTGTAAATTCTATCAAGTGCAAATCCAACTATTCCAATCGCTATCATATAAGATATCACAACATCTGGCGAGAAACCCCTCGCAAAGTCAAGCTTGTAGCCCATTCCATAGTTAGAAACTCCAAACATCTCCGCAGCAACAACACACATCCACGATACGCCTGAGCCTACCCTTATCCCAGTGAATATAGCAGGTAACGACGCGGGAAAAATTACTTTCCTGAACATTGTTCCATTGCTATTAACCCCTAATGTGAGGGCTGCATCAATCCAAGTCCTTTCAACAGACTTCACTCCAAAATGGGTATTAAGAAGGATAGGCCAGAAAGAACCAATGAAGATTACGAAAGCCGCAGCTTCATGAGTTAGTTTCAATATAGCGATAGCTATAGGAATCCAAGCTATTGGAGGAATTGGTCGAATTAACTCGATCAACGGGTAAGAGAACCTATCAGCGGATCTAAACCATCCAATGACCATGCCCAAAGGTATTCCCAACAAAATTGCAACACCAAAGCCTGTAACATAGTGGTAGAGGCTATATAAGAAGTCAAGAGGGAGGAAATAAACAGGATGATTACCTATTAATATTATTGCTAATGTTTTAAAAACAACAGAGGGAGGGGGAATTATAAGAGGATTCAAGAGAGTGCGCGATAGAATCTCCCATAAAAAAAGGAAAGAAAGGAGGGGAAGAAATTGTAAGTATTTTGTATTCATGTTAAACCAAGTATACCTTTTACCTCCGAGACCCTATCTGAAGCTCTTCTGTAAGGCGTGCAATCTACCATATCCCCCACTGATACAAGTACAGCTCTACCTTTCGCATCCTTAGTTAGCCCTAAGTCATATTGAACCTTGCACATAATATTGTAACTCTCCTGCCATTCATGGACACTCGGGTCAGTTACGTACAGTATAAATCTTGGCCAAGGTTCGTTCACCTCTTTGGATATCCCCGTGTATTTTTCGATGCATTCCAAGACCTCATCCCTATTTTCATCCCTTAACGCATACTCCTGCGCTATTAAATGAACCGCAATTATCTTCTCTGCAATATCTGGATATTCCCTTAGGATTCTTTCCGATATCAAAAGAACGCAGCATGGATGCTTAGGCCACAAATCCTCACTCGCCAATATAACCTTGCCATAGCCTTTAATTTCTGCATCATAAGGGACAGGAGTTGGTCCAAAGATTGCGTCCACAGCCTTAGCCTTTAGAGATTCTATCTGCTCCTTAGGTCCCTGCGGTCTCACTTCAACTTTCCCAAACAATCCTTGCTCCTTAAGCCATTTACTTAACACAGTGTGCTGTATGGACCCGGGTGGGTATGTTGCTATCTTCTTACCTTCCAGTGCAGCAGGTCCTTTTACTTCATATCCTTCATATAGCTCTAGAGTTGCAGCTACTGCCGAACCCTCCATCTGCACTACCGCAACTACCTTCGCGGGCATCCCCAATGCTATCTTAGGTATAGGTGGAGCTGCACCAACATAAGCCACATCTAACTCTCCCCTTAACATAGCATCCATCTCAGGAGGTCCGGTAGGGAAGGTTTTGTGCTCCACTTCAATTCCGGTTGCTTTCTCGAACCACCCTTTCTCCAGCGCTAAAAAAGCTGCAACGTGATGGTCACTTGGTTGTACCCCTATTCTTATCACCTCCAACTCCGACTTAACCGGCGCTACTGGCTTCTTGGTTGCATAATAACCGGCACTGATAATAATGCCTGCAACTATAATGCCAATTGAGATAATAACAGCTGTTTCCTTCTTCATTTCTTCACCCCCTAAATTCCCACATTTTTATATTAATACACACATGCATTATTTAAACTTTTCTATTTTTGTCTAACAAATTTGCCCAATTGTATAATAATGACCAGTAATGCCACCAAATTTTATACTATGAGATCGCTGATGACCGCCTTCGTGAATCTCCTCTTTATCTGCTCGGCTTTCAATTTTATATCTTCTACTTCGACGTTACCAGGTTTCACGACGACATGGAGAAATCTCGGACCTGCCTCCTCGTATAACCGCTCCAAGGCGAATCGCAGCTCTTCTTCCGTATTAACCCCCCTCGTATTCTCTATGCCGGCACTTATTGCTTTCAGTTCCATATCCACGTAAGAAGGTGTAGGTTGGTCTCCAGTGCTCCCCCATGTGCCGTTATCAAGGCAAACAATGGAAAGGTTTTCTGGCTTCTTATCCGCAACTACCGGCAAAATGTTGCTCATCAGCAGACTTCCATCTCCATCGAGCACCATCGTTTCTCTTTTTGATTTCAATGAAACACCGAATCCAACAGGGGAAGCTTGACCCAGACTCCCGAGCATGTAAAAATTTAAATCACGGTCTTTAGCGGCATAAAGTTCCTTGCTTGGGACACCTATGTTCGCGATAACGGCTTCATCGCTTAGATATTCTGTTATTATCCTTATCGCATCGTATCTCGTCATTTCCGGCTCCTTACGTTCCCTTTCATACACAAATGTGCGAGAACTTCTCTGGCGAAGGCCTGCGGTTTCTTTAATTATATCCTCGCTTTCCCACGTCTTCGGCGAGATGAGTGCAATATGCGGTCTTTCATGAGCGAAGGCATCCTGGATAGCTTCTTCTACTGATTCCATTTGTGAGGAGTCCTCTATTAGCGTGTATTTTAGGCTCAACGCATCTAAAACGTTGGGCAACGCCATTCCAAACGGGACCTGAGCCTCTATATTCTCCTTGTAAACGCCACGCCAGCTCGCTATGATCGGTAACGGCAGCCCATAAGTGACTGTAAGAGACATAATAGCATTTATAGAATTCCCTAAACCCGTGCTCTGGATAATCATCGCAGGCCTACCGCCGGCGAGGTAGACGCCTGCTGAGATCCCAACGCCATTTTCTTCCCTGTTCAAGCCCACATGACAAAATGCTTCTTCTCGCGCGACTAACCGCAACAGTGCACTTATTTTCTCGCATGGTAGCGTTGAGACAACCTCTATTTTGTTTCTCTTTAATATTTCTATTACTTCTCTCTCTGTTTCGTACATTTAATCACTTAGCTCTTTTTTACTCTACTTATAAAGCCTTAACAAACTCCTTCAGCTCTCTTTCAATCTCATCCAACGGTAATTGACCCAGAGAATTTGATTTTATTTCCATCCGCTCCTCTATTTCGTACATTTTAAATTCCTTCTTCAACCTCTTATACCCACCGCCCGTGATATTCAACAAAATCTTATCCTTTTTTCCAACGAAGCCTTCGTCAACGGCTTTAATCAAAGAAGCAACCGCTACTGATGCCGCAGGGTCCAAATCTATACCCTCTTCGCTTTCAAATAACTTTTTAGCTCCCATGCACTCTTCGTTGGTTATCCCATACATCTTCCCCTCTGTGCTCGCAAGCATATCATATACACCTCCTTTGATGGAATAAGGCGGATTCCTCGTTGAAAGCACATCTGCATACATCTTCTTTATCGCATCTTCGGCATTTCTCATGTCTTTATCTGCGATTATCTCTGCTCTGCCATCTTGCCATGCACTGAACATCGGAGCAAAAGGGAGATTCTGAGAAATAACAATCCTCGGCATCTTTTCACCGAATCGGCCATCTTCAATCAGCCGGATAAAAGTTTCCCATGCCGCAATTGCACCCGTGCCACTGCCCACGGCTTGAAAATAATAATCAGGCAAAACCTTCATAAAAAATGCAGCTTCAAGCTCCACAACGCCCATTCCATCTCTCCTAGCCACATTTCTTACTCCTCCTTCCTCTATTAATCCCCCTATTTTCACTATCTCCTTGCTTGTCGCAATTGCATCTGAATAATCGCCATCCCTGGAGATTAAGAAAATGCTATCGTGGTTTTCCGGTTCCGTGGTTGTCCACATTCGGTAAATACAACTTCTTGGTACAACTGCTACTACTGGCATTCCTGTTAGAGAAGAAACTTCAGCGAACGCTCTTGATGTATTCCCCGCAGAAGCCACCACCAGGATCTTCTCACACTTCTCTTTTGCTCGTTGAAAAGTGGGAGGCGCTTCTAACTCCTTGAAGGTACAGGTCTTCATGAATACGCTTTTCTCTTGCCAGTAACCACTGAAACTGATATACAAATTCTTTAATCCGATTTCTCTTCCAAATCCGTCGCTTTTGTATGTAATTGGACTCACGTTTATAGGTAAAGTCTCTTCTACGGGCAACCAGTCGATGTAGTTAAACATCCCCCACCCTGAAAGCCGCCTTATCCTCTTTCTTTTATACACCGTTCTTAACAACGAATCGTGACCTTCAGGGCACGTATTTGTATATCTATCTGTAATTACTTCTCCGCCTTCAAAACATTCCAGGTGATACTTTGCATTTTTCATCTTTCACTATCCTCTATGTTAAGCGTCTAAGTTTGATACTGGCTCAGAAAGCGTAAAGACTCCATCCAAAATCTTTTTCTTCAGCATTTCGGCTAATTTTGAGGCCCTTCTTCTGTCTGACTGCCGCAAGGTCACGGGAATTTCTTTTTCCCCAAGAGAAACAACGCCGAGATTACAGCTAAATGCACCACCCTTGCATAAATGCACACATGCGCCACAGTTGCAACATAAATCTTCGTTCACTTCCTTAGCCTCAGCATCAAATGCATCTGTAGGGCACAAGCTCTCAACTTGACACTCTTCACATTCGATACAGTCTGACCGATCATACCTCACGGAGAAGTCACGCCAGACATCTGCATAGGTTATTTCACCTACCGGGAGCCTGTTATGGACATCAAGAACTTCAAGCTTTATCTCCTCGTCCAGCTTTTTCGCATTTTCCAACACGTGCTCGTTCAATACAGGGATAGGCACTGCCCATGAGGTCCATATCTCAGGTCCGGCTGAAGTCCGGAATCCCCCTAGATACTCAGGAAGCATCCCGTGCATATCTGCAATCCCCATCAAATTTGGCTTTTCTGGTGAACTTCGTGTTCCTTCTCCGATAACAAAACCCACAGCGCCGTTCATCAAGATTTTCGTGCCAATGCCGATTGTCTCCATAAAGGGGTCTTTTTCTAATGGGTTTAGCTCACCACAGCCGGAGAAACTCAGTTCCTTGAAAGCTCCTTCAAACTTGCTCACTGAAAATATCGAAGCCACTTCGCTATCTCGTGGATTTACAAATGCATGGTAGTTTCTAAACGCGTTTCTCGTACTACAAAGCTTCGCAAATGGAATTTCCTTAAGGGTTGTAGTTGTTTCTATTCTTCGACCATCAATAGTTTCAACCACGACCTCTATCTCTTCATGCGAAACTAAATCTCTGAAAAGATGTCCGCCTCCGTATCTATTATCCCTGTGAGAAGTGCCATACACCATCACATCAACGATACCAAGCCGTTCGTTCGGGCAAGGGCCTACAAAAGCAGGCACACCGTTCAATAAAACTTTCGATGCACGTTCAAATTCTTCTCGCTCTGCGACTTTAAACGAAAGAACGGCAAATGTTCCACTCATCACGCCGCAGGTCGCCGAAGTGACGACATCCACATCTTCAAAACCGATATCCTCCCCACTCCGCACACGATTACAAAGCTCATCGGCAGTTATCACTACGCCCTCGCCTCTTTCTAGTTTGTCAGTTATCTCCGCTACTGTCCTTCTCTTCTCCATCTCTCCCTCGCTTATTAGAGAATATCAAACTTTTCCAAGATACGTTCGAGAGAGTTTGAATGAGTTTGTATTCCTACAACTTTGTAGGGGTCTGCACCCAGTGCTAAGGCGATAAACTGGGCATAGTTAATGATAGGCAGACCGATTTCTATACCACTTTCTTCTTCAATAAGTTCTTGATTCCTGTCAAGTGTTATTTGACACCCTGGACAGGCAACGAGAAGAACATCAGCTCCCGCCTCTTTAGCGGATAGAAGCTTTCTTCGGGCAATTATCCGGGTAAGGTATCTTCGTTCTGGTTCTACCGTATGATCAAAACCCATACCACAGCATAAGCCCTTCTCCACATAATCCAAAGGTTCCGCACCAGTAATGGATACGAGTTCGTCCAATAAATTAAGCACGGCGGATTTCCTGAACATCTTCGCATAGTGGCAACCGTTGTGCGTGGCAACTCGAAGACCGTAAAGGCTATGCTTTACTTCCCCTTTTATTCTGTCTCTGTGAGCCCATAGTATCTCTGAAATATGGGCTATATTGACCTCACCTCTGTATCTCCTGTTCACGTTGCTCAATACCTCTTCATTTATCCGCCTTCCTATTCCGCTCCTCAAAATCCCGGCCGATTCCGTAAGCACCCCGTAACTTGTTTGACAAATCGGTGCTATATTTAGATAGCCCGTTTCTTCTGCCAAAGCGAAATTCCTTGCATTTATCGCAAGCATTGTGGAAAGCGGTATTTCATTAACATAATAACCAAAGCCGGTGCACGATGAGTGCCGAGGATCATCTATGTAGTCAATGCCTAGCCTGTCAAGTAGGTATTTTATACTCTCGGTAATACCAGGATAGTGTGCATCCGCGAAACAACTATGGAACAAATAAATTTTATTATCAGGAATTCTTTTCTTTACTTCCTCGGCCACACCTTCTTTCCTGAATTTTTTATTCTCTGTTCTATCCACAATTTCTCTTATCTCATCAAGCGATTTTTGAGGTATTTTTCGACAATGCACTTCAAGACCAAGCTCCAATCTGAACTTTCTCATATTAGAGTAGATCTTCTCCCATGAAGAGCCCCATTCCGGAATCTTATCTGGAGATAGAGCATCAAATGTTACACATAAACCTCGCTCGTAAAGGGATTTGCAGTATAACTCTTCCCTGCATCTTTCACGATTTACGTTTAACCCCTTCCACTCGTTCTCCTTCAAAATCTTAATTATATCAGCCACACAATTTTCTTTTCTGCACGCGTATTTACAGGTATAGCACGAAAAGCACTTTTCTAAAGGATAATCTTCTATACCCCATCCTGTGATAAGACACTCGACCAATCTTCTCGGATTGTATCTCTTGTCCAGTGAAGCCGCGGGGCAAATGCCCGTGCACGCACCGCATTGAATGCAGGAATAGAAATTAGGGGCACGAGGATCGGTAAGTAGCCAATCTAACCTGAATTTCTTCAGGTCTTCTTCCCCCGGCCCTTTTTCCGTATCGGGCATTTCTGCAATTTGGTGAGTGCTTGGGGGGTAATCTCTGAGAACCTGTGTTATTTCCCGTGATTTTATTGCCACTATTTCCTCATCCTCAAAGATCTTACTATCCACCATTCTTTTCAATTCATTCCTTTTCTAAATCTTCGGTATTTAAGTTTTTCTATTTTTCGCAATAAAATTGCCTAATTGTATAATATTGAATGCTAATATTTATAGGTAAGAGATCATCTTTTATACTATAAGATATGACCGTCGCTGATGATATAGTGACCGAGGTCCTCATGCAGGATAAAGAGCTCCCCAATATATTAGCAAAAGCCATTAAACAGAAATTGGGACTGAGCATAGGGGAATTCAGTGAGAAATCGGGCATACCTGCAAGCACGCTTTACAAAATCCTCTCCGGTGAGCGGGATCCGAATATGCGCACCTTCAGGAGGATACTAACCACGGTGAGGGAGATCGAAAGCGGGTCTGCGAAGAAGAAATTCATCGCCATGATTTGCTCTCGCGGCTGTTTGGATGTGTTGGAAAAAACTACTGTAAATACCGAAAAAGATACCTTTGACATCAAAGAATATGCGGTCACGACCATAGAGGAAGCGATTATAGCAGCCATTCAAGCGGAAAAAGATGGTGCAGCCGCACTTGTCTGTGCGCCCATCGTCAGTCCAACCGTTGAGAAGATCGTTACTATACCGGTTGCAACGATAAGACCCACATCAAGTGTGACTAGGGCTATTGAATTGGCAGCGAAGAAGATAAGCTGAAACCTTTACGCATTTTGCGATATCTCACTCCTTTTGGTTATCATCCGTGGGGGACATCTATAGTCTAATATTTGTATACGGCTTGCACGCGTTTCCTCAAGTGGTATCAATGAAGAGCTACCTCCTTATTTTTCACTATAAGCCAAACTGCACGAGCCAATATGATGCCCCACCAATTAGTGCGGACAGCGGAATGGTGAATACCCAAGCGATGACCATTTTTCCCACCTCAGACCATCTTATCCTGCGAAGATTCTGAAAAAATGTCCCTCCTATTACTGAAGAAGCTACAACATGTGTGGTACTTGCCGGCATACCCGCTAAACTCACCGCTAATATCGCGAGACCAGCACCAGCTTCTGCTGAGAAGCCGTGCTTCGGCTCTACCTTCGTCAATTTCCAACCCAACGTCTCCATTACTCTCCAACCGAGCAAAAAAGTCCCCAGAGCCATCACCACTCCACAGCTTATCATTACCCACAACGGGACATCAAAATCCTGGATAAAACCGCCAGCGAGCAAAGCTACGGTGATCACGCCCATCGCATTTTGTGTATCATTCATCCCGTGACTGAATGCCATAAAAGGGGTTGTAATAATCTGTCCTTTTCTAAATATCGCTTCCACCTTCATTGAAGGTGTGTGTTTAAAAATCAGGTAAATTAGCCAACTAACGAGAGAGAAAATCAGGAGCCCTGCTATAAGTCCCATTAAAGGACCCAATACAATAGCGAGAAACACTTTATTTGTGAGTATATCCCAGTGTATCAGCCCTCCTGCAGCTATTCCAGCACCCAGAAGTCCGCCAACCAGCGAATGACTCACGCTTATTGGGATTCCAAAAGTTGTGCAGAAAAACACCCATATTATGGCTCCAATCAGACCACCAATGAGAACAATAAAAAATATATCCGGTGCTAAACTTTTAGTGTCAACAATTCCTTTGCCTATGGTCTCAGCCACTCTTGTAGAAGCAAAAGCGCCAGCAAGGTTAAATAGACTCGCCACAATCAACGCCTTTAGAGGTGTCATCGCTTTAGTGGCTACAGTCGTGGCAATCGCATTTGCACGGTCATTCGCGCCATTCAAGAAATCAAAAACTAATGCTAATAGTATTATTATGATGACAAAGACCAAAGCCGTGACCATCAGATGCCGCCCTTTACTCTAAAGGTCTCCAAAATATTAGCCACGTCTTCACAATTGTCCATAGCATCCTCTAAAATCTCCACTATCTCTTTAAGCAGCAGTCTTTCAAGCACTTCATTAGGATCTTCCACCGGTGTGGTCATGAGCATCTTCAGCCATCTCCGATTTATTTTGTCCGCTTCGTTTTCTAATTCGTTTATCCTTATACAACAGTTTTCTATAGTTATTTCTTCGCGTCTTATAGCGCGCAAACAACTCACAGCTTTTTTTATCTCCTGCGATGCCTCTAAGATAACCGGAGCGAACTCACTTACCAGTTCAGGAATTGTAGGTCGTGGAGTAAACGCCAATCGTGTTACAGCTTTTTCCACACCATCTATTACGTTGTCAAGGTTATGAGCGAAGTATCGTATATCCCCCTTCTCCTCCGTGACTCGTGTGTGGTCAAAAAATAATTCCTGTACGATTTGATGAACGACCGAATCTGCTTCGTCCTCCAGTATTTTAAGCCTTTCTTTTATCTGCAAGAGGCTCGAACTGCGATAATCTGGGCTCAGTAAAAAGGGTGTAGAGGAGCGATATTCAGCACCTAAATCCACCAGCAGTTGCGATGCTTCTACCGCTTTATCAGCAAGCTCCTCAAAGAGGTTAAAAAATTTCTTGGTATGGGGCAAAAACAGGGACATTTTTTGTAAAACGGTGTTGAATAAAAGTAATTTTAGATGAGGGGAAAATCGCTGCGAGGCAGTATCTTCTTTTCTCTTCATGAGAGCGGTAAACCACTTTCTCGCCTTTCCTCTTTTCATCCCCTATACATAGAAAATGAATCGATTATTTAAACTTTTCTAAATTTTCGTAAAGAATAAGAATACTCTATAGATATGCTCTCCCCCCCTCTTCTCATATCTAAGCTAAGAGAGGTAATCCAATAATTTCTTGAAAGCTCTGCTTCTATGCGATACTTTATTCTTCTCCTCAGTGCTCATCTCTGCAAACGTCTTGCCTTCGAATTCAAATATGGGATCGTAGCCAAAGCCACCACTCCCGCGCATCTCCTCCGCTATTCTCCCTTCCGCAGTGCCGACAAAAAGAACTGGCTCTTTATTTTGCGATTCGCAGAATGCAACAGCAGTCTTAAAAGTAGCTTTTCTTTCTTCGCCCTTTTTATCAGCCATCAATTTCAGGATCCCCTCATTACCTATCTTTTTGAAGACGAACGCGGAGAAAGTACCGGGAAAACCATGTAACGCGTGAATAAACAACCCGGAGTCTTCTATGAAGAATGAATTTTTAATCGCCATCTTCTCCTGTATATACGTCGCACTTGCTTTCACCACCGCTTCTATCTCTTCGAGCTGCAATTCGGGATATTCATAGTCTCTATGCACGATTGTTATATTCCTCGATTCAGACTCGACCAAATCTTGTATCTCCTTTACTTTGTGCGAATTTGTGGTGATGAATACTATCTCTCTTTTTGAACCCATAGTGCATTACACTTCTTAATACTCCTCAAAATAATAAGGGTTTTTGTTTAGCACCGTAGAAAATCCAAAATCAAAATATATACCAATACTACCAAACAAAACCAAAATCCCAATACTACCAATTTTAACACCTTAACTTTACTTATCCTTTCCTTTTGGGATTTGGAAATTGGAGTTTACTTGGGATTTGGTAGTATTTGACATTGGGATTTATAGTCCCGCTATACTACTAATAAGGTATATATTATCAGTAAGGTGCAGGGGGTTTCGTGAATGGTGATGAAAGGTAGTATAAAACTGGAGCATGGAGCAGGGGGTGAAGGGATGCACGAGTTGCTCAAGCTCGTGCTCACCTACTTCAATTTCAATGGTATGATGAGAGGTAACAATAGGGTACAGATTGATGTAGAGGTGCCTTTGAACGCATTGGATGATTCAGCAGTCGTTGACAGCATTGTTTTCACTACTGACTCGCATACCGTGAAACCGTTATTTTTCCCGGGTGGCGATATCGGGAGTCTGGCAATCGCAGGTACCGTTAACGATATTGCGGTTATGGGTGCCGAGCCGCTGTGCTTATCTGCGGCATTTGTGATAGAAGAAGGGTTCCCGTTCAGCGATTTTGAGCGGATTTTGGAGAGCATGAAGGAGACATGCGAAGAGGCGGGGGTCTCTATAGTCACTGGTGATACGAAAGTTGTTGAAAAGGGTGCAGTGGAGAAGATCGTGGTGAATACCTCTGCGATGGGAAAGCGAACAGAGGCCTTGGAGAGG
This sequence comes from archaeon, assembly GCA_030019325.1. Taxonomy (GTDB): domain Archaea; phylum Halobacteriota; class Syntropharchaeia; order Alkanophagales; family Methanospirareceae; genus ANME-1-THS. The sequence goes on along the minus strand of JASEFB010000017.1, from coordinate 1,775 downwards.
AATATGAGGGAAGTGAGAAAGTACCGGAAATTAGATGCGAACTGGTTAATAGACTCTAATCTCAGAGACGGTGATAAAATAATCGTTTCCGGTTACCTCGGCGACCATGGTGTCGCACTGCTCTCGTTCAGGGAGGGGTTCGAGTTTGATACCGAATTAAAATCTGATATAACGCCTTTAAATAAGCTGATTCATGAGCTATTGGAAGTTGGCGGTGTGGTTGCGATGAAAGACCCGACGAGAGGTGGACTCGCAAATACACTCAATGAATTCAGCGAGAAATCGAACGTAGGCATCCTGATCGAAGAGGATAAAATTCCGATACGAGAATCAGTTCGAAGTGCGTGTGAGATGTTAGGGATCGACCCTCTGGAGATAGGTAATGAAGGAAAGGTGGTTATGGGCGTGGTAAACGAGAAAGCCGATGAGGTGCTTGAGGCGCTGCGGAGAACAGAGAAGGGAAAAGATGCATCGATTATTGGTTCAGTGACGAACGAGCTCAAGGGAGTGGTGATGAAGACACGGGTTGGTGGCAGGAGGATTGTTGAAACGCCAATCAGTGATCCTGTGCCGAGGATATGTTGATATGATAGTTGTTGATCACATCAAACCTCGTAGGGATAGGGCGAGGATAAAAAATATAGGTTCAAAAGTTTCTGAGGTTTTTGATTTATTTATATCAACAAAGATAAGAGGATGAGAAATAAAGACAGGCTTATAAAGGTAGCACAAGAAGCTTTGAAGAATTCATATTCTCCTTATTCCCACTTGAGGGTGGGGGCTGCGGTATTGACTAATGATGGTCGTATCTTTAGTGGCACAAATATAGAAAATGCCTCGTATGGCCTAACGGTTTGTGCTGAACGAGTAGCTATTTTTAAAGCTATATCTGAAGGTGCGAGAAGGATAACAGCTGTTGCAGTCGTTTCTGATACCCCTTCTCTCTGTCTACCATGTGGAGCATGCCTGCAAGTGATATGGGAATTTGGTGAAAACACCGAGGTGATAATGTGTTCTCCAAAGGGAGAAATTAAAGTCAAAAAAATTCAAGAACTCCTTCCTCAAGGTTTTGTATTAAAGAAAAAAGGTAACTATTCAGCCAATCCATCTCACGCCAATAAAGTGAAAGATTCTAAGGGCTTGAACGTGTCGGGATGAAAGGATTCCCTTCGAAGGTAGCTTGAAGGGCATTGATGACCGAAATAGAGTTCTTTCTGAGGGTGGATATGTAACCCCTGATACGGCAGAAGATATTTGCTCCCCTGGCACTGCGAAATGCGCCTGATATCTTCTGCTGAACTTTCATCATCCTGATGTCCCTCTCTGCCTGATTGTTGTCAAACGGGACGCTAAAATCGTACATGAATGCTAGTGTCTCCCTGCGATGTTTCTTCAAGCGGTCGAGCAAGTTTTTAGCTCTGCTTTGTTTCTTTCTACCACGCTTCCGAGGTTTATCTTCGGGTATAGGGGGTGGATCTTCGGCAATGCCCTTCTCGATGATCTGATCATATCTTGCTTCGAAGATCTCAATCTGCGCTGGGTCTAATTTATCAGCTTCAGCTCTTCTCTCGTCAACAGCCTTTTTGATCTCGAGTAGCAGTTCAATCATCTCCTTTTGCCATTCCTTTTTCTCCTGTTCAAAGATACCGGTTAGCTCTCGCAGGTGGTGGGCATTGCAAAGAGCATGGTCGCAGTCGTATTTGAAATAGGACTCCCATGCATCATGAACTGCGGTCCCTTGGAATAGAGAGGATAGAGCTACTTCGCTCAAAGAA
>JASEFB010000187.1 GCA_030019325.1 archaeon | reverse complement strand
GAACACGATGAGGATATCATCGAACATCTTTTCAAGATACGGGATTTACAGACCAGAACAAAAGGCTTCACTGCCTTTATCCCCTGGACTTTTCAGCCGAAGAACACAGAACTTCACGAGCGTATAAAAGAGCCGGTATCGGTAACGAGATATTTACAAGTGGTAGCGATTTCGAGGGTTGTTTTACATCCCATAAAGAATATACAGGCTTCATGGCTCACGCAGGACTTTGAAGTAGACAAATTAGCATTGTTCTTTGGCGCGAACGACTTTGGGGGCACGATCCTTGAGGAGAACGTGGTGACTGCGGCGGGGAAGGAGTATAAACCAGCAAAAGTGGAAGAGATCATTAAAGCGGTGAAGTCTGTTAGCAGACCGGTAGCACAGAGGAATACGTATTATGAAATTGTGTGAGTGTGACCGGATCGGTTGGGAATTTTATAACGTTCCGAGCATATCTGAAGTCCGGCCGTAAGGCTGAATTTGGGCAGGGTGCCGAAGGCACAAAGCCAGATACGCTCTGTTATCGGAAGTTGCGCCTACATCTTAATGATAGAAGCGTGAAAGGTAATTAAATCGCATCGTAAAATGATGTTACTGTCTCAAATATAGCATCCGGTTTTGTTATTTTCAGAGACACTTTGTTAAGTGAACCCCAAAGTGCAGCAACCGTATACATACCCGCTGCCCTTGCTGCAATAATATCCTTTGGTTCATCGCCTACTGCCCAGCAATCTCTAGCAGCAATCTTCAAACGATTCGTAGCTTCTATAAACGGTGCTGGATGTGGTTTATGTTGGATTGTGTCGTGATAGCAGACCATCACGTCAAATGACCATCCAAAATGCCGCACTACTCGATGCA
>JASEFB010000186.1 GCA_030019325.1 archaeon | reverse complement strand
TATACAAATTCTTTAATCCGATTTCTCTTCCAAATCCGTCGCTTTTGTATGTAATCGGGTTCGTGTTTACAGGCAACATTTCTTCTACCGGCAGCCAATCTATATAGTTGAACATCCCTTTCCCCGAAAGTTTCCCTATCCTCTTTCTTTTATACACGGTTCTTAACAACGAATCGTGACCTTCAGGGCACGTATTTGTATATCTATCTGTGATTACTTTCCTACATTCCAAACATTCCAAGTGGTACTTTGCCTCTTCCATTTTGCCTCTTCCATTCAACTTTAAGTATTAAAGCCTGCTTACAGGCACAGTAAGTATAAAATCTCCATCTAAAATCTTCCTCTTCAGCATTTCCGCCAGCTTTGCTGCCTTTTTTCTGTCTGATTGACGCAGTGTTACTGGAATTTCTCTTCCAAAAAGAGTGACAAAGCCAAGAGTGCAATAAAAAGCACCCCCTTGGCAGAATCTCACACATGCGCCGCAATTGCAGCATAGATCCTCATTTACTTCCTCAGCCAGAACGTCAAATGCATCCGTAGGACAAATGCTGGTAACCTGACACTCTTCACATTCGATGCATTTTGATGCGTCAAACCTCACAGAAAGGTCACAGTTTCGCCACACATCATCGTAGGTTATTTCACCCACAGGCAGCCTGGTATGAACATCCATAACCAACAGTTTTATCTCCCCATCAAGCCGTCTAGTAGTTTCCAACACATGCTCATTTAGGATAGGAATGGGTACTGCCCAGGAATTCAAAACCTCCGGTCCGGCTGAAGTCCGAAATCCTCCCAGATACTCAGGGATCATCCCGTGCATATCTGCAATCCCCATCAAATTTGGCTTTTCTGGTGAACTTCGT
>JASEFB010000185.1 GCA_030019325.1 archaeon | reverse complement strand
AGAGCATATCTTTAAGCCCATCTCTGGGCATCATGCAAGCAGGCTGAATAGTTACCATATTACTACCTCTCAAGCTGCTCCGTCAATATTTTGATGGTTCTCTCCCCAGCCGTTCCATCTCCAAACGGATTCTTCCAGTTGTTTTCTCTGGTTAACATTATCTTAGCGCCCTCCAGTATTTTCTCAGGCTTTGTTCCGACAAGAGTATTTGAGCCCACCTCTAACGTTTCTGGTCTTTCCGTATTATCGCGTAACGTAACGCAGGGTACTTTTAATATGCACGTCTCCTCCTGCACACCGCCTGAATCCGTTAACACCAATTTCGCCCTCGATTCCAATTGAAGGAAGGAGAGATAATCTACCGGTTCAATAAACATGATGCCATGCTCTGTTAACCCAAAATGATTCATCATTTTCTTTGCTCTCGGATGAATCGGATAAATAACGGGCAAGCCAAACTCATCTGCAACACGTTCCAAGCCGTTGATAATGCCTTCAAACCGTTCTTTAACATCAACATTCTCCTGCCTATGCGCTGTCACCAAAAAATAATTCTTTGGTTCGAGCTGCAAATGATTAAGAGCGTTTATCCTATCGTTTGCAATTTTAATGTTCTGATATACAGCATCTACAATCGTGTTTCCAGTAACAAAAATTCTGGCATCTGGAACGCCTTCACCGAGCAAGATTTTCTTCGCATTTTCTGTTGGGGCAAACAGAAAATCAGAGCAGTGATCCGTCAAAACCCTGTTTATTTCTTCCGGCATGTTCCTATCATAACTTCTTAATCCTGCCTCCACATGCCCTACTTTTATGGGGCTCTGCCCCATCACGGGCTCTGCCCGTGCCCCCGCATCGTGGGCTCCGCC
>JASEFB010000184.1 GCA_030019325.1 archaeon | reverse complement strand
TGTGTTCATTATTCCCTCAGGTTCTACCTATGGGTTAACTTGCGGAGTTACGGTTACAAAAAAGAAAACTAAGCCCTTACAGGGCTTGCAGGGTCGTGGGGCAGAGCCCCACAGTGCTAAAAGAAAAAAATAATAGTCCTTTTGGTAAAGCTTTTCTTTCTAAGAAAAGGTTTGTGATAAAGCAAGGAAATGCAGGAGAAGGCGTTGCCATCCGGAAGTTAATAGAAGAAGCGAAGAAGCGTGATGCGGATGCATTAGTATTAATTGAAGCAAATTGCGATTATAACCCGGCGGATATACCGAAGGTTTTAGCGCCGATAGTGGATTACGATGCGGATTTAGTGATTGGATCGAGATTTATTGGTGATGAGAAGGAAGAGAACAAGAAGAAGATGTTGTTATTGAGATTACTCTGGGCTAGGGTGCTCAATTTCGCGGCGAATCGTGGTGCGACGGTAAAAGTCAGTGATTCACAAAACACTTTCTTTTAGAAAAAGAACCTGTACTAAGAAAACAGTTCTTTTGGTAAAGCTTTTCTTTAAGCCCTTACAGGGCTTGCGGAGTCGTGGGGCGGAGCCCCACATAAGAAAAGGTTTGTATGCGATGGAAACGATTAGATTGAAAGGGGATGGCGATGCAGTGAAATCGGAGATGGTAGTGGAAGCGGTTGAACAAGGGATAAGGATAAGGGAAGTTGGGATTGGCATTTGGGGCGATGGGAAGATAAGTGGTGGTTTTGATTGAAAATCCTAAATCCTAAGTGCGAAATTCTAAACAAATCCTAATTACCAAAAATCAAATATTATTTAAACTAAAGACAAAAGATTATATGATGGAGGTGATTTAGATGCAAGTGGTAGAAGAAATAG
>JASEFB010000183.1 GCA_030019325.1 archaeon | reverse complement strand
CAAGGGATTGGACGTATGTGGATGATATAATTGATGGATTATTGGCAATGGGCATAAAAGAAGAAGCAGTCGGAGAAGCTATAAATCTCGGCTCCGGCAAGGAGCACTGGGTTATAGATTTGGCAAACATTGTGAACGAACTCGCGGGTAATAAAGCAGGGATTAGATATGTAGAGAGAAGAGACTGGGATGTGAAGACAAGATTACTATCATCTATCGAGAAGGCGAAGAGGCTGTTAGATTACGAGCCGCAGATGGAATTCGAGGATGGTTTGAAGAAAGTGCATGAGCGGTTTACCGAAAACAGGGAAGATATAGAGAAGAGTGCGGAATTTTGAATATCATGGAAGTCGTGAACGAGTCCCGATTCCGATTTATGACAACCTGGATGAGGGGGATGTTTGATGACTCTCGCCATACCAAATGCCATAAATAAGCTGAGATTTTATAATCTTGCATCTGCAATAGATTAAAACCATATCCGAAAACATAAATCAAAGCCTGCAAAAAATAGCAAAATCCTTTGTAATCGAAAAGAAAGAAATCTGTGTAATCTGTGTTAATCTGTGGTTAAAAAAGGAGTGATACATGAACCTCTGGCTACCAAAAAACCGTAAGGAACTGAAACAGCACCTGAACGACCCTTTGTTCAAGAACGCATATTTCTTGATGATTTCATCCGTACGTAACATCAGCAGGCTCAGGTTTCTTCTGGATTATTTTTAATTTTAATTCTTATCCTTTACATTACAGCACCTTTTGTTAGGTTGCTTGGGAAAGAAATAAATAGGGTAGGAGAAGATAGAGTAATTAAGGAGTATTTGTATAGCTGGACAATAAATCCCAATGTCAAATACTACCAAATCCCAAG
>JASEFB010000182.1 GCA_030019325.1 archaeon | reverse complement strand
CTTACATGGAACGTTAAGGGCTTTTATCTAAAATCCTTTATAACCCTTGGAATATTCTCTATGACGTCTGTCGCAAGTAGCCCATACCCTTTTTCCTCAAATGCGAGATCCCCCACAGTACCATTGACAAACGCAGCGGCCATTGCTGCTTTGAACGGGTCAGAAGAGATTGCAAAGAACGCACCGGTTATACCGGCTAATACATCACCCGTGCCGCCAACTGTCATTCCAGCATTTCCTGTTCGGTTGAGCTTCACACGAGTCCCGTCTGATATAATATCGGTGGGACCTTTCATCAACGTAACAACGTTGTTGAGCCGAGAAAAATCCCTGACAAAATCTATTCGTTCTTCCATCCTATCCTCGGGCGGTACTGTTACACGCCCTCCTTCACCGCCGATTTCCATCTTCGAGAACTCTCCGGCATGAGGCGTTACGATAACAAGCTTCTCTTCCAGCGAAGCATGCGCAGCATTTTTGATCAAACTTTTTCTAAATAACGGGGCTTCGCCCCGTTGACCCCGCAAGCCCTGTAAGGGCTTAGTTTGTTGATCAAACTTTCTTAAAGTTTGAATTGGCAGATGTAATCCATAAAAGCCATCAGCATCGACGACCACCTTCTTGCTCACTTCATCTTCGATTATCAATCTCGCTGCTCTTTTCGTCTCCTCGTCTGCTCCCAATCCCATGCCTAATACCACGACGTCATGCTGTTTTATCAAATTCGATACCACGGGCACGTCCTTCTCCACCAATAGCTCAGAAGAAAGAGGGTGAACAATCAAATTGGGTGAAAACGAAGCGATAATGGCAGAAACACTTCTAGGCGCCGCTATCGTCACCCAGTCCGCACCCGCGCGGAGCGCGGCAAG
>JASEFB010000181.1 GCA_030019325.1 archaeon | reverse complement strand
TCTTTTTAAAAAAGAACCTGTGCTAAGAAAATAATTCTTTTGGTAAAGCTTTTCTTTTTAAGAAAAGGTTTGTGCTAAAAAAAATTTTAGTCAAGGTTTTTACCGGAGGTAAAAAAGTTGGTTGGTAAAGCTTTTCTTTCCAAGAAAGTTTTGATTAACTGACAGGGAAATGGAAATAGAGAAAACGCAAGAATATATTGCCGTGCATGGGGATTTCACCGTGCTGAGTTCCGCAGTCTATAATGGGGGTTTCGTCAGGGCAAAAACGATACTCACTGTGAATGTAAGCCAGGACTTCAAAGGAGATGCTTTTGAACTCTTCGATTCGCTCGCTGAGAGGAAAGGGTTAAAAAGAGGCGAAATCGTTGGTATGATGACCGCCGTCCCCATGAATAATGCACGAATCATTGAGAAAGAGGATGTAACTGCGATTATAACCGCAGGGATCTCAAAATCACCTTCACCATCGAGCTCGACGGTGAACATAATCCTGATGATACAGAAGAACTTGTCGCAATCCGGAATGGCGAATGCGATAATTGTAGCAACCGAAGCGAAAACAGCAGCTTTCTTTGACCTTGACGTGCACGATGAAAAGGGGGACTTATTCACTGGTGACTCTACAGATTCCGTGGTTATTGCATGCTATGGGAAAACCCTTTTAGAAAAAGCGTTTACGGAAAAAAGCATCGCAGAAGAGGAGCTCTTTGCAGGTAAAGCAACCAAAATAGGAAGAACAATCTACGACGTGGTACGAGAGGGAGTGAAGGATGCCCTTTTTTATCACCATCAGTTGGGAATGGATAGACCGATACTGACAAGGCTGGAGGAACGCGGGATATACCTCGAGGACATGGTAGCAACTGCTTTGG
>JASEFB010000180.1 GCA_030019325.1 archaeon | reverse complement strand
AAAAAGAAGAGAGGAACAATGAAACCATTTGAAAAGGAGGAAAGAGGATTGAAATTAATCCCGCCAAAGCCAGATGTTTGTCAAGAATGTGCATGTGATCACACTCTAAACGAACCACATAATCGAGATAGTCTATATTATCAATATTATTTTTATGCTCGCCATGGAAGATTTCCAACATGGGAGGATGCGATAGCCCATTGTGATGAGGGAACAAAAAGGGTAGTGCGCGAAGTAATTAGTAAGGAAAGCGATTGTGGTATTCTCTAATAGGGGATAGAATTAAAACCAATCTTTTAAAATGTTTTTGGTCCATTATCCAATTTGTTATGAGGATGATATAAAGTCTGTTGAGAAGCTTATCTATTTATTTTTAAGTGCTTCCCACATAATCGTCTTTAACTTTTTCCCTGGGAATCTTAAGGTATCTTTTTCCATTTTCAATCGTAGATCAAGAAAAACGAACCTCTCCCATCCCTTATCAGTCAGTCTCCACAATCCTAGCTCATTGTCAACTTTTTCCACTAGGTTCTGTTTTTTATAGTACCAGAGTAGAGCCGAGACGTACCTGACTTCTAAGTCCATCTCTCTAGCAAGTTCATAATGGCTTATTATTCCGCCATTTTTTTGAAACAATTTTAATGTAAGGTGTTTTCTAAATGGAAATACACGATTTTTCTTTATCATCGGTTCTCTCCCCTTGTCTTCCTTAGTTATTTCAAGTTTAGTTCAAGACTCGTTTAAAATAATTTTTCTTTGATCAAATAATCCATGTTTATGAGATTGTGGGGCTCTGCCCCACAATCTTAGAACTCTTAAAATCAAACATGTTGGTTTGATAACCAAACTATATATATTATTGGAGAAAAATGTGATCTCGAACAGTGG
>JASEFB010000179.1 GCA_030019325.1 archaeon | reverse complement strand
CGATGTCTTAAGCGTCGCACGTTCATCCCTCTTTTAGTAGAGGATGAAAGCGCCGAGGAGGGGCGCTATAACACTTTTTCTTTTTGGAAAAAAGAAAACCTGTGCTAAAAGAAAAGAAATCATGCTCATCTAATCATATGATGAGGGCGTTTGGGATGGGACGCCTAAAAAATACCATTTCCGCAGAGAAGAAACCTTGGCTAAGGAAAAATATAAGTTTCTTTAGTAAAGGTTTCTTTGTAAAAGAAAAGTTTTAGGAGGTGAAAAAGAAAGAAATGAAGAACAATACGAAAAATAGTGTACGAAAACCAATTACAACGATTTTATTTGCGGTGATGGTGGTTGTAAGCATGTTGGCAGTAATACCGTCGGTGGAAGCGGCTCTTTATCCTGCTGCTAGAATAATAGTCCTTTCAGAAGATAGCGATGTCACAGTGACATTTCAACCCTCGGATGCAGGTTGTAACAACTTATATGGTTTGTGGAGTCCAGACAGAAGAGATCTGGGATGGGAACACTCGACTACTCCCGGTACAGTGTTTAACTTGGGACATTTTCCAACAGGAACGGAGTTAATCTTCTTTATCCATCATCCTTGCTCTGGTAATACCTGGCTTAATGGTCCGGGAGAGAGAAATGCAGATGGCCAAGTTCACGCTGCTATTTCTGATTTAGGCTTTCAGACGTGGCAATTGGGCTTTGAAGATCTACCAGGTGGAGGAGATCGTGACTTTAATGATATCATAACAATCGTTAAAGGTGACCTTTACATTGCTCACCGTATAATCAGCCACCAGTAGCAAATGCTAATGGCCCTTATGTAGGTAATGAAGGCTCACCACTAACCTTTGATGCGAGTAATTCCACAGATCCAGATGGCGACGCACTTCAATATAGATGGG
>JASEFB010000016.1:15367-23998 GCA_030019325.1 archaeon | reverse complement strand
ACTTGGGATTTGGTAGTATTTGACATTGGGATTTATTGTCCAGCTATACAAATACTTGAGGTGGATACGTGTATCGTAATAATGGCTATTCCTCTTTGCCGGGAGCACGTAGGAGGTCTCCTTACCTCCCAGGAACTTTATGGCACCTTCAGAGAAGAAACCCCTGTCGAGGATGAGGATCTTTCCTCCAATATCGAGTTCATTGATCGAGTGACAGAGGGTTTTATATCCTTCACACTGCCAGGAAGAGAGCGAATCATTGTTGGCAATCCAGTGTCAGCGCTGCACAGGAGAGCGAGATTGCTCTGAGGTACCTGTATCTTATCCTTATTGTAGCCCTTCTCAGCCTGATTGATGCTCATAGAACGGGAGAACATGGAACTCAGGTCATAAACAAGTTGATCGCTCATATCTGCAAGTTCCTTGAATAGGACATTCTGACCAGCCCGATTCACGCCCACATCACGCATCACGCGGGTGAGATTATTTTGGTTTAGACTTGGATTGATATTTTCAGCATTGTAGAGCTTCCCCCATGCATCTTTTACCCGTTTTAATGGGGCATTGCCAGAAACACCCACCATAGCAAGAGCGCAGATCTCCTCCCAATGGTCGGGGAAACCCTTTTTCAATAGGGGTTTGATGTCCTTCATCATTTCGTGTAGCAGCATCGAATTACCATACTCGGTGATATTTCGCGGGCCGGCAACAGCCCGTTTATTTTCTCCCTTTGGAATAAATCCCTTTTCTTTGTCAAGTTTTCCGAGGTATTTTGATACTTTGCGCCCCTTTTTTATCTCTCTGTCATAACGATTGGTTGTATGATAGACATAGCAATTTGACCCCTGCATCTTAATTTCGAGACACTTTTTACCCTCATGTCGCTGATTTTTCAACCACTTTCTCGCCCACTCTTCCATGTTCCCCATATAGAGAAACAGGGAACATACTAATAAAAACCTTTTTGGTTTTATCCTCTCGTTAAATGCTAAGATCAGACTTTATAGGGCAGTTAGGAATTATATGTTCCCTATGTTTTGACGAAGTTAAGGTTTATAAAAGAAAACTAAGCCCTTACAGGGTTTTCGGGTAAGCCCCTCCGGTAAACCCTTTCAGGGTTTTCGGGGACGTGGGCGGAGCCCACGATGCGGGGGCACAGGCGGAGCCCGTGATGGGGCAGAGCCCCACAGTGCTAAAAGAAAATCTTGTTTCTTTAGTCAAGCTTTCTTTTTAAGAAAGGTTGTTGGTAAAGCTTTTCTAATAGCTCAATGTAAAATTTCTTTTCCAAAGTATTCTTTTATTCTTCTCCACCTTTCCCCCTCCTATGGAACCTTTTGAAAGCCCATACTTACTTGGGTAAAGTGCTCATCTTCCGTGAGAATATCGGGGATTCCCAGTTCCGCCATGACAACCATAGAAGTGAAATCAGTAAACGAGATCCTGGGCTTATCTTGAAATCGCATCCTCAGACTCTTTGCTTTCTCGAATCGTTCCGCTGTGATACGCTCTAAACGGAGATAACTTTCCTCGATAGCCATGTCCATTACATCAAGCGACCTCCTCGCCTCTTCAAACCGTAACCGTCTAAATAGAAGTGTAAAAGTCTCGTCCAAGACGTAATCGGAGGTGTAAAATGAGTATCCTCTACCACGCAAATCCAGACATAGATCCTTTATCTCCTCGTGTCTATCTTCTCTCCTATCTCGCAGGGCAAGCCATCCCCATGTGTCTATGAATATTTTCACAGCCGGTCTATTCCCCATAGAGCTCACGGTCAATATCCTTTGCCAAAGAGCCGTGCGAGACTCCACCTATGTAATACCTCAGGATAGGGTCTTTTTGTGGGTCCAATTTCCTTTCCTCTTCTTTTTCCTCTCTCCTTTCTCTCTCCTCCTTCGCAAGGAGATAGCTCACAAAATCAAAGACCTCTGCGAGCATTTCCTCCGGTAAATGCTCCAACGCTTCTTTTACTGCATCCCTCAATACCCCACTTTTATATTTTGTCACTCTTTACCCCCTTAGTCTATTTTCAATTTCATCATCTCTTATAACCACTCCCATATCCCTCATCTTTATGATTTCTTTTGAAGATTTGTATCTATATAAATATTCTTCATCCATTGCATCTGTTTTTTCTAAGACTATTTCGTGACCATCTATCACTATTTTATCGCCTTTTTTGTAAACTGGGTATTTTCCTATTATTTCGGATACTTCTATGATAAGCATGGGATTATCTTGTTATAAAGATGAATTAAAAACTTTGGTATGTAAACAATCTTGCTAAAAGAACTCTACCTACAAAACCTAAAAGCATACCAATAATCGTGCCGGTAAAGATTATACCGGTGCCTTTTGCTATTTTTTGCAGGCTTTGATTTACGATTTCGGACATGATATTTTTATAACCACAGATTACATTGACAATGTCACATTTATATAACCTATACTTCTATTGCAAAGCATGTGCACAAAAAAAATCATGAATCTGTATTCGAGCCCCAACGATGGGGGCTACCAAACGGAGTTACACAGAATCTCACTCAGCGTTTGTCCGGGTTTTGGCATCGATTTCGAGAGAGATTTAAGACTAAAACTCGTGATACCGGCGAATACGCGTATAACTACATGAGTGGGCAGTTACGAATGCCGGAAAAGCGTAATTTTGCCAATATTGGGTTAAGCACGGGAGTACCAGAGCAGAACATGCAGCATTTCATGTCAAACTCCCCGTGGTCGGCGTGGGCGGTGATACAGCAGGTGCAAGCGGAGATTGCAGCCACGCCGGGGTTAGAACGGGGCGGTGTGCTTATTCTGGATGAGAGCGCGGACGTCAAGACGGGGAAGAAGAGCGCAGGGTCTGGGCGGCAGTATAACGGACGGTTGGGGAAGGTGGATATGAGTCAGGTGGGTACTTTTCTGGCTTATGCCAACGGATCGGTGTGGACGTGGGTGGACGGGGAGTTGTATCTGCCCGAAGATTGGTTTACACCAGAGATGGCGGAGTTAAGGGAAAAACTCGGCATTCCTGCTGAGCGGGAGTTCGAGACGAAGATAGAACTCGGCTGGAAGATGATCCAGCGAACCCACACTAACGGTCTTCCCTTCGAGGCAATTTGCTGCGATGACTTCTACGGGCAGAGCAGTGACTTCCGTGCAGAAATGAATGCCGTAGAGTTCATTTATATGGCTGATGTCCCACATAATACGCAGGTTTACCTGAAACGACCCGTTGTGGGCGTACCAGAAGCTAAACCTGGCAGGCGTGGTCCAAAACTATCTAGATCTCGTGTGTTATCGCCGGACAAACCCCTGAAGGTATCCGACGTTGCCCGTCAGGAAGACACGAACTGGCGCCGCGTTCGGGTGCGCGATACCGAGCGTGGTGAGTTGAATGATGAATTCGCGGCACGACGTATCTGGGCAATCCATAAAGACGAACCTGTCCAGGAATGGCTGGTGATGCGGCGTGAAAGCGGTGGAAAATGCACGTATTCAATGAGCAATGCCTCTCCTAACACGCCCTTCAAACGCCTTGCCTGGCTAAAATGTCAGCGATACTTCGTGGAACGTGCCAACCAGAATGCAAAATCTGAGCTGGGCTGGGACGAACTGGAAGCACAGAAGTATTTGGCGTGGATGCACCATCTGGCGCTGACCATTCTCTCTCTATGGTTCATCACACAGACAAAAATCGAGTGGGCGGAGCGGTACGCTCGTGACCCAAGCTTGTTGCAGCAGTTTGAGGTGGACGTGTTACCGGCGTTGTCCACGGCGAATGTACGAGCTCTACTGCGTGCTGTCATGCCGCTGCCACAGCTAACGCCTGATGCAGCCAGGGCACAAGTGACCAAACATCTGGTCAATCGAACTCGGTCGCGTAAAAGCCGAATGAAAGACCGACACAGAGGTCCTTAAGTGGGCAACGGAAGCATAAAGCAAGCGAATTGACGAATGCCGATGATGAAATCGTTCAAGGGCGGGTAGCTTGGGCTATCTACGGACTTCTGTCATACATCCTCTATTCTCAAGTTCTTTGCACAATGAATGGATGCTCACGAGCTCAAAATTCTTTTCAGTGACAAGCTCAGATTGGTTAAAAAGGAATATTTCTTGGATTATAATCATGTTATCGCAATGCCCAAGAGATATCTTTATTAAAATTGATGCTAATATGACATTGTCAAAGTAAAAGGTTTATATAGACCATGCGTATTTGTATAGTTCCCCCATTTTAAAACTTTCCCACCGATTTTCTTTTGTGGTAAGGGAAACAACTATCAGCTCAATATTTGGAGCGGAAAATGAACATATTTAAATATATGCATAATCATAATACCGTTTTGATGGCTGAAAGTCTGAACGGGGAGACGCTAAGCAATTATCAAAGTTTGATGCTCCGGATAAAGGAGCTGGAAGAAAGAATAGCAGAGCTGGAAAAGGAGAATGCAGAACAGGCAAAGCTAATCGAAGAGCTAAAAGCGAAACTCGCCAAATATGAGAATCCTCATACTCCTCCTTCTGCGCAAAGATTTAAAGAGAAATCAAAATCAAAGAAATCAAAAAGGCGTGGTGCTCCAAAAGGGCACAGAGGGGCAACCAGGCCAACACCTGAGCCCGACAGGGTGGTGGAAGTCACTGCTGACCAATGCGACCGTTGTGGCAGTACCAATTTAGAGGAGTGTGGTGTTGAAAAGGAGGTCATCGAGGAGATCCCACCGCCTCCCAAGATCGAGGTCATACAGTTCAATCGGCACAAGTACAAGTGCCATGACTGCGGACGTAACTTTACCGCGAAGAGTGAGGAATGCCCTCAGAAGGGTAGATTCGGTGTGAATCTGCTCGTATATCTGACAATGTTGAAATTCAGCCTCCGTGGTGTTCTTCGTAGAATCAAGGATTTCGCTTCCCACCTCAATTCCTTCGAGATCACGCCTAAGGGCATTCAGGATGCAATCCTTCGTGTAGGAGAAGCATGCAAGAGCGCTTATTTCGCAAATCTCGAGAAAGTCAGAGATGCAGCATGGAATTATATGGACGAGACGGGGATGCGGGTTCTCGGTAAAAACCACTGGCTCTGGACTTTCAGGACGCATGATGACGAAGTTGTGGTAGTGATCAGACCGTCGAGGGGGTAGAACGTCTTGCGGGAAACTTTCGGCGGCGAGATCAACTGCGCTGGCGTCGCCGATGGCTGGCGAGCCTATAACATCTTCCCTGTTTTGCAGCGCTGCTGGGCACACCTGATAAGGGAAGTAGATGCGTTCATTGAAAAGCCCGGCGGTAAGGAGCTGTCAGAGATCATTCATGTGAAATTCAGGGCATTGAAGGAGTTCCTCGGAAAAGACCCGCCTCCATCCATGGAAGAACGGAAACAACAGAAAGAAGTGTGGGATAGGGAAATGGCTGAGTTAGCGGAGCAATCCAGTAAGTTCAATGAGCTGAAGAAGCCGGTAACTTATATCAGAAACGGCTTGGGGGACTGGTATTTGTATAGCTGGACAATAAATCCCAATGTCAAATACTACCAAATCCCAGGTAAATCCCAATTTCCAAATCCCAAAAAGAAAGGATTAGCAAAAATAAGGTACAAAACTGGTAGTATTGGGATTTGGGATTTGTTTGGTAGTGTGGGGCTCTGCCCCACGACCCCGCAAGCCCTGTAAGGGCTTATTGGTATATATTGGATTTTTGGATTTTCTACAGAGCTAAACAAATACGGAGACTGGTATACGTGCCTTCTCTATCCGGGCATGGAGCCAACAAACAATCTCAGCGAGCAGGTTATCAGGGAGCATGTGCTCATGCGGAAGATCATAGGCGCTTTTAGGTCCGAGAACGGTGCTGAATATTATCAGTACATCGCTTCTGTCTTCGCTACCTGGCGGTTACAAGGAAAGGATGTCCACGATGAACTCAAAGAATTGCTCACCAATGAGCTCTGTTTGAGATGAGCATAAATTTTTCTCGTAAGAGAAAAAACCGAAAACCTTTTAAAGGGATACTTAGCTATACAAATACGACCATGCGGGTAATAAAAATAGGGATGTATAGCGGTCATGAGAAGTGTAGAAATATTACGATTTCTTGATGAAGGGAAAGAATATATTGCCGAAGGAAATCCAGTGCAAGCAAGCGAGAAACTTTACAAGGCAGTTGAGGAATGCATAAAGGTCCTTGCTGAATTACGTAAGCTTCCTGAGTATGAAAAGGCTGAGAAAGATGGGAGATGGGGAAGCTATCTTCTAGCACAGGCAGCAGGGAGGCTGGCAGAGGAAAAGAAGGAAATAGAAGTGGCTTGGGCGATGGCCTTTAATGTTCATGTTTGGGGTTTTCATGAAGGTAAATTTGGTGTTGAAGATGTGAAGCGGCATGTTCCTTATGTAGAATGGCTGGTAAATTACCTGAAAAACTCAAGCTGGAGGTGATCAAGATGAATAAACGAAGATGGGCTAAAGCGATAAATGCACTTCTGGCGCTGGCTCTGGTAGCGATGCTGATGGCTTCCCTTTTGCCTCAGCCAATCCAGGCAAGCCCAGATCCAGACTGGTACAATGCCTCTTGGGCATGCCGCAAAAAAATCACCATTGACTATACCAAGGTTGCTGCTAACCTGAATAATTTTTCGGTGCTCATAAATATAACTGATCCTGATTTGAGAGATACAGCTCATGAAGGTCATGTTGGCAAATCCAATGGTGGCGATATTCTTTTCACTTCTTCTGATGGAACGACAAAGCTCTCCCACGAGATAGAAAAATATGTTCCCTCAACCGGCGAATTAGTAGCCTGGGTAAAAGTTCCTACTTTATCTGCCTCTAATGATACTGAAATCTATATCTATTATGGCAATGCCAATGCTGGTGACCAATGGGATCCTACCGGTGTCTGGGATTCTAACTTTAAAGGAGTTTGGCACTTAAAAGAGAATGCAACAGGAATTGGAACTTTAGATCTCTATAACGATTCAACCTCCAATGCCAATCATGGTGATGACTATGTTTCTGCTACTGGAAAGGCTGGAAAGATTAACGATGGGCAAGAGTTTGATGGAGTGGATGATTATGTTGATTGCGGGAATGATGCAAGTTTGAATATGAAAAATAACGATTTTTTGATAAGCGAATGGGTAAAAGTTGATGGTGGCGGTGACATCCTTGCTAAAGGAAAAACAGGAAATTTCAAAATTAAAATTACCGATAATAATAAACTCTGGGTTATTATAGATGGTGAGGATAGGCACTCATCTCCGATTTTGGGGATTTATTGCGATAACACTCATCTCTACATTACGGATACAAACAATCATCGAGTAGTCAAGCGATTAGCTTCGAACTTGAGCTATGTTGAAGACCTAAATTCTCTGTTTGCTACACTTTATTCATCATCAGATATAAGTAATAATTGGAATCATATAGCTATCAGAGTTACTCATGATTCTCCAAATGTTAACTTAGAGATATATTTAAATGGTGTTTTAGATTCTTCTGTTTCTAATCCGACATATAGTTATTTAGGTGGGAATAACAATCTCAAAATTGGTGGGCAAGTTAATTATTTCAACGGCACAATCGACGAAGTCCGCATCTCAAATACGGCAAGGAGTGATAAGTGGATAAGCACAACTTATAATAACCAAAAGGATCCAGCAACTTTTTATGATAAGGGACCTCAAGAAAATCGATCTGGAATGTGGGTCCAAACCTCACGACCCGATTTTGAGGCTGGAGTTCTTTCAAACTTGACTACCACAGTCGGAGATGTAAAGCTTGCAACAGGGACTACGAATGGCACCCTCAACTCCTCTACTCATAACTCAGGAGGAACCTATGACTGGGGCACAATCTCATGGAATGCCACTATACCAGCAGGAGCCTCTCTCAAATTCCAGATAAGGACGACCTACAGTGACTATGACACCGGTTTTGTTGGGCCCAATGGGTCAAGCAACGACTATTATGAGACTTCAGGTCAGGATATCTGTAGCGATCATAATGGCTACCAATGTATCCAGTACAAGGCATACTTTAATGGAACTGAAGCAAGCACGCCGACATTGTACGATGTCACCATAACATATAATACAGGCTCACCTCTTCCCCCGATCCCGGAGCTTCCCAGCATATTTCTTTTAATAATTGGTTTAGCTGCCTTAGCTGGATATTTATACCTGAGAACAGCCAGGCATAAAAGGTAATTTTACTCCGTTGTACCTATTCACCTTTTTGAGAAATCTTGCGGAGAATATATTCCTTCCCCTGAATGAACCAGTTTTTCCCCTGCTTCTTCATTGTTTCCAGAGCACTCATCACGATGTCCGCGTTTTTGGTGCCTTCGTCGGTCCTGAAGCCACCCCATATCTTCCTTTGCCTCACCCTTGGTCGAAGAGCCCGCTCAGCAGAGTTATTGGTAGGCTCCACGCCTGGGACGAGGATGAAAGTGAAGAGTTCCCGCTTGTACTTAAAAGCACGCTTTGCCAGCCTTTTCACCTTATGGTGCTTCCATTTTCCATCTTGCATTACGAACTTCTCCAGACGTTCAACGAAGTCGGCATATACCCTCTCCCGATCCTCGCTCTTTTTTAGCGCTTTCTCCGCCTCCTTTGCATCCTCATAGATCTGCGATATCCAT
>JASEFB010000016.1:0-15272 GCA_030019325.1 archaeon | reverse complement strand
CCCTTCGTAGAACTCGAACGATTCAGGAGGTGGCTTTTTCTTCTCGGTGAGTTCCCTCGCATCCCCTATCAGATGCGACCAGCACTTCTGCTTCCGTCCCGGAGCGTGGTCAAAAGAGGGATAGAAGTCCTGTGTGCTCACGCCATCGTAATCCTCGCCAAGGACTTCAGCGACCACTTTCGCTCCCCTGTTCTTCCTCGTGAGGAAAAGAGTTGCTTCCTTCGAGAGAAAAGTCCATAGCCACTTGTTCTCTCCATTCACTCTCTGTCCGGTGTCATCATAGTTGCATACCCTTGATTCTCGCATCTCTCTCTTTATACGCTCGTATTCATCGCCGAAAATCTCGGCAGCCTTCTTTAGGTAATCCACTACGGTACCTATCGAGACATGTGCATCGTAAGTGTCATTCAATAGCGTAACAATCTTATTTTCGGGCAAATTCATG
The DNA here is from genome assembly GCA_030019325.1 of archaeon. Lineage (GTDB taxonomy): Archaea > Halobacteriota > Syntropharchaeia > Alkanophagales > Methanospirareceae > ANME-1-THS. The sequence continues at coordinate 14,827 of JASEFB010000016.1, read as the reverse complement.
ACATATCTCAGGTAAGCGAGGTAAAGAAGGAAATGGATGCCGAAGTGGCGATTTCCGATGGTCTCAGGCACTTCAGGATAAAAAACCTTACCACAATTCTTGCAGTAACCCCCTTTGATGATATATTTGATAACGAGGATTGGAATAGGGACTATTTCTTCCTCATACCTCTCTCTCACGTCCTCCAACTCTTTTAGCTCTCCTCCACAGTTGGGGCAAGCTTCAAACTTGAGAACGACCGTTTTATCCACCCTTTCGGGCTTCTTGCGTGAAGTCCCCTTGTGCCCAAAAGGGGGACCACGCTTCTTTGGCTCAGGATATCTCTCCTCGCTTGAATTTAAACTCCTTTTACTCCTTTTAGACCACTTAAAACCGTGAAGTTTGCCTCTTAATTCCCGATTTTCTTCCTTTAGCTCATCGATCTTTTCTTGCAGCTCTGCGACAATCGAATCTCTTTTCTCAAGCTCATTACGCAGGCGGCTATTTTCCTCTCTCAGTTCTCTATTCTCTATCCGGAGCTCCTCGATAATTTCTGAATACCCTTCGCACATCTCACATCTTCAAAATTTTGATTTTTAGGGGATTTATAATACCATTTTCATTTGAAACTTAGGCTATTTAAAGCTATCTACCCTTTCGTTGAAAAAGAAAAAAACTTAAAAACCTGAATAGATACAATTTATGAAATTATTGTATGTATCTTCTTCAAACTCAACAAGAAAGTCTATATCACTATCCTCCTTTTGCTCATTCCTTACATAAGATCCAAAAAGGGCAATTGATTTAACTTTGTATCTCCTTAAGATATCTTTGTTTTCTAATAAAATCTTTTTAATCTCCTCCTTTGTCATTTCTGAACTCCCTCTATTGGATACTGCCATCTTTTCCATAATCTCATCAAGTTCTTCATCTATCTCCTTCCTCTCCTCCTCCGCCTGTTCAAGCTCCACCAGAATCTCTTCAACGGGCACAATCTCCTCCTTTTCACCAGTTGCCACGTATCTCGACGGACTCGAATTGTAATCGTTCCTCGCGGCTTCATCATTCGTTATTATCGTGCTAAAGCCCTCAACTTCCTCCCAGTTCTTGTAAACATCCTCAATTCGCTTTATGTTCTCCTCGGTCAGATAATTCTTCGGTCTTCCTTTCGCAAACTCTTTTGACGCATTTATCACCACAATTTCGCCTTTATGTGGCTTAGCTCTGTTTATCACTATGATATTGCCCGGTGCAGTCGTGTTATAGAAGAGATTATCGGTAAGAAGTATAACCGCTTCGATATAATCATTATCTACAAACTTCTTCCTTATCTCCTTCTCCCTGTTGCTTCCCGTGTTTCCACTGCCTCGTGACACAACTCCTGTATCTATAACCACAACAAGCTTTCCGTTCTCCTTCAGCGAAGCGAACATGTGCTGAATCCAGCCCCAGTCGGAAGAGGAGTTTGAAGGTGGGATTCCATATAAAAATCGGTTATACGCGTCATTCTCAAAAACATCCTGCGGGAACTTCTGATTCCACATTGGATTCGCAGTCACCTTATCAAATCGTTTTAATTTACCGCCATCAGCAAAACGAGGAGTCCGTATGGTATCCCCAACTCTGATATCCGCATCCATGTCATGAATGAAGGCATTCATCTTCGCCATCGCATACGTGAAAGAATTGATTTCCTGTCCATGCAGTTTAAGCGGTTTTTTAACGATGCTATTTAGTTTCAATTGACCCCCTGCGCTCTGGAGCATTGCGGACTTTTTATCCTTGAGATAACGTTGGCTCTTGATAAGAAGCCCTCCAGAACCACACGCAGGATCATAGACCTCATCGCCTTCCTCAGCATCAATGAGGTGAGCCATTAAAATCGCCACTTCCCTCGGCGTGTAAAACTCGCCCGCACTCTGTCCAGAACCTTCTGCAAACTTCCTCAGGAGATATTCGTACGCTCTCCCTAAAATATCCGGCTCCACATCCGTGAGCCCCAATCGGTGCTTATTTAAAATCTCTATGAGCCCGACGAGGGCTTCGTCGCTCATTACTCGCTGTCCTGCAGACGTTTCATTAAAATCCTTGATGTCAATTACTCCTTGAAGCTTTGGGTTTTCCTTCCCTATCCCTCTTAAAGCCTCGGTAAGCTGCTCTCCCAAATTTGTAGTTATCTTTCTTATTTCCTTCCATGTGTATTCCTCGGGAATGTAAAACCTGATCAATTTGCGATCTGATTTTATAATCTCCTTAGCAAACTGTTCGTTTTCAAATTCTTTTGAAAGCTTTCTTATCTCATCCTCATAAACATCACAGAGCCTCTTGTAGAACATAAGAGGGAGAATATAATCCTTAAACTTCGGAGCGTCTATCGGTCCTCTTATACTGCACGCAGCATCCCAAAGCCAGCTCTCAAGCGTGGATATTTCCATTCTCCGATCCATCTATTAACCCCTCCCCTCTTTTAAACTCACAAAATTTCGATTGTATGCTTCAATCAACCCTTCGTCTGCAAAACTGAAATATCTATTGTCACCTATAATAATATGATCTAAGACTTTAATTTGCATAGTGTTACACGCATAGACTAAATCTTCGGTTATCCCCTTATCGCTTTCCGAAGGTGTTGGATCTCCCGAAGGATGGTTATGCACAAATATAAGAGAAACAGCATTCTTATGGACCGCACTTTTCACAATCTCCCTTGGATACACCGAACTTGCGTTGAGCGTCCCCTCAAAGAGGTTTTCATCGTCAATAATCTGATCCGCACTGTTCAAAAAAATAACCTTAAAAGTCTCCTTCTTTAAATCCCGCATCGTTAAATACAGGTAATCAAACACCTCTTTTGAGTTCCTCACTTTACTTACCGATTTCATCTTCTCTTTCAAATATTCCTCCGCCAATGCCTGAACCGCCTTTATCTGCGCAACTTTCGCCTCACCTAACCCTTCTATTTCCATAAGCTCCTCTTTATCCGCTTCAAATATCCCTTTCACACCGCCAAACTGTGTGAGAAGGTCATTTGCTATTATTATCGCACTTTTTCCTTGAATCCCGGAACGCAGGAAGATAGCTAAAAGTTCAGCAGTGGTTGGTTTAGAAGAACCGTAAAGAAGTTTCTCTCTCGGTCGTTCTTCCTTCCTCAACCTCTTTAATTGGTGTGAAGAGCGCACAGAGGCAATCCATTCTTTTTTATACACAATCCAGAGAAGAGGGGATCCATCGAAAAGTTTCTTTTTCAAGCTCGACAATTGAACCTTCAGAAAGAAGAGCTTTTATTATCTTCCCAATTAAGCCTTTGCTCTCGCCACACGCCCATATATCCTGTTTTGAAAAAATATCCTTTTTTAAGAGTTTTTGAAATATTCGCTCATATTTCTGCAGCCGTTCAATATCCTTGATTTCTACCGGGCTAATTTTCATGCTCTCGCTTAGCCTATTAAATAATGCATATACAAAAAATAATTGTTTTAAGCCTTGTTAATTAAGATACATTCATAAATAATAGCGACTAAAAGTTAAACTGTGAAAAAAGGACAAAAGAAATAGACTTCTCTGTATTCTCTCCCACTGATTACCGATATGCGGTGGATGCGTTGATGGATTATCTCTCTGACGAAGCGTACGTGAGGTATAAAGCGAAGATAGAAGCGGCTGTTGTACGTGTATTTGAGAAGCAGGGCATTATAAAGAAAGAATTATGTGATGAGATAGTAGCCGCAACGTCAAGCATAACAGTGGAAGGAGTGTGCGAAGAAGACATTGATAAGATTGTTGCGGAACTATATGGGATTACGGATGAGGAGTTGGATGAGGTGAAGAAGACGTTGGGGGGTTTGAAAGGCGAGGAAGCTTCTAAGAAGGAGTAACAGCATAATGATAAAAGTATATGTGGGGGATAAAGATTTACAGGATATGAGGAGAAATTATAAGGAGGTACAGATATGGCAAAGAGAAGCAATAAAACAAGGGACATTTTTGATGAGATTAGTGCCGGTGACGCTCTCGCTATACTAAGACTTCTTGCTAAAGAGGACCCGAAGATCGCGAACAGAATTGAACAAATTGCAATAGAATATCTGAGTGGCGTGGATATTGACGATATCGCCTCGGAAGTCTATTTTGATCTGGATAGCATCGAGGTTGAAGAAGTTTGGGACCGCTCCGGACGTACGAGAAATGGCTATGTAGAGCCAACTGAGATGGCATGTCAGATGTTCGAAGAGGCTTTAGAGCCGTTCGTAGAGGAGATGAAGAAGTATCAGAGGCTTTCAATGTTTGTTGGGGCAAAGAATTATTGCATTGGCATATTGAAAGGGATATGTAAATTCGAGAATGCGTCAACATCTGAGTATAAGGATTGGGCGGTGGATGCTCCAAAGGAATATTTTGAATGGCTCGTGGACGAATGGAAAGAGGGGCAAAAAGGGATTACGGATGAGGAATTGAGGGAGGTAAGGAAGGCAGCGAGGGTTTTGAAAGGTGAGGATGTTGAGCGATAGTATTATATATCTTCCCCCTCAGCCTTTCTATTCTATTATTTTGACGACACTTTAATCAAAGTCATGATAAAACGAAAACATGAAGAACATAATAAGAGTTCGTGAATTATCAGATTTGGAGATAGAAAAGTTGGACAGGAGGAAAGGCTTCAGGGACTTCAGACCAGTAGAATGTGCAGATTGTAGCTTTAAAGGCACTTTCCGGCGGAGACTTTTTCTCATTGAGGGCCTCAGGGACGAAAGTGACCGAGGGATACTAAGACTGAATATGAAACTGAATCATGGAATAGAACACTGCGTCTTCAGAACAGATGGTAAACGAGAATTTATAGAAACTGCTTTCTGTCCAGAATGCCATTCAAATACTGTAATATTTGACATCACTCCCGACGCACTAATTAAAGCAATAAAGAAACTAAATAAAAAATCTTTTAAATAAATAGTGCATTCTTATTTGCATCATGCCAAAAAATAGTCTGCAAAGATACTTAGCAAAAATCAAAAATGACTATGGTACCAGTTTAACCGAAGAAAATTACAGAGATATAATACTGGAAGAATTAAAATCTCCACCCTCCCTTTTAGATTACTTCAAAGACTTTATGGAAAACAACAAAACAAAGCTCACACTCGAATGGGGCTGTTTGATGTTTTTATTTATAAAAGCCGATGAAGAGAAATATGTCCCTGACATTGAGAAGTATTATAAGCTACTGGAGAGATACCCACACAACTGGTTTATCGAAATTGCAATGGCTGAATTACAACTTCGTTATTACGGGAATTTATTCAAAGCAAAGGATGGATTCCTTAAGGGATTGGAATTGAAACCTGATGATGCACACTGCCATTATAATCTCGGTTACGTATATCATCTTTTAGGCGTATTTGACAAATCCTTCGAGCATTACGAAAAGGCAGCTATCAATTATCAAACTGCAAATAGACCGAAAGAAATCAAAGCAAGGTCTTTACATAATCTCGCGGTTATTAAAATAAATGTGGAACACGATTATGAAGGAGGAGAACGGCTTTTAAAGGAAGCTCTGGCGGTAATGCCAAAGTATCCTGAAGCCAAACGTGCTTTGAAGCAAATAAGGTGGTAGGGGTGAGAAGAAATGAGAGGAAGACATGGAAGGCTTGAACTTTTTGATTTCTCGCTTCCCACGAAAGAAAGTGTAGAGAAGGTCATTTTAATCCAGATTGAATGCAATCTAAACATACCCTCCCCGGAATTAAATGATAGAACACCGTATGAGGACATCGTGATAAATAAAAGTGTGTCAAATTTTTTCAACGCTTTCCCATTCATAAAGAAAATGCCTACTTTCAAATATTATCAACGGATGTTACCGTTGAGTGAAAAGGAATTTGCATACAAATCCGTGTATTCCAAAACAGGTGGCGTTTTGAATATTTTCAATCCTAAAATAAGAGAAGGTGTGGATTCCGAGTTAAAAAAGTTATTTAGCCAGTGCGAAGACGAGAAAGAAGCCATAAGGACATGGAAAGACGCTTCTTCAGAATTATGGAGTAATTTACCTCCGAAATTAGTATGGGCATGTGGTGGAAAGATTGAAGGGGAGTTACTTCTTGATTTCTTGCAGTATTTAACACGTAAAGTGAGACGCAAAGAGTTTGATACACTGGGGGATTCTATGATAACTGCAATAAAATATCTGAGGGAATGGCAATTCATATCTAATGAAATTTGTTCTGGAATGGCACCGGTAAATGCTATTATTGAGGAGAGGAAAGAGATATATGAGCGAAAAAGCGCTTTTTTACAAGAAATGCTGATTGAGACCGATTTCGTTTAGGTGACTACCATTTCTCTAAAAGTATAAGGATGACTAAGTCGAATAGAATGCGGCTATGGACAATTAAAACAAAGGAGATCTGGGCACGTGCTGAGGAATCCGGAGTGCTTGTGTGTACCGATAGTGATGTGGAAAAAGAGATCGACAGTTGGTTCAGACCTGCACACGAGTGGATGATTGGGCAGCTTGAACGGCGAGTGAAAAATTATCCACGCAACAAATATCCCATATGGGCATGGTATCATCCAAAACCTGATTTGCGGCGGAGTGGACACTTATCTCGTGGTGCATCAGGAATGCGAGTTGAATTTATCGTTAGCTCTGATAGAGTATTATTGTCAGACTTTGAAGCCTGGCACGCAGTCCTTAATTGCTGGTATTTGTCTTTATCAGAAGAGGAAAGTGATAATTGGGACAACCGCTGTGAAAGTGCGGGAATAAAGATAGGCTGGGAAAATTGGCCTCCACCCTCACCATTTAAGGAAGAAATCACGAGTAGTTGGGAACGAATCTTCGACCTGGAACTTTTGAAAAAGCATTCGGATTGGATAGGTGGAGAAACAATACAAGCATGTATCGAAAAAATTTATGGGGACGAAGTGGTAAACGTAACTTATTTTAAGGCGAGATAGCTTTACCCCTGATGAAAAAGAGAATAAGAATAGAGATAACCGAGGGGGCTAAGAAGCACATAGCAAGTCATAATGTCAGAGCCGAAGAGGGTTTAACAATTTTTGAGCGGGATTATTTCGTGAAAAGGGAAGGTAAGAGGTATGAATTGATAGGGAGAACGAGAAATGGGCGATTTTTAGCCTTATTCATTCCTGGAAAAAGAAAAAGACAAGTTTAAATTGATAACAGCGCGGGACGCAACAAAAACAGAAAAAGAATTATATAAAAAGAAAGTGAGATAATAAGTGATGATGAAAGTGAGAATAAAATCAATGGAGGATTTTGAGAAGTTACCGGAGGGTGAGTGGGTAGAGGTTGATGGAGGTGATTTAGAGGTGGAATTAGTGGAAGAAGTGGATGCAAAGCTGCTGATATCGGAAGAAGAGGTGCAAATCCCGGTTAATAAAGTCGTTTATGGAAAAATAAAGGGTAAAAAGATTTCAATTGTGCCAGAAACAAACTGATGATATTTTGACAGATTTCATTTAAAAGTATGAAAATGAACCAAGAAATAGACTTCTCTGCATTCTCTCCTACTGATTACCGATATGCCGTGGATGAATTGAGGGCTTATCTCTCTGAGGAAGCGTACGTGAGGTATAAAGCGAAGATAGAAGCGGCTGTTGTACGTGTATTTGAGAAGCAGGGCATTCTAAGGAAAGAATTATGTGATGAGATAGTAGCCGCAACGTCAAGCATAACCGCAGAGGAGGTGTATGAAGAGGAGAAGAAGACAAAGCATGACATCAGAGCGCTGGTTAATGTAATACGGAGTAAAGTAAGCGATGAGGCGAAACCATTTGTGCACCTTGGTGCAACGTCGTATGATGTAGTGGATACCGCCAATGCGCTCAGGTATAAAGATGCTATGATAAACGTCATTATTCCTGATATGCTCGCATTAGAGCGAGCATGGATAAAGCTGGCACGGCGTGAGAAGAATACCTTACAAATAGGGCGGACGCATGGACAACATGCTGAACCTATTACCTTTGGGTTCGCACTTGCACACTATGTAAACCGATGGGGTTCACAGATACTAAAGGTAAAAGAAGCAACTGAAAACCTTGTGGGTAAATTCTCAGGTGCGGTCGGTGCGTATAATGCGACCTCTTTACTCATTGACGAGCCTGAGGAATTTGAACGAGAGGTGCTCTCTGCGCTTGGCGTCAAACCTGCGGCAATATCCACGCAGATAGTTCCTCCTGAACCAATGTCCGATTTCGTTCATGCAATTATAAGCAGTTTCTCGGTCTTGGCCAATTTCTGTGATGATATGCGGCATCTTCAAAGAAGTGAGGTTGGGGAAGTGATGGAACGAGTGGAGGAGGAGCAGGTCGGCTCCTCAACAATGCCGCACAAAAGGAACCCGATTGGTTTTGAAAGCGTGAAGAGCCTATGGAAAAAATTCATGCCGCACATCATAACGATGCACCTCGACCAGATCTCTGAACATCAACGAGACCTTACGAACTCCGCATCACAGCGCTACACGCAAGAGTTATTGGTAGTGTTTGATTACTGTGTGCGAAGGCTGAAGAGCATTTCAGAGCGGTTAGAAGTGGATAGAGAAAGAATGCGGGAGAATTTTGGGCGATCCAAGGATACCATTATTGCTGAACCATTATACATCCTGCTTTCTTACTACGGGCATCCAGATGCACACGAATACGTCAGAAGAAAGAGTTTGCAAGCGTATAATGAGGATAAACCATTGAAGGAGCTTGTCGAGCAGGACGATGAGATTATGATATATTTACAACAATTCACGAGCGAACAGAAGGGGATAGTTTTCGATGCCGAGAAGTATATCGGATTAGCAGCGGAGAAAACGGAGAAGATTGCGAAGTATTGGGAAGGAGTTTTTAAGGATTTGTAAAGGAGGAAAATAGTAAGGGCTGATTATTCTAATGCAGTTAATCGCTCTATATTTGAAGACCTCAATCTTTAAATCCATATAAAAATGATAATAGCGGGTTTAGGAGGCGGAACCGGGTCTGGAGGCGCGCCAGTATTAGCGAGAAGGCTGCAGAAGTTATACGAGGAACCCGTTTATGGGCTTGGGATACTACCTGCGAAGGATGAGGGGAGCTTATATTCTTTAAATGCTACGAGAAGCCTGACGACTTGTTTGAATGAGATGGATAACCTTTTCCTTTTTGATAATGATGCGTGGAAGAAGGGTGGGGAGAGTATAAAAGATGCATTTGCGGACATAAATGAGGAAATTGTGAGAAGATTCGGGATTTTGTTTGGAGCAGGTGAATCAAATGAAGTGGGGCAGATAGTAGTAGATGCCGCCGAGGTGATCAACACACTTAAAGGAGGCGGGATATCAACGATAGGCTATGCATCGGAAGAAATAGAGTGTGAAGGATTTTTAAAGAAGTTCTTTGGTAAAAAAGGACCTGGAGAGGATCTGGATAGGGTCACCCGGATTACCTCTCTGGTGCGGCGAGCGGTAGCAGGCAGATTAACGCTCCCATGCGATGTTTCAACTGCGGAGAAGGCATTGATGATTGCAGCGGGACCACCCAAGGAGTTAAGTAGGAGGGGTATTGAGAAGTCAAAGGTGCGGATTGAAGAGATGATAAGAGGAAAAGAAGTACGGGGCGGGGATTTCCCGCTTGTGAAGGGGGCAGCATGTATCGACGATCGTTCTATTTTCAGGTATATCGGATGGCCCGAGGATAAAAGAGTTACAAAAAACAGGTGCAGAAGCTCAGAAGAACATTAGCAACATGCTAAAAAGCGGATATAAAATAACTTAGCAGTACTATCAACCTTCAGAATCTGCGGGTGATCATCTCGATTAGTTATTTGTAGATGTGTTCTATGCCTTCGCCTGGGGCAAACGCACCTGGGTCTTGAAGGAAGCCCGACTTCCATCTTATGACCAATGCCTCATCCTCATATAACACTCCGTCGTCCATCCGTTCTCCAAGTTTGTTTTCATAATTTCTATGGTAGAAGAAACTTTCGGTTTTTACTGCTGTTTTGCACTATGAAATTTGCTTTGCATAGGGGATTTTTAGATCCTCTGACCATGGTACGTCAGAGGAAGGAGATCAAACAATTAAAAAACACGGTGTATCAGAAAACTTGTAGAACCCTGTTGGATCCACCGCCCATATAGAGCATCTTTCATCTGACTGAAACTCCTTGTCATAAGAAGGCTACAGCATTCGCAAGGGAAGAATAAGGAGAAGAGCTGCGATTACCATCAACACAATCGCTAAAATCATCACTAGTTCCAAAGCGCCGATGTCCGTGCCAAATATTATGGGTATCGGCCCAATCATAACGACACCGCCGCCTCTCACGCCCCCTTCTGGCTTTTCCACGCCTCCCGTCTTCCAGGCTTGGTAAGCCATGCTGAATATCCCTGCGAGGATGACCAGAATTCCTATAAACACAAGCAAGAAACCAACCGTAATCAGTTTCATCGGCTTTTATGAGCTCCTATTTCTCACTCTATCCTTTGTCATTCATCATGCCATTTAAATTTTTGGTAAAATAAGGATAAATACTTTTGATTTCTATGAATATGTGCGGAAAAAGTGCGAACCCAGAGTGTTAAAAGCGGAGGGTGAAGAGCGTGGAAATTTGTAAATGCTTTCCCTATATCAATGAGACGGCGGATAATGTTCAAAAAATCAGTGAAGAAGAGGTCCTTAATCTCCTCGAGATTTTGAAGGAAGCTAATTGTCTCGTTCTCGTAGCAGAGGGGCGGTCTAAAGCCGCCCTTTACATCGGAATGGGACAGATTAACAAAGAAGTGAAGTTAGTTGAAGATATCGATTTCCCGGGACGGAACCTAGTGGAAGCCGCACCGGTGCTCAAGAAGCAGTACGAGAAAATTGCTTTGGTTATAAATTCAAGCGGCGGCGAAACCACCACTCCAAAAGAGATCGCAAAAGATCTGGCTGGGTTTATCAGTAAGCGAGATAGTAATAAGCAGTTTTCCATAAATGTTGTTACTTCCAAACCCTACTCCTCGATCGGAAGACGCGGTAAAAAGAATGGGACGATGCTCAAACTAAGCGGCCCTAAGAGCAAGGCAAAAACTACAGATGTGTTCAAACAAGGGATAATGAAGGATGTCTATGAGCTGGGGAGTATGGTACTCTTCCAAAAACTCAAAGAAGCAATAAATGAGGGGAGAGATCACCTCTGGGTACTGGAGGAGATAAACAGAGAGATGGAAATGGTAGGAAAGATAGTTGATCAATACGTTTATTCTACAGTCTACCAGAGCCTGGTAGAGAAAATGAGCAGCCGAGGCCATGCCACTGTTGGAGGAAGAGGCCCGGCAAAAAATGTGGCTGAGATGACGGTGATCCGATTGCAACATGTGAAGAGAGCTATGGGCGACCAAGCCTATTTATCAGGAGAATTAGCACCAAAGCCACGTCTCGGAGATACCCTTTTATTAGTGTCCTGGAGTGGTGAAAATAAGCCTCTTCTCGCGTGGCAAAAAGAATATGAAACAGCGGGTGCTAACATCTTTTCGATTGTAGGGAATCAATCAACCCTTTCTGAATCAACAGAGAGTATTGTCATTGAAAGTCCCGCTGGCCAGTTTTATCTCCACGCAGCCTTCCTGCTCAGTCCCTTGCCCCTGTTGCTGGTAAAGAATTTGAAAGAGCATGGCTTTGGACTTCCTCCTGAGATTATGGCGTGGTACCACAGCTCAACTGATTAGGTCACTCACTCGCAGGTCTTCATCACGCCTCTCGCTGCCAGTATGCCGGTAGCTGCTGCATTAACAATGTCCCTTGACAGACCAGCACCGTCTCCCGCGGCAAAAAGATTCTTCACCGTTGTCCCCATATTCCTATCCACCTTCATCCGCATCGCATAGAACTTTATCTCGGGCGCATAGAGCAAGGTTGAATCCGAGGCAACACCTGGTATAATCTCATTCAGTTTCTCCAAGCCTTCGATGATGTCCATCGTGATTCGGTGGGGCAATGCCATGGAGATATCACCTGGAGTAACATCGGTGAGCGTATTTCTCACTAAATTCCGCTCTATTCTCTCCCATGTTGACCTTCTCCCCCGTCTCAGGTCGCCCATTCGCTGTATTATCGGCTTCCCTCCACCTATCGTGGTCGCTAACTTGGCTATTGAGCGTCCATATTTAGTGGTGTTTTCCACCGGTTTTGTGAGCTCGATCCTCACGATGAATGCGAAATTAGTGTTCCCTGACTTTTTGCTCTTCAATGAATGCCCATTGACACCTATAAAATCATCATAGTCCTCCTTAACGACAAATCCTCGCTCATTGGTACAAAAGGTCCTTGCAAAGTCGTCATAGCGCTTTGTTCGTATATGAAACTTCGGGTCACGGTTTATCTTGGTCACCGGATTCATGGTTATCGCTGGCACCTCTACCCGTACACCTACGTCTATACCCGCATATTCTGCTTCGATCCCATGCTTTTTTATCATCTCACCGACCCATGCTGCACCTACTCTCCCGGGCGCTACGAGGGTACATCCACTCCTTATTGTATCACCTTTCTCCGTTATCACGCCTCTGCATACCTTTGTTCCTTTCCTCCCCTCTTTTTCCTCCTCGACAAGAAGGTCAACAACAGCCGTATTAAGCATAAATTCGATACCATGCTCCACCAAATCAGTTTTAAACGATTTTATCACATCTTTTGTTTTATCTGACCCTATATGTCTCTGATTTATTTCTATAAAACTGGCACCTACTGAAGCTGCTCGCCTCGTCAACTCCTCTACATCCTCCTCAGTACCTTTATAAAGCTCGTCAGGCATGCCATACCCAAGAAACACACTGTCCACTTCCTTCACGAGCTGCCATGCTGTTTCGTGGTCGCAAAATTCCGCAAGGTTACCACCTATATCAGGTCTGAGATTTAACGTGCCATCGGACCATGTCCCAGCACCGCCCACGCCACACATTATGTTACATTCCTTGCAATGGTTACAATTACCAACCTCCTCTACAAAGCAACGCCTCTCCTCTACGTCCTTGCCCTTCTCTATCACCAAAACCGTTTTCCTCTGACCCTCACGCTCGAACCATTCTTTCTTCAATTCATGTGCGGCAAATAAGCCCGCAGGTCCAGCTCCTACTATAATCACATCGTAATACTCTTGGTTCATAGTTCAATCAACGAGCCGGGAGGGATTTGAACCCCCGGCGGGCAGGTTAAGAGCCTGCTGCTCTGCCTTTCTGAGCTACCGGCCCTGCTTTAAGTTATCCATACAGCTATTAAAATTTAGTGCATATATTTTGTATCAAACAATCAAAAGTCAAGCAAGGAAAGTTGCCTCCTTTGTCCCCTTCCTGTCTCTTCCTTTACCGTTATTTTTTCTTGCACTTCGTCGCTCCCCTTTGGTTTGAGCTCTATCACCCCATATCTTCCACCGCCACCAGGTACTACCAGTATTTTCCCCTCTCTAAATGCCTCTATCGCCTCTATCACACGGGCATCCAAATTAAAATGAGCTTCATGAAAGTTCTCTATAGGAACGTCCACTAATACGTTAACTTCAGTGCTAAATTCCGCCAGGAGGGATCCCCATATCTCTGTTACTGCCTTTGAACTCGGTGCCTTCTGTAATGCCAACCCTATTATCTCAGCCAGCGGTATCAGGTGCAGATAAGGAGGACGATGCTCGGGATGTGCACCATCGCAATTCGCAAGCTCATGGACTCGATCTCGCACACCTTTCTTTATCATACCGCCGCATTCACAGCGCCACCTTCTTATAATTGCCTCTCTAAGCGAAAAATGCCTATAGCATCTGATACACGCACTTTCGTTATACTTCCCCTCCGCTGGAGGAACGCCAACGTTGAGTACCGGTTTCCTCCCTCTTTTTCTCTCTATCGCTGCTTTCAACTCTTCGAAGCCCATATCCTCCACATAGAACCTGTTAAACTCTCTCGCCAGCCGAATAGGATACGGTGAATGCGCATCAGAGTTAGTCAAAAAAGTAAGATCGTGCAATTCTTCTATAAGGTCTGCATACGAGGAATCCGCACTCAATCCCAACTCCACAAAGGATACAGATCCCACCATACCACCGTAGCAGTCATTTAGCGAATTATGGTATGCATACAAAGCAGTCCACGGCGTGAACGCATGACACGGTCCTATAAGAGCTCCTGCGTCCTTCGCATATTCTGCTATTTCCTCGCCACTCAATCTGAGCGAAGGCCTGCCATCTGAATCTATATCCGGCGAAAAACTTCTAAACGACTCATATAATTCCTCTGCTTTCGATATGGACGGAACAATGAGTAAATGGTGTACCCGCCTCCCGTCTTCCACTTCTACGGTAAGCACAAAATGTGTATTTGGATTGCCCCCATCTTCTCTTTTAAAATAAAAAAAGCCATTCCGTTCCTCCAGCTTCTTTATCCCACCTAACCAGTTCGGATGTAAACAATCACCGGTGCCGAGTAGCTGTATCCCTTTCCTCGACGCTTCGGTAGCCAGCGTGGGCAGATCCATACGAGGCGAAGTAGCAGCCGAATAGTGCGAATGGATATGTAAATCGGCGTTTATAATCAGATGGCTTTCATCTTTTTTGTCAACTTTTGTAACCCCTGACATCCTAATTAAAGAAAGAATCCAGAAGTTTTTAAATAGTAAAAGAGCTGAAGAACACATTGGTTTTAAAGATCCTGAATCTTCCAAAAATATCTGCGTCAATAAAGTTAAAATGATAAATTATTACTTCCCTTTTCGGTGTAATCTAAGTAAATTCAGGTAATATCCCTTAGACCAGGGTCTTCTATGAGGGAATATTCTTTCGCTTACAAATCTGACATCTTCTACTGAGTAAAATGCATGTGGATTG
>JASEFB010000178.1 GCA_030019325.1 archaeon | reverse complement strand
TTTCCCTTACCTCCGTATCGAGGTAGATGTGGCTGAATACCCCTCCAGAGCTCTTTCTCAGCTCCATGTTTTCTATCAGGCTCTCGTATTTCCCACCCGCTATGCCGTTCGCGATGATTGCCGCGCCCTCGGCAGCTTCCTTTACAGTACCTCCAGTTCTTTTTAGGGTTCTTATCTCTGCGTTGATCCCGAGCTCTCCGAGATGATCCTGTAATATGGATGTTACGTCCTGGACAAAGGGGTCTATCCTCGCGAACCGTCCGCTCAGTAATAGCTCTTTTGGCCTCCTGACGGATGAAAGCAGGAGATACGTGTCCTTGATTATTGATTCCAGCATGGCTGAATAAGCAAGCTTCACTGTGGGGCTCTGCCCCACGACCCCGCAAGCCCTGTAAGGGCTTTGCTCAGAGCCCCGTGCAAGGCTGATGAATTCCTCAATGGAGACTTTATGGTGGTCTATCTGAGAAATAGAGACTGCACCTCCTTTGAAGAGCATCATCTTTGAAAAATCGGAGAGAGTGTTCGCCAGGGCGTATGCGAGCTCGCCATCCATTGCGCCCATGCCCATATATCCCACTCCACCCATAGTTCCGCCGACGCCGTCCACTATTTTACCCTTCACCACCCCCAACGCAGCAGTGTAGCCGAAGCCGATCTCAAGTATGATGAATGAGGTTCTTGAGTAATCGATATTGTATCTTTCTGCTTGATCCTTTATACCTGAAACTGCGGTGAAGACCTTGTCTGCGGTTCCCATGTCTATCTTATTGATCTTCCGGTGTTCAGGAACAGTAGGTAGATGGATAACTCCGGGAGAGAACCAGATATTAAGGCTTGACTTCTTCATGAGGAACATCAGCTCCCGTAAACCGACGATGTTAAGCCTCTTCTCAGCGTCTGCTTCTG
>JASEFB010000177.1 GCA_030019325.1 archaeon | reverse complement strand
GATAACGTCTCAGGCACCCTTGTTATCCATTTGTAGCTTGGAGAAATCTCTTTTATATTCTTCTCAGAATAAACGGCGCTGTCCCATACCCAGATTTTATCCTCACCCCACTTCTCCTGCAATGAAGCCCCGTATTCTTTCACGATCTCCCTGAAATGGTTCTTGTCCGATGCATTACCGCTTAAAGCCTGTATAAAAACGGGTAAATCGTCGGACATGACCAGGGAGATGACGAACTGCTTCAGATCAGGTCTGCCGTCCTTGGAGTAGCCTCTGTATAACTTATCTAAAGTCCTGCCCAAGACGTCATCGTTGAAGTCCTCCGCTTTCAGTCCTTCCCTTATCAATATCTCCACGGGTTTCGTCGTCATGAACTCCGGGAACAGATATAAAGGACGGTCAACGAATCCAAGGGCATTCAATATCATGGCGACTACTGCCTCCCCGCAAGTCACCTTCTGGCGTGGATCCACGCCCACGATCCGGTCAATCTCCTCAGCCAAGCCTATTTCCCTACATACCACGGCTACTATGCCAAGGTGGTCGAGGTCTTTGCTGGTATACTCGGCTGAGTTCATGGGATCCGCCCGCGTTAGTAGCATAGGTGATATAATTTGAGTCATAAAACTCGATACGAAATAATCATATTTAAAACTATGCCTAGCACTAAACCATATAAATTTAAATTCCGATGTAACTTACATCAATATGTGCGGAATATGGGCTATAGAAATACTTTTTGTTTTTCTTTTAGCACAAACCTTTTCTTAAGAAGAAAAGTTTTATCAAAAGAAGTGTTTTCTTAGCACAGGTTCTTTTTCTAAAAGAAAGTGTTTTCTAAAAAGAAACCTTCATGACCCAAGGGGACACCCATGGGCATGAAAATATAAGGTATTTTCATACCAAA
>JASEFB010000176.1 GCA_030019325.1 archaeon | reverse complement strand
TCACCATTAAACTTTCCAATAGAAAGATGGCATAAATAAATGTTACCTACTGAATCCTCGTCCTTCAATTGTTCGTTCAGGAGCTCAACGGCGAGTTGCATATAAAACTCTGAAGCTTTGTCATATCTCAGCAACTCGAAGGCATTTCTGCATTCCGGTGTTGCTATCTCCGGGAGTGAATTACAGATGTAAATGCGAGACCCATTCCTCATGAAGCCATTGTACTCTTTCGCTGTATGTATTATTGCAGGACGCCCATCGAAGAACGTGTAGCCTTTTAACGCGTTAAAGAGCTTTATAGCATATTCTTCAGGGTTATTGTGCGCTGAGACCGAGCTTATACCAACTCTGTACTCCTGCTCTATTCCCTGCCATTTGTTCAAATCGCTTTTCATAAAACTTTTTTGCTTCGCAATCGCGGGCTCGGCCCGCGTCCCCGCAAGCCCTGAAAGGGCTTACTTTACTAAAAATATAAGAAAGTTTGTTACCAGAGAAGATATGAATATATATTATATTATATTATATTATACCGTAACTCTGCCCGTTTTAAGTAATAGGTAGGTTTAGTTTCTCGATTATCTTCCTTGTTTTCTTTGGGATTTCTGAGGTTAGCCATTTATCAGCTATTTTCAACTTATATATTCTTGAGAGATGCAGAAGGATGTCATTTGGTGTATAGTTATTTAGCAGTGATTTCTCAACGAGTAATCTGTAAATTCTATAATAGAAAACGAGGGCTATGAAATTTATAAACATCCATCCTTCCATGTGGAAGTCATCTCTCATATATGTTCTGTCGGCATTAAGCACATTTTTGAATGTATCAATGAGCTGTTCAATCTCAATCCGGCACTTTAGCAACTCATAAATTCTTGTTTCACTTTCTTGGAGATCAGTAATTACGGTTATTGTCCCAAGG
>JASEFB010000175.1 GCA_030019325.1 archaeon | reverse complement strand
CAGGAGCCAAGACGGAGGAACGTGGATTTGCGGATAGCCGAGGAGAAGGTGAATAAAGAGAACAGGGGTAAAGTGGAAGTGAGGGATCTTCAGTATGTGAACAGAGGAATGGTAGCGGAGATAAAAAATGCGAAGATGGAAAAGACGTACCGGATTGAAGTGGAGCTCAAGACACGGGTGCTTGAAGAAGAGGTGAAGAATGCTTTAGAGAGGCTAAGTGGCGCGCTCATAGAACAGCGGACACCAACACGAGTCTTACACAGGAGAGCAGATTTGGTAAGGAAAAGGAACGTATATAGCGTACGATTGGTCTCTTTCGAAGCGCAAAAAGCCGTTATGGAAATAAAATGCAGCGCTGGTTTGTATATCAAGGAACTCATCTCGGGTGATGAAGGGAGAACGAAACCGAACTTCAGTGAGGTGCTCGGGGTAGGAGCGGAGGTGAAGGAACTGGATGTGCTGGATGTTGATTTGGGGATTCATGTAGAAGATGCGGTAAATCGTGAGGATGTATGTTGAGTTTATAAGAGAATGCCGAAGGCACGAAGCCAGATACGCTCTGTTATATTCTCTGAGTCGTAAGGCGAAGGTCAAGGAAGCGAAGCTCCCGAAGAAGTCCACCAAAGCCCAATGAAAGTAGTTTTTATAACCCATTCTATATCCCCAATGCTATCAACGAAGGTACGACTCGATCTAAACCGTGTGAAATCCATGGCCCAATAAGGTTTTTTGTCTTACAGGTAACGATTCCCCATAATATTCCTTGCACAGCAACAATAATCAAAGACGGTGATGTGAGATGTTGTGGATGAGCAAGTATAAAGGCTAGGACCGAAGTTGCATATGCTACTTTGTAATCTGTTATTTTCCAGAGATTTCAGTAGGTAACATTTATTTATGCCATCTTTCTATTGGAAAGTTTAATGGTG
>JASEFB010000174.1 GCA_030019325.1 archaeon | reverse complement strand
GGGAAAGCGAGTATCACAATATTGACTGGCGCCGACTACCACGATTTTCCAGAAAGGGAAACCGGAGAATATTCAAAAAAGAAGAGGGAGTTTGCTGAAGTGCTAATCCAAAAAGCCGAAAAAGTTATTCCTGATTTGAGCAAGCACATAATCGTTCAAGATGCGACAACACCAAAAACATTTGAGAGATATACATCTATGCCAGAAGGGGCTCTTTATTCCTTTGACCAGTCAATTGGGACTAAGAGACCTTACTTTAAAACACCGATAAAGGGGTTGTATTTAGCGAGTGCTTCAACTTTCCCGGGCGGAGGAATAGAGGCAGTCGTAATATCTGGAATGATTTGTGCAAACGATATATGTAATTGGGAGGTTAGGGTGCCATAAACGAACTCTTCGCTTTGCTTCGCAAAGCTCCGACCCTTACGGGTGCGTATAACAGCGGATAAAAGACTTCGCTACGCTTCGCCCAAATTGCCCTCGGCAACTTCTTTTATCCGCAAAACGTTAGGCGAAATTCCGAACCCGCCTTTGGAAAAGGAAAAAATATGAAGGTGAAAACTATGAATAATCAAGATAAAAATTTAGTTGCCTATTGTGGACTTTATTGTGGTGACTGCTTTTTCTATAAAGGTGAAATTGCTGACCTTGCTAGGGATTTAAGAAAAAAATTGAGAGAGGCAAAACTTGAGCAGAATTACAAGGAATTCTCAAAGTTTGCAAAAGAATTTGAGAATTATCCACAGTGTTATGAAGTTCTTGGCGCCATGGTCAAAATGCGATGTAAAAAAGCTTGTCGGAACGGAGGTGGTCCACCATTTTGCAAAATTAGAAAATGTTGTCAAAAGAAAGACATAGAAGGCTGCTGGGAATGTGAGGAATTTGAAACTTGCGAAAAGGTAACTATTCAGCCTGCTTGCATGATGCCCTGAGATGGGCTTAAAGATATGCTC
>JASEFB010000173.1:714-963 GCA_030019325.1 archaeon | reverse complement strand
AAAAAGGGGGGAGATGATTACCTTTCCTGACGTTGTTATTGCCGCTACTGCTCTTACCTACGATTTGGCGCTTGTAACAAAAGATGAGCACTTTAAGCGGATTGAGGGACTTAAACTCGAAGAATATTAGTCTAATTTGTGCGTGGAAACTAAAAACGTGTTTGCTTAAAAATCTCCACGACATCTATTATTTCCCGTGGGTTAAGACTCAAAACTTGAACACCTCCAAAAATGATAAGGTCTTCAATA
>JASEFB010000173.1:0-704 GCA_030019325.1 archaeon | reverse complement strand
TTAGAACCTTAGACATTTTGATTTCCAGTAGAAAGATTCCGATGGAATGTTAAGAACATATTTCGTCTCAGAGCAGAGTCGGAGAATATCGCATTAAATTCGCTGTAGAAAACGCAGAGATTATCGTTTTTGATGTGAAGAAAAGAGGAATGAGTTATTAGAAAGTGCATGAAGGGTGGGACAGACAGTACAAGGGTGATAAAAGCATGGCGGCAGAGAAATTGTGACCAAAGCGAAGAACCTTATTGATGTGAAGCACGTGAAATATTACTAATAATAAGAATTTCGGCCTGTTTTTACACGATGAAGATTCAAGCATAATTTGATTTTTATTTTTGCATTTTGCACTTTCCATTCAAACTTTAAGAAAGTTTTGATCAAAAGCCTGACTAAAAACACTCCTGTAGTATTTTTTTTAGCACAAACCTTTTCTTAAAAAGGAAAGCTTTACCAAAAGAATTTATTTTCTTAGCACAGGTTCTTTTTCTAAAAGAAAGTGCCAGATGATACACCCGATATCCGCCTTCTCTTCGCCTCTGTTTTAGTTTCACCTGCTCCTTCGTCCGGAACGTGTCATTCAATTCTGAATCTGTAAGCTCTCTTAGTTACCTGACCAACTAACAAAATAACCGTAATCCACAATTGACTAATAAACCCAATATTAGTAAACCACACGTTACTTAATCTCCAAAATACCGGACTTA
>JASEFB010000172.1 GCA_030019325.1 archaeon | reverse complement strand
TTATAACCACAAGATTACACATCGTGGGCTCTGCCCATCACGGGCTCCGCCCGTGCCCCCGCAAGCCCAGGAGGGGCTTACCCGAAAACCCAGAAAGGGTTTATTTCACGAGAAAACCATTGAAGATGCAAAATATATGATGCATTCCCTAAACTTGTATCCTTGTATCATGAATGCACTTTAATCATCTCGTACGCTATGTTTGCAACTGCTTCAAAACCTCTCTGACGCATTCTCCAGAAGAAAACATGATTTTAACTCCTAAATCCATGAGTTCTTCATGAATTTCGGTATGATCAAAATCTTTCATGTCTTTTGTTAGGAAAATTATTTTATGCTAAACATACATCGAAGAGAAAACCCGACTCAACTATGAGCAGAACTTTCAATTCTCTCACGCTCCATATCCTCTAATAGTTCTGGAACTGACTTCAGAAATGAGCCCCAGATCCTCTTGGTCAATCTTCCCTTTGGTTTGTAATCCTTTGGTATAACAAATTCTTCACTCATAGGCAACCTCCTATTTTAATTATATATGGTTGTATATAAATATAGGTCATACTTATATCTTTTCTTAACATAGCATGTTCAATTACTTTATCATGTCCGTATTTAAAACTTTGCATTAAGCGCACCGCAAGCTATTAACGCAGTCAGAATTTGTATTCCCCGCCCTCCGTTGTTCCTTTACCTCCGTAAACAACCCAGCACCCATATTGATCATCAATCTTACCGCCTTTGCTCCCGCTTTTTTCGCTTCCTCAAAGGTATTGTCAGTTGAGCAGTCATCCACGACAATAACTTCGTCAACTATTTCTAAATCTTTGGTCTTTTCGACTACTTCTCCTACTGTTTTTTCCTCGTTATACGCTGGAATTACCGCATATATCTTCATTTTTGTTGCTTCTTTTTATAACCACAAGATTACACATCGTGGGCTCTGCCCATCACGGGCTCCGCCCGTG
>JASEFB010000171.1 GCA_030019325.1 archaeon | reverse complement strand
CCCCATCTTCCTTAATCCAAATTGTTAGTCACATCCGCTCTCTATTGATATCCAGTAACCCTCACTGATAAAGTTGATGGTAGGGCGAAAATTAATATTTTATCCAGAAACATAAAACATTCCCAGAGCTCGAATTTCTTAAAATAAATCCACCTATTGTCAAAAGGTCTGTAAGCATAAGGAAAAATTTTCTCTTCTAACTTTTTCCCTTTAACTTTCTCTCTTGCCTCTTCTAATTCCCATGATCCAGTATTTCTAAGCTTCAATTCCTTTTTAACCCACTCATCAGATAAATTTCCTGTAAATATCTCCAGCCTTTGAGCAATTTCTTCTCTTCCAAATCCCACAACAAAGTGATCTCTATGGGTGTTTATTCCGCTCGACCACTCCTTAAAAATCTCTGTCGCTTTCCAGAACTTCTCATGTCCCTCTTGCAAAGCGAAATCTTTTGGCACGAAGAAGTAATAAGGCTCTTTCGGCTCAAGCTCCTGCCAATCCGTGCTCGTTACATCGTTATCCAAAAGGTATTTGTATCTATCAATTCGCAGTCCCCACAAATCAGCATAATAAACCTTCTTCTCCTTTAACGGTTTATCCAACTTCACGTAAATTGCAATCGCAACGCCTTGCCGTATATCAAAAACATTTTCATCCTTGCCATCTTCAGGTGTTTTCTCTCCTATCCTCGAAGAGCCATGCAGAAGTGCTCTTCCAAGTGCTCGAATTACGAAAGTTAAAGTCCCTGCCGCTGGATCAAGAAGTTTTAAGCCTTGTTCTGCAAGCCCTTGGTCTTTCTTGAACTTCTTCTTTAACAGTTTATGAATTGATTTTTTATACCCTCTTCTGACGAGAAGAATGGAGAACACTCTTCAAAGAGCCTTTCTAAGGAAGAATAGAAGCTCTTATACTCTACACGAAAAAATAGCAATTTTTATATATGATGAAAAAAGAAAGATAGGACAAAAAG
>JASEFB010000170.1 GCA_030019325.1 archaeon | reverse complement strand
CATGTAATTTCAATAAGTGGTAGTTGATATAGTTATTTCATGACGCCCCCTAAGATCGCCCTCATCATATTCTTCTCTTTTACTTCCATCATTATCAAACACCTAATTTTAGTTTGACACATCGATATTTAAAGATTCACATTTCACATTCTATCTGTCCAACCCATTACCAGACCCGCGATACCAGCAAAGAGCAGAGGGGAGAGAAAAAGGAAAAAGCTCTTTCTTCATTGCAATTTGCTTTATTCCTTTGCTAAAACCGAAAATATTTTGTTTAGATAGTAGAAAGCTACAAAAGGTGTTCCTAATTATTGCAAAAGTATATGCAAATGCCGCTCCGTAAACGCCGTATCCAGGAATTAATAAAACGACAAGTAAAAAAAGTCTTGTACTGTTTTGAAACAAATCTCTAACATAAACCATACGTTTCATCTCTTGAAATCCACCAAGAGCATACATGAAGATATAAGATAAGACGAAGAAAGGAACGCTAAAAGAGAATATCCTTAAGATAGGCGTTAAATTCGTGTCATGAAAAGCTCTCATTGAAATCAGGTCAGCAAACAAAAACAGAAGTATTGAAGCAATAATCCCAAGCGGGAGAACAACTTTAAATGCTGATACAATCACGCCTTTTATTCTTCCTTGGTCATTTCTCCCTCTATAAAAAGAGACATATCTCACTACGCCTTCTGGCATTCCAATCATGACAACAGTAGATGCAATCGTGGCAATAGCAGAAGCCAAAGATATTAGACCTAAATCTGTTGGTCCTAAGAATCTGGCAACGATCATCATGCCTAAATAGGCAAAGAACATACCTATACCGGTGCCGATGAAGGCGATGCCAGCGCCTTTGACTATCTTGCGAAGAGATTCATTTAGATATTCTTCGTCTGGCATTAGGTCACCACGCTAATTTCCTTTCTCTTTTTATAACCTGTTCATAACTTCTCAATCGTCTTCCTTGCATC
>JASEFB010000169.1 GCA_030019325.1 archaeon | reverse complement strand
CAAGCATATATGGAAGGATTACACTGCAAGCTCTTCCTTTGATACAAGCTTATCCCCGTCTTTATCGCCTGGAACCACCACACCTTGCGCAGCCGCCGGCATAACCGACAGCGACAAACATGATGCAAGAAGCATCATTGCCAATATACATGCTAACATTTTTCTCATTCCTTATCACCTCCTATTTTCTTCTTTTCTACTATCCCTTTTCCTTTTCTCATCTCCATTTTTCTTTCAGTTCTCAATTTTTTTTCGTCACCTCCATTTTTTATTTAGGGAAATAGGGAATAGCCAAACAGGGACTATGGAAAATCCCAATGCATACCAATATATACCAATACTACCAAACAAATCCAAAATCCCAATATTACCAAAGCACGCCTTTACGTTGGGATTTGGCAATTGGGATTTACCTGGGATTTGGTAGTATTTGATATTGGGATTTCTCCGTTTGCCTACTTCGCTATTGGCAATATTGACTACTGCCAACCCTATCTCTTTTTTTACTTTCATTCTAAGCCCCTGCGTAGCTTCTGCATAAGCAAAGTTTTTCTCGGGGGAAAAAGGTTTTTCTTTCTTAGCACAGGTTCTTTCTTTGAAAAAGATTTCTGAGAAGAGAGCTGGAAGAGATAAGAGAAATTGAAGCGATACTGTCTAAATCAAAACTAACCGAAACCAAGGCTAATGAATTGGCAGATGAAGTAAGTTTAGCGATAGCTAAAAGACTTCTTGAGAAGTAACTCGCGATGCTGATGGTAGTTGACGCTAATGCTACACTCATTTTTTTCATCCATCATCACCCCCTATTTTCTTTATCAAGCCCTCTCGTGGATTTGAACCACGTTCTTCCCATTTTAAGGGCATATCTTCACAAATTGCCAAAGTCAAAACCGAAGCCGAAGAGAAAGTATTTATATACTTATCAGTTAAACAATTTCTCATGGAAAAAATACCAGGTTGGATAGAGAGGTTACTTTTAC
>JASEFB010000015.1 GCA_030019325.1 archaeon | reverse complement strand
TTCAAAGAGCGGAAATCTTTTTTGTCCGCAGGATAAATGGATGCAACAATTGATGATATACTTCACTATCCGCCCGAAGCTCTTCTTCTTTATCTTCTTCTTTCGCCCCCTCTTCTCCTCCCCTCGTGGGAAATCGCCGTTTGAGTTCTCAAATTGGTCTCTGATGTTCCTGACCTGCCTATCCGTGTAATTGGTGATTGCCGCGACTGTTTTCTGCGAAACGCCACAGAATAGCAAGAATACAACCATCACCCACCGTATCAGCCGAGAAGATTGGTTCGATTTTAAAAAACCCGTTACTGAGTTCAAAATTACATCTTGTGTATTCATGTCTCATTCATTAGAAAATATGGATATTTAAAAATTGCGGTAGAGAGTCGATCGGGCAAGGAGCATGATGGCAAGTTAAGTGCCCTTAAGTCAGGTTAAACCCGGAAATGAATTTTGTCCGGAGTTTCTAGGGTTGAAACAATTGATGATTTTAATAGCTGTGATTGGGCTTTGCGGATATTTCCTCTGGAAGACGGTAAATAAATTTCATGATATGTTAGATGTGATGATAAGAGAGACTATATTGGCACGTGATATCACTCTGGAACATGAAGACATCGACATAATTGAACGACTCGAAAGAAATAACATGGTCAGCGAGGTAAAAATATCTGACACCTCTCCTTTTATAGGAAAAACAATTGGAGATACACGGCTGAGAACACGTACAGGTGCAACCATTCTCTTTATTCTTCGGCGTGAAAATCCCATAGATCCCGATCCAGCCGTTCGAATAGAAACTGGAGATGTTTTGATTTTGTTAGGCAACGATGAGGCGAGGTACAATGCACAAACCTATTTAAATCAATGAACTACACGGTATGGAAGTTATTTATAGGTACTCAGCGAGATCAGCCAGGCATCAAGTGCCTTTACTTATACCTTTCGTGTGAAGATCAATGTGCAGGATCTTGAAGGACTGAGTGATCGGATCAAGAGTTTAGAGGGTGTTATAAAATTCCGAGTAGA
The DNA here is from genome assembly GCA_030019325.1 of archaeon. Classification (GTDB taxonomy): domain Archaea; phylum Halobacteriota; class Syntropharchaeia; order Alkanophagales; family Methanospirareceae; genus ANME-1-THS. Next base: position 24,334 of record JASEFB010000015.1, on the reverse strand, counting down.
ATAGGCTATCTGTCTACGAGCTCATAAGCAACCTCTTCTGCCCTCTCCGTTAGCTCCTCCTCGCCCTCTACTTTCCGCCCCTCCATCAAAATCTCCCCATCACATAGTACTGTATCAACACAACTCCCATTTGCAGAATAAACAATATTCGAGGTTAAATTATGGTTTGGCACAAGTTCAACCTTCTTTAGGTCCAGCAGGACAATATCAGCCAGTTTTCCCTCCGCGATTACGCCTGAATTCAACCTGAACACTTTAGCAGCATTAATGGTTGCAAGCTCAAACGCTTCCTGCGCTGGCATGTTCGTTGGGTCACCGGAACCCGCCTTATGAACCAGAGAGGCAACCTTCATCTCCTCAAACATATCTAAATTGTTGTTAGAGGCACAGCCATCAGTTCCAAGCGCGATATTGGAGTATAAACCTGCCTTCTTCAACTCCTCATAAAGCATCCTCCCCGCGGCTAACTTCATATTCGATGTGGGATTGTGCACGATCTTCACGTCATGCTTTCTCAGCAACTCCATCTCTTTTCTGCTCAGATACACGCAATGGCAGGCAATGGTCCTCGTACTCAAAAACTCGATCTCGTCGAGAAATTCCACTGGGCGCATCCCATACCGTTTTATGCACTCTTCTACCTCCTCCCCTGTCTCCGATACGTGAATATGAACCAGGAGATTATGTTTTTCCGAGAATTCTTTCACCCAGCAGAGGCTTTCTTTCGAAACGGTATAGAGTGCATGCGGACCCAGTGCAAAGATTATTCGTTCAGAGAGCTTTTTACTTCCCTCATATAACGCTTCATTCCTTCTTATCTGCTCTTTTGCCGTTCCTTCATCAAACCCATCGATAAAAACCGCGGATAACATCGCCCGTATTCCAGATTCCGAAACAGCTCTCGCACTGCCCTCCCAGTACCAATACATATCGTTAAAAAAGGTCGTGCCCGATTTTATCATCTCCAGACAGGCGAGTTTCGTTCCCCAGTAAACATCGCCCTCGGTCATCTTCGCCTCCAACGGCCATATCTTCGTTGAAAGCCATTCATGAAGCGGCATATCATCGGCATAGCCACGGAGTAACGTCATTGCTGCATGGGTATGCCCATTGAACAGCCCGGGAATTGCTGCTTTTCTCCTCCCCTCAATCACAAAGTCAGCTTCCCTTACCCCCTCGTTGCTGCTACCAGCATCGCTAATCGTATCTATCAAATTCCCCTCGATATAAATATCCCTCTCTTTTCCTCCCACTAACACGTTCTTTATCAGTATCGACATGGTTATCCCATTTGCACGCCAAAAGAATAGCCGAGTCCCACTGCAAAAAGACCTCCTGATAGCGTAGCCAAGACGTTCACGTGATGTTTATTTAATCTGAACTGCGAAGCCGGCGTAGCGTTTTTGGTCAAACTTTTCTTAAAAGTTTGTTGAGCAAACTTTCCTAAAGTTTGTTGCAAAGAAGCATTTTTCCGTAAACGCTTTTTATAAAAGGGTTTATCTTCGATTGTTGCACCGAAAATACTGTCCGCAATACAACCTAAGAACCCTGATATGAGGCAAACGAAGAAGAAGATAGATCTTATTGGTGCCTTATCACCAGAACTGACAAATGCAAGGCAAACAATCGAAATCAAAAATGAGCCGAGCACTGCAGCACCGAGGCCCGGTAAACTAATCCCACCGCTTGTGCCCACCGACACTTTTTTAAAAGTCGTGATTAACCTCGGATTTCCCTCTGCTTCCCCAATTTCGGTTGAAAATGTATCCGCACAGGCAGTAGCGACTGCCCCTGAGAAGCCGAGCAAGAAAAGCGTGCTATAACTCTCGCGGGAAACAGCATAGAGCACCGCGAAGATCAGGGGAGCTAAACCATTGCCCAGCACGTTAGGTATGCCGCGCATGCCCTTGTTACCCTCTGCAACACCGAGTTCTGCTTTTTTATCATATTTATATCTCGTAACCCAATTCCCGACCAGAAAGAAGGTGAGAAGCGCGAGCAACCCAATGTAACCAAACTCGAGTCCAAACGTTAACAGAATTATCACACCAAGGGCGAATGTTCCGATAAGTGCAGAAGTGTTTATTTTACGTTTCTCGTAAGCATACAAAACGAAAGAGAATGCCACCGATACCATAATCGCGGTTATCAGAAGGTGTTCACTGAATGCCATAGCAATTTAAGAGAGGCTTTTGCTTCTTATTAAAATTTCGGTTTATTGCACTACCTGCTTATCCACAATACCTTCCGGAATAATCTTCTCCATCACGCTGAAACTCTTTATCTTCTCTATGAACTTCTTTTTCATTTTGCCTACCAAGGAATGTTCAAGCACATCCTCTATCGTCATTACGGGTATTATTTTCACCTTATCCTTATATCTATCCTCGATGAGCACATCATTCAGGTTTGACTGGGGGATTAATACCTCTTTGATGCCAGCTTGTGCTGCAGCTTCCACCTTCGGCGTTATTCCTCCTACTGGCAGGACATCACCTCGCACGGACAAAGAACCAGTCATCGCTACACTCTGATCCACCGGGATGTTCTCCAAAGAGGATATAACCGCAGTAGCGACGGAAATGCTCGCTGAATCCCCCTCCACTCCTTCATGCGTGCCTACAAATTGGATATGAATGTCTTTACTGGATATATCCTTCCCGGTAAATTTCTTGAATACCGCAGAAACATTTTGTACCGCTTCCTGTGCTATTTCCTGCAATCTACCGGTTGCTATTACCCTCCCTTCCTCTCTCGATTGTGCTGGCGTAACCTCCGCGATGATAGGCAGCATTACTCCCGAATCCCCCACTACCGCGAGTCCATTAACCCTGCCTACCTCAAATCCCTCTGTTTTGAATAATTTATAATCCTTCTTGTGCTCAAGATATTCATCAGCCACTTGCTGCTCCACTGACCTTGCCATCGCTTTTGCGTTCATCACATGCTCGCCCGTTGTATATTGAGCTCCTTCAGCACGAGCAATGTCCCCGGCAACGCGCACTAATCCGCCCAAGTCCCTTAAAATGAGCGTAAGGTGCCCCTTTCTGCCTGCTCTTCGGCGCGCCTCCCTTATTATCTCTTCAACGCCACTTTTATCAAAATGAGGTATCTTCTTGTCCTTCCTTACCTCCTGAGCAACGAACCTGACAAGTTTTTTTCGGTTCTCCTCGGTGTCTTCCATTGTATCCTTCATGTATATCTCGTATCCGTAGCCTTTTATTCGAGAACGGAGCGCGGGATGCATACCTGCTATGGCATCCAGATTGCCAGCAGCAACCATGATGAAATCACAAGGAACCGGATCGGTTTTCACCATGGCTCCCGCACTTCTCTCAGATTGCCCTGTTATTGGAGATTCCTTCTCCTGCATTGCGGTGAGCAAGTTCTGCTGCGCTTCTATCCTCAACGTGTTTATTTCATCGATGAAAAGAATGCCTTTATGCGCCTTGTGGATAGCACCTGCCTCTACCCTATCGTGAGCTGGCGTCTCCAATCCACCGGACTGGTAGGGATCGTGTCTAACATCGCCAAGCAGAGCTCCAGAATGAGCACCTGTCGCATCTATGAATGGTGCTGTCTCACGTGCTGCATTGGAGACAAGCAACTTCGGCAACATCGCTTCCTCTTTCGGCATCATCCATCGAAAGACTAAAAGTACAGCAGCAGCGGCAATTATTGACCAGAAGATATACTCAAATCTGCCTGTTTGTACCATATAAATCAAACCCATACCCATGATGAGGAAGAAGGTGAACATGAAAAAGGTATTTCGCATCTGAATACGCTTTCTCACTTCAAACCTCTGCGCATCTACTATCTCTTTTCCTTTACCACGGGGAACAACCCGGATCTTTGGATTATGTTTATCTTCGGCATTGGGATACACCAGTATATCTTGCAAGTCCTCCTTTGGCAGTAATTCCGCCATGCTACTCGCGAGCATTGACTTCCCGGTACCAGGTGTGCCTATCAGCATCACGTGTCTTCTCTGCTTCGCAGCCTTCTTTATCACTTCCACGCCGTGTTCCTGCCCTATTACCTGATCTATCAGCAACTTTGGAACTTCGAGTTCCTCAGTCGTTTTTACCTCGATGCCCCCTAACAACTCGGTTTCCACGTGCTCATCCTTAGTGTTTACCTCATTCAATTCCGCCATAATCACCTTGTTTTTAATTCCCCACGTTAATTCTTGTACCTTATAAGATAAATAGGTTGCACTTTACGCCCCCATCTCGAAGACATCGTGTATTGCCTGTGCTGCCTTATATGCATCCTCCTTCTTCACCACAAAAGAGATATTAAACTCCGAACTGCCCTGAGAGATCATTATCACGCTTATTCCTTCCTTGCCAAGAGCGGAAAAGACTTTCCCTGCAACTCCTGGCGTTCCTGCCATACCGGCTCCAACTACACCCATTGCGCACACATCGCTATTAAAAGTGAAGTCCCGTATTACAGTGCCACTAGAATTTATGCTCTGTATCGCTCCAATAGCTCGTTCCAATTGTGTGCTATCAATAACGAGAGAGATGGTCATTTCAGATGATCCCTGACTTACCATAATGCTGTCAACATTCTTCGCAGCTAAGGCAGAGAATATACGAGCTGCAACCTCAGATATACTCATCATGCCCGTTCCCGCGACATTGATGATTGACGTGTTTTCAATGAGTGTAATGGCTTTAGCTGCTTTTTTCGTCTTCTCCGGCTCTTCCCCGATTAGCGTGCCCTCATCTTCTGGTTTGATGAGGTTCTTCACCCGTATCGGTATTTTCTTCCTCATTACGGGCTCCATTGCCCTTGGATGGAGGACAGAAGCACCGAAGTAGGATAATTCCATCGCCTCTACATACGAGATGTAGGGTATCTTCCGTGCATTCTTTATTATCTTTGGGTCGGCACTCATTATGCCCTCGGTCTCCTTCCAGAGCCATATCTCGTCGGCATCTATCGCCGCTCCAATTATGGTAGCAGTATAGTCAGAGCCACCCCTGCCGAGCGTTGTTATCGTCCCTTTCATCGTTTCACCGATGAATCCCGTTACAACAGGTATTTTATTCTCCAGTAACGGCATGATTCGCTCTCTTATCACTCGCTCTATACCCCCGGTTAATTGTGCATTGCCGTATTCCTCATTCGTTACTATCCCCGCTTCACCACCGGTAAGATGTACCGCCTCCATTCCTATTGATCGGAGCGTGCCAGCAAGTATCGGAGCCACTAATCTCTCGCCAAACGAGCTGATGTAATCCAATGATCTCGGGGTTAATTCACCTAAAAGGCATATTCCAATCAAAGCTTTCTCCATGTCCGCTATTCTTTCTTTTATCTCCTCCTTCACCTCGCTCAATTCATCCCTGTTGTCGATCGCCTCCGAAGCTGTTAACTCATGCTTATTTCGCAACCCCTCCACAAATTCCTTCACCTTTTCCACGTTTCCTTCTTTTGCTACCCTATTCGCATTCGCATAGAGGATGTCTGTGACCGTAGAAATTGCGGAGGTCACTACAACGAGCTCGTTTCTCTCTTCCTTCTCTCTGCTTCCCTCTTCTTTGAATCGCTTTATCAGGTGTGCCACGCTCTTTATCTTCTCTCCATTTGCAACTGCTACACCCCCGAATTTCATTACCACTCTCATTCTCTTCTTACATCCCCCTCATCTCCTCCAAAAGTCGCCGCTTTCATCTACTTATTAGCAATCCCGGAAATATTTATATTAGGAGAGTAAAAAGGTTACATAGGGTTAGTGTTGGTTATAGTTCAATGGTGAAATAACGAGGGAAGGATAAAAGATGGCAGGACAATTAGGTGGAATACCTGTATTAGTATTGAAGGAAGGGAGTGAACGGACGAGAGGGAGAGACGCACAGAGCAGGAACATAAATGCGGCGAAAGCAGTTGCTTCTGCGGTTCGTACCACATTAGGACCAAAGGGAATGGATAAAATGCTTGTGGATTCCCTCGGTGACGTGGTTATAACAAATGATGGTGTGACTATCCTCAAGGAGATGGATATAGAGAGTCCAGCAGCGAAGATGATGGTGGAAGTTGCGAAAACAGTGGACGAGGAGGCCGGGGACGGCACGACAACGGCTGTGGTTCTTGGTGGGGAACTGCTCAAGAAGGCTGAAGAACTCCTGGAGCAGGAATTGCACCCGACAGTAATCGCATTAGGCTATAGACTTGCAGCGGAGCAAGCGAGAAAGGTGCTGACGGGAATCGCAAATGGTATAGATATAGCTAATGAGGAAGAGTTGAAGAAGATAGCACAGACGGCAATAACCGGGAAATCCGCGGAGGCTGCTCGTGATTTTCTCGCCGATATTGCGATAAAAGCGGTAAAAGCAATAGCAGAAAAAGGCGCCGAGGGTAAAAACGTGGTTGACGTGGATAATATCAATGTAGAGAAGAAGGTGGGAGGAAGAATAAGGGAGACCGAGTTAGTGCAGGGCATGGCATTAGACAAAGAGATCGTGCATCCAGGAATGCCAAGGAAGCTCGAGGATGCCAAAATAGCCTTGATTAACGCTGCACTGGAGGTGAAGAAAACCGAGACGAGTGCAGAAGTAAAGATAAGGACATCTGATCAGCTCAAGAGTTTCCTCGCAGAAGAGGAGAGAATGATGCGGCGAATGGCGGAGCGCATAAAGAAGAGCGGTGCGAAGGTCGTGATATGCCAGAAAGGTATAGACGACGTAGTGCAGCATTATCTTGCGAAGGAAGGGATTACTGCGGTACGGAGGGCGAAGAAGAGCGATATGGAGAAGCTGGAAAAAGCAACGGGCGGTAAAATAGTGATTAATGTGGAGGAAATAACTGAAAGTGATTTAGGGTATGCGGGATTAGTAGAGGAGCGGAAGATAGCAGGGGATAAGATGTTGTTTATCGAGCAGTGTAAAAATCCACATGCGGTATCCATCGTGATACGGGGCGGGACTGAACATGTGGTAGACGAAGCTGAGAGATCGTTACATGATACGCTCCGTGTGGTGGGAAGCATCATCGAGGATGGAAAAGCAGTGGCTGGCGGTGGAGCAGTGGAGACGGAGTTGGCATTGAGAATCAGGGAGTACAGTGCCTCGCTCAAAGGAAGGGAGCAATTAGCAGTGGAGAAATTCGCAGAGGCGATGGAGATCATACCTCGTACCCTGGCGGAGAATTCGGGACTCGACCCGATAGACAAGCTGGTAGAGCTGAAAGCAGCGCACGAAAAAGGTAACAAGAATGCCGGCCTGGACGTTTATACCGGAAAGATCGTTGATATGTGGCAACAAGGCGTGATAGAGCCGCTGAGGACCAAGCGACAGTCGGTGGATTCAGCAGTAGATGCCGCAATAATGATTCTCAAGATAGATGATGTGATCGCATCGAAGAGGGAGGAGTTTAAAGCACCTCCACCTGGTGCAGGAGGAATGCCGGGTGGAATGCCAGGAGGAATGCCACCCTACTAATCTTCAGTGGTAAGGCACTGCAAATCACAAAACGCTCAGAAAGGGAAAACATGAACATGCGTGATATTCCTGCAGATCATCCACGTGCGCTTTCCCTTCGTTTAAGGGAAACCATCGAACACTTTCGGCAACAAGGGCTCGTGGCTGAAACTGGGCCGATTGCGCATGGACGAGGTGAGGCATTCGACTACATTCTTGGCGAAGCCACGCCTGAATTGGTCAAGCACGATATCTATACTGCGGCGGCACTCCTCTTGGAAGCAAGACACCCAATTATCAGCGTTAACGGGAATGCTGCCGTTCTGGCTCCCGAGGCTCTGATCGAACTGTCGCGTACTATCCCCGCTGAGCTGGAAGTGAACGTGTTCTACGGCAGAACTCAAGATAGGGAAAGAAAAATCGCTGATTATCTCATTTCAAAGGGAGCTTCGAAAGTTCTAGGGGTGAATCCCACCGCGAAGATTCCAAGGCTTACGTCTTCACGAGGAAGAGTGGACAAGGATGGCATAGCCAAGGCCGATGTTGTCCTAATACCTCTTGAGGATGGCGACAGAACAGAGGCCCTTGTTGCATGGGGCAAGAAGGTGATTTCTATTGACCTTAACCCTTTATCTCGAACCGCCTTGAAAGCGAATATCAACATCTGCGATAATCTGATCCGCGCTGTACCTCTGCTCACCTCGGCGGTAATCGAACTGCGACAAGATCCAGATCGGCGCAGGCAACTTGTAGACAGCTGCGACAACAACCTCAGTATATGCCGCGTACTCCAGTTCATGGCTTCACGCTTGGTACGGTTTCCGTTTGATCACGGACTTGTCCGAATCCAGAATGCAGATGAATCACACATCGACTTCATTGTGACAGCCACCCAAAGCTGCATCGAGGAGGGGAGCCTTTCTCATAGGCAGAGGAAGGTCGTGCATGAGTTTATGCGAGACCGACTCGACAAAGAAGGTATCTTCATTCTGGTTGCCACGTTCAACGGTAGACCTTGCGGATATGGTGATGGAGAGTGCCGTGATGATGGGACTTTCTACCTCGCTCGGCTTGTCGTCGCTAAGCCGTTCCGTGGGATGGGAATAGGAAGCGCGATCCTGTCCAAGATCGAGGACATCGCGCGATCACAAGGCTGCCACAAGATTGTCCTCGAGACCCTTGTTTCATGCCGGCAAGCACAGGCCCTCTACTCAATGCACAACTTCAATCCAGAAGGATTTCTTACGAAAGATGGATACAAATGTGATTTCATCGTAATGGGGAAACATCTCTAGCGGTTGCCGATATCGGAACCAGCGCCGTAAAGATCAGGATAAAAAATTGTGCCCCTCAATGTGATTGTTCCCTGTCCCTTTCATATCGATAATAGTCGAAACAACGAATAAAATGATAGAAGCTCTCATGCACCCGTGCCTTGATGCCCCGTTTTTCAAAACGGGGTTGTGTGACTTTTAAGAAATAATAGATGATGAAAATGAACTCGAAATTAAACAAAAATGAAGACATAGAAAATAAAATCGCCTCAAATTTAGCAGTGATTGCAAATGAAAGTAAAATCATCCTTACGGCGATTAAGGATCTTGAAAAGAAGGTGTCTGAAGGCACAATAACACTAGTTAATGCTTACGATGACTTTAAAGGAGATTTAAAGGATAATATTGAACGAATTAAGAATGCTGAAGGACTTCTTCCTGATTCTTCGCCCCCACGATTTCAGTGGACAATAGCAGAGATTAGAGATCCCATCACAGAGGCTTTAAAAAAATTTGAAGACTCTCCATCCCGAGACGAAATTAGCATGAAAAAGTGGTTTAATGAGTTAGCCGATAAATTTAAAAGCGTTCACAGTATATCAGGTAAGGGATATGTCTTGGCAACATTTAACGAAGTGGTTATTAAGGGCAGGAGACCTGGCTGGTCTATCAAACTTCACGAATTCCTTCAAAGACACCTCCTCTTAGATCCTGAAGATAGAAAAAGAGTCATCGAAGAGATAAATTCAAGAGATGACATCAATGCGTTGTTAGATGATGGGAACGATATTCTTTATGTAATTGCAGGAGGAGTTAGAAGATATTTGCGTGGTGTTGGGTCTCTATTTCTGGTATTCCTTCTGGGCTTTATAATTCCTTGGCTTATAAATAAACAAATAATTCCAATTACCATCCCAGAGGGCATGTCTTATACTAATTTGAATATTTTCTATATTCTCTGCTGGGTCGGTTTCGCTATACACATAATCATGAAAAGTAAGGATGTGCGAAAGGAAAATCCGTGTTTAGATGATATACTTATGTGGATACACATAAAAGAAAGAGGTTTTATAACATCAGCATTTGCAGTAATCGCAGGATACATTGTGCTTTTAGGAGTGGGTCCACTGACTTGGGCTACTGCCATAACGTCAGGTTTTGCCGTAGATAGCTTTGGAGCACGAATAATTCGCCATTATTACAGTGAACTTGAAAAGGCGAAAAAAACATTAGAGGAAATTAAGTTAGAATCTCATTCTATTTGAGAAGGAGGAAATGAAACAACGGGGATGCCCCAGAATTTATTCTGGGGTGGTGGAGGATGGGGCTTATGCATAAGATATATAGACATAAAATATTAATTTGAAACAAGAAGTAAAAATTTAACGAGGTAATGCATATGGATCCAACAACTATTGTAGCAGTAATCGGTGGCATAACTGGTGTTGTGGCCATCCTTATCTCTCTCTTTACGTACATCTTCAAGTTTGGAGGTATAGTAACAAAGATAAACGAGCTTTGGGAGGCAAAAATACCCGAGCAATTGAGGGAGATAAATGTAAAACTCAACACGATCTGGAAAGTGTATGTCGAGGATCAACTACGAGAGGCGATATCAAAAGGTCTTGCAGGTGGATCAAGTTATTACCCGACAAAAAAAGGGGAAGAAATATTACCAGCAAGTCTGAAAAAAGAACTTGAGGAGATTGCGAAATCCGAGAAGTTTAAACATGTAGAGTCGGTTGAGGAGGCAATGCCATTAATTATTGAGGAGAAAATAGAGAAGTTGAAAAACGTCAGCACCCATGCGAATGTAAGTATAAGTGTTGCGGCGACCATAACGAGCTTATATGCCTTAAAAGTAAGGGGTGAATGGATAGATGAAATTATATTGAAATTAAAAGACGAGGATCCAGATGTGCGTTGGAGTGCAGCAAAGGAGCTAAGAGATATAGGTGATGCCAAAGCAGTTGAACAACTGGTAAATGCTTTGAAGGATGAACATGAATCTGTGCGTATCGCCGCACAAGAAGCTCTTATAAGGATAGGTGATAAGGCAGTTGAACCTCTAATAGTGACATTGAAGGACGAACGTGCATTTGTTCGTGGTGGTGCAGCAAAGGTTCTTGGAATTATAGGTAGTGCTAAAGCGATTGAACCATTGACAGAGGCTTTTAGAGAGGAGAAGAACCCATTTGTGCATAGCATTATTAAAGATGCCCTTGATAGTATCAAAACTAAACAAAAACACAAAGTAGTGTAAGGGAGGTGCGTAAAAGATTTTTATTAGGTATTTGGATGCCCCGCAATTTATTGCAGGGTAGGTGACTTTTTGTATAAAAGTGGCTTAGAGAATTGGAACCCAAAAGCTCTGCAACTCAAAAATGTTTTTAGGAAATAATAACAGAGCTGTTATAAAAAACGGAAACAAGTGGAGGCAAGGTTAGCAACCTTTTTATTTTTTTCGTTTGAGCATGAGTTAAATGCAATATTCTGTAAAAATCAGGCCTGGAATGGTTGAGGCTTCAATTGTTTGTTTATCTGCATTGCCAACTACTGTTCATTTCGGGGTGGCATGGTTGGGGCTGCGGCTACCGATACACCGACTTCGGTGTTTTTCCTTCTGCTCGGGAGTATTTCAACCGTCCTCCCTTAAATTTGAACTCAGGACCCCTCCTCTCAGCCTCTATGAGTTCGCGTGTTCTGCCTGATATCCGTGCTTCCATATTCTCCGCCTCCTCAGCTACTTCGCTCTTCGCTATGTGCAAATCATCTATTCTTATCATCCCGGCAGCTGCAGTAGCAGCAGAGATAACAGCCTGTAATTTCACCATTAACGGGTCTATTATTCCTGCTTCCATCATATCGTTCACTTTCTTGTCCCTTCCCGATATCCCTGCATTTTTATTACCCGCATAATGCTCCGCTCGGAGCATTGCGAGCGTATCAATCTGGTCCATGCCGCTATTCTTCGCTATTGCCTTTGGTATAGACTCTAAAGCGTCCGCAAATGCATTTACTGCCAATTGCTCCTTGCTTGGTATACTTCTCGCAAATCGCCTTAATTCAGCTGCGCATTCAGTCTCCGTTGCACCCCCTCCCGGTACTACTCTATTATCATCAAATAAACACGCAACAGCGTGCAAAGCACTCCTTATCTCGCCCACCATACCCTCTAAAATCCTAATATGAGCCCCTCTTATAATGATCGTCGAGGACTTCTTATACGGGCACTCCTCAAAGAATACAAATTTCACACCACCTATCTCGTGCTGCGCCACCTTTCCTGCAAAGCCCAATTTCTCTTCACTGAGATCACCCACATCTTTCACTATCTTCCCGCCCGTGGACTTCTCCAACCGCTCTAAATCGGTTAACTTTACTCTTTTAATTAGCATTATCCCCGCCCTTCTGAACTTATCCAGCGCATCGTCATCAACACCCCACCGGCAGCAAACCACGTTTGCACCCGATTTTATTACAGGGTCAACGATTTCATTGAAAATCCTCGTCCTGGTGTCTCTGAACTCTCTAAAATGAGATGCTTTTGAAATCGAGACATGGAAATCAAGTGCTCCGGTCGTTTCGCCTGCTTTGCTTCGTTCCCTTGCCGCTGTTCCGGTTGGCAGCTCCTTCCTGCCTTTTACTTTGGGCTCCTTATGTTCAATGGGAAAATCGAGCAACGCTATCTTTGCATCCTCCACTTCTGTTGGAAGGTCGTCCAAAACATCCCTATCCACAACAACGCCTTCAAAAAATCTCGTCTCATATACTCCCCCTCCAGCTTTTGCCTCTAAGACCACATCATCCACATCGATCGGCAACTCTCCGCTTTCACTTATCCTTTTTATGCTCTCCACGATTGCCTCTACCAACCTGTCCTCATCACAATAATCCCCTCTCTTAAAAGCGGTCTTTGCCACTTTCTTCAAATATTCATCGTTATCTCTTATCTCTACTGGTGAGGCTAACTCATTTAAAACCGCTTTAGCCTTCTCCAGTGCCTTTTCATAACCGCGCACCACCACATTTTGATGTATCCCCATGTTTTTCAGTTCAAATCCACGCCACACCAGCTCACCTGTCAGAATCATAACCGTAGCAATGCCATCTCCTACCCTTTCGCCCTGAGTTAAGCCTGCGTTTATCAATACATCGGCAGCAGGATGCATGTATTTCAATTCCCGTACTATGCTGTATGCATTACTGGTGACGAGGTCCGCAACTTCTCCTTGTGTCGCTCCACTGGTTATCAATTTCTTCGATCCAAGAGGCCCGATGGTAGATTTGAAGATGTCTGAAAAGGTAATGGAAACAAGAGCATTGGCTTCTTGAATCTCCTCAGGTGGCACTTCTCCCGGCGGTAACTCCTCCTTTATCGTCATCCTTCTTTTCCTCGGGTTTGTTTATATCTTCACTATAATGGTGATAATAACATAATACAACGTTATAATAAATAAAAAATAACTTCCAATCAAGCAGTCGCTTCACCCGTTTTCTTAACAGCGTATTGAACGCCAAGCGGTGCGAATATCTGAAAAATGGCGGTTGTAGTTGCCATCAGCGTGATTATTAAACCCCCTAAACCATAACCTGATAATTCTTGGGCCGCCAGCAACGCAAGACCAACGGCAACGCCCGCTTGATTGAGTAACGTAAATCCGAGATATTTCGTAATCTTAGGTTCTGATTTAGATAAAATGCCGCCTATACTACTGCCTAATACCTTACCCGCGCTTCTACCAAGACAATACATGATCACGACTGCCCATATAGTAACAAACTGTGAGAAGTCTACTTTCATACCAATCACAGTGAAGAACAGGATGAAAATCGGAGTCATGATATTATCCAGCAGTTCGTTAGAACGATTTCCGATATGCACATTAAGGTTAATCACCGTCGCCCCTAAAATCATGCAGGTAAGAATAGTGGAGACATTGATCATCTCCGCAAGCCCCCAGGAGAGGATGGCAGCTATAATAGAGATAATAAAGATGTGGTCAGATGATAGATATGCTTTCTTCGTAGAATAGGATAATATAGCACCAATCAATCCTCCAAGAGCTATTGCGCCAAAGATATTCCATGCGGGATAAATAAATGAAGATGCTACACTGGCCTTTCCTCCCAGAAGTGTCTTCACAGAGACGATCCCAACGGAATAGATGACAATGGCTGCTGCGTCATCAAGTCCTACGATTGCGACACACACATCGGTAAGTGTTCCTTTTGACCTGAGATCTCTCAATACCGCTATGGTCCCCGCAGGAGCTGTTGCCGGTGCTAAGGAGGCTAAAATCAAAGAAAGAGGAAGATCCTTGGTCAGGAGGTATATGAAAATCCACACCACAAGTGACGTAATAAGGACTTCAGCGATGAGTATGATGACTATTTTCCTACCCATTTTTTTGAGAAAACCAAAAGAAAAACTGAGTCCGATTGTATACGCGACAAAAGCGAGTGTTATTGCGGTGACAACAGCATCAAATTGTTTTGGGGTAGTGAAATTTAAAACAGGGCCTATGATGATACCCGCAAAGAGGTAGGCCAACACCGATGTTAACCCAACTTTGCGCAATAATCTCCCAAATATAAATCCCAGTAAAAGGATCAGAGCTACGAGCACATAAATATTGACATCCATTATCCCTCACTCAGTCTCACCATGCATGAATTTATATCTGAGATTTTTAACCAAATGCTGAATGGTTATCTCTCCTACGAGCCGCTTCTCCTTAGTAACCACTGGTAGTCTTCTGATATCATACGTTGAAAGTTTTTTCAAAACATCATCCAGGGTCTCATCACATAAACAGGTTATTGGATTATATGTCATAATCTCCTTGACAATACTTTCTTTGTGTAGTATATCGAGTCTATAAATTCCAGAGATCCTTTCTCTTTTTCTTTCCTGGGGGATAACATAGTGCATGATATCATGTTCTGTTATCACCCCAACTATCTTCATATCTTTAGCGTTGTTCACCACCCATGCATGGGCAGTAAACGAAAGAATGGTAAGAAACTCCCTCCAACCTGCATTTTCTTCTAAAAAGGGGGTATTCCACCCGGGCGTCATAATATCTTTTACTTTTACCTTGTAAAATTCTTCTAACATAGATTTACAATATTCACGTAATATTATTTAAGCTTATCTCATCCTTACCCGCCTCTCTATAGGGAAATTATCGATTGTTTATCTTTTCAAACCCTTAATGGAGATAAGAGGATCAAATAAGAGATGCGATGCAGTAAAAGAAAATGCACTAATCCAGCAATAATCCACCAGAGATACTCGGGGCTGCACCTCTGCGAAGCTCATTTCATCGAGGATCTGGAGAGGAAGGTAAAGAAGGAGATGAGGAAGCAGGCGATGGTGGAGAGAGGGGATAAGATTGCAGTGGCACTGAGCGGCGGAAAGGACAGTTCAGCTCTTTTATATATGCTCACAAAGATTTTTCAGAATCGAACCGATCTGGAATTCATTGCGCTATCGGTGGATGAAGGGATACATGGATATCGTTCGATAACCCTGAGCAATGCGGAAGAGGTGGCAAAAGGGTTAGGGGTGGATTTTTTTCGGTTTCCCTTTGAAGAGGAGTTTGGATTCACACTCGATGAAATAGTAGCCAAGGAATTCGAGCAGGCACCGTGCACGTTTTGTGGCATCCTGAGGAGGAAACTAGTGGAGAGGAAGGCGAAGGAATTGGGTGCTACGAAGGTTGCGACTGCGCACAATCTGGATGACGAAGTTCAAACGATCTTAATCAATTATATGCGAGGGGATATAGAGCGGTTAGGGCGGCTGCGAGGGCGCAGAGAAGAGTTTGTGCCACGAATTAAGCCATTAAGAGGCGTTCCGGAGAAGGAAGTTGCCCTGTATGCGCTTATAGCAGGAATACCGGTACTTACCGTTTCTTGCCCTTATGCTCCGCGTTCTTTCCGTTTCACGGTGAAAAAGATGCTGAATGAGTTTGAAAGGAAGCATTCGGGGACAAAATATTCAGTGATGCGCGGTTATGAACGGCTGTCGGAATTTTTGCCTAAAGCACAACCCGAACGAAAGCTCTTGCACTGTGCGCGATGTGGTGAAGCATCCGCATCACGCATTTGCAAGGCGTGCGAGATAATAGAGATGATGAAATGTGTTTGAGTGATGCACCCCGCTGAGCTAAAAGGGGTTAGATGAGAGGAGAAAATCAAAAAATGGCAAATTATCAGCTTAATTTTTGGTGCACTGCTTTTTTATTTTTTGCCCGCCAATGATAATTTGAACCTTCTTCTAAGGTTATTACAAAAAGTACACACTTATTTACCTAGTCCCCTATCATTACAAACATTGTTTGCTTGGGGAATGCACAAAAGAAGTCTGTAAAGTACAGGGAGAGGTGGCTAAAAGCATGGGAGCAGGGAGACATGGGAAAGGGTATGGCAAAGCAAGTGGGGCTGGAAGTATAGTAAATGCCATAGCGACCTACAAAGGCTCAGCGTTTGGCATAGATGTATGGACCTCTGCGGAAGTGGAGCTTGGTGAGGATTTCAAGGGTATAGAAGGGGAGATAGAGCAGGAAGAGGAAGAGCATGCTGATACACGATTGATAGAGCGGTGCGTGGAGTTGGTGCTGAGGAAGTTTGATATGCCGTTACATGCCCATGTGAAGACGCGAAGTGAGATCCCAATTGGAAGTGGATTGAAGAGCAGCAGTGCAGCTGCAAATGCGGCGGTAGTTGCTACTCTGGATGCAATCGGAGAAGAAGCGAAAGAGATAACAGGAGCGCTAGAGGCGATACGAATAGGTGTAGCTGCCGCTCTGGATGTTGGTGTGTCGATAACGGGAGCATTTGACGATGCCTGTGCTTCTATGCTCGGTGGAATCGTGCTAACGGACAACAGAAAGCGGGAGTTGATAAAACGGGTGGAGAAAGATTCTGCAGTTCTTATTTTCATCCCACAGGAAAGAGCGTTTACCGCTGATACCGATGTGAAACGGTCGAGATTGATAGCCCCCTGGGTGAACCTTGCGTATGAATTGGCATTGGATGAGCGATTTGAAGAGGCAATGACGTTGAATGGCTTTTTATACTGTGCCGCGCTGAATTTTGACCCTGAACCAATGGTAAAGGCATTGGAATGCGGCGTGAAGGGAGTGAGCCTATCCGGGACAGGTCCTTCTTTCGTCGCTTTACTGGATGAGCGCAAGGAACAAGAGGAGAGAGTACGTGAGGCCTGGACTGAATTAGGGGTTGAAGGGAGGATAATGAAGCGGAGGATACACAACAAACATTCTTTTTTCGTTTAGCGAGGTTTTCTTTTGTAAAAGATTAAGTGTTTATATAAAACTAAAAGGTAATACGTGGATGAGAGAGCAATGGTAGAGAGACTCCCAGACGAGGGTAAAATATGGTATAATGGCACCTTTGTGGATTGGAAGGATGCGAAAGTTCACGTTCTCTCACATGGTTTGCATTATGGGTCTGGTGTTTTCGAGGGGATACGGTGCTATGCAACGGAGAAAGGTTCTTTCATTTTCAGGCTGAAGGAGCATGTAGATAGAATGTATCAGTCAGCGAGGTTATACAAGATGGATATACCGTACTCCGAGGAAGCACTAAAAGAAGCAATAAAGGAGACGATCCGTATCAATGGACTTGATGCATGCTACATACGGCCAATCGCTTTTTATGGCTATCATCACTTAGGTGTGAACCCGGCAGGCTGTCCTGTGGACGTTGCAATTGCGGTATGGCGCTGGGGTACGTACCTTGGAGAAGAAGCGTTAGAGAGCGGTATACGGTGCACGTTCTCGTCCTGGCGACGAATAGACCCTAAGACACTGCCTGTTACCGCAAAGGCCGTGGGGCATTACCTCAATTCGCTGTTAGCAGTGTTAGACGCGAAGGAAAAAGGTTTCGATGAGGCGATAATGCTCGATAGCGATGGCTATGTGGCAGAAGGCCCGGGTGAGAATATATTTGCCGTAAAAAATGCAACACTCTACACACCGGAAGCTGAATCTTCCATTTTGCCTGGGATCACCAGGGCTTCGGTAATCGAGCTTGCACGGGACAGTGGCTATGAAGTGGTAGAGAAGCCTATAACAAAGGAAGAGTTATTGACTGCTGATGAAGTCTTTTTTACCGGGACTGCAGCGGAAGTTTCGCCGATACGAGAGATAGATGGTGTAAGGATAGGTAAAGGTAAGAGAGGTGAAGTGACAAGCGTGATACAGAAGAAGTTCTTCGACGTAGTGAATGCAAGAGATGAGAGATACATGAGATGGCTGGAGCCCGTTTACGAGTAGAAAGTGGTGAGGGTAGTGATTTTTAACCATTTAAAAAGAAAGCGTTGCCAAAGAATTCTTGGATTATGTCATCTTATAAACTCAGCACCGCGATGAAACCAAATTTGGTAGAATTAGAAGAAAAGAACTGGCATTTGATGGAGCCAAACGATGTTTTTCAGACACTTCTTACCTCTGAGGAGGGGCTCACCTCCGCAGAGGTGAAACGAAGAGAAGAAAAATACGGCCTGAATGAAATAAGAGAAGAGAAGAAGATTTCTCGACCTAAGATCTTTTTCTCCCAATTCAAAAATGCGCTTATCCTTATCCTCCTGGTTGCCACGGCGATATCAGCGGCAATTGGAAACGTTGTAGACGCAACGGTTATATTTGCCGCTGTTCTTCTCGTCGTTACGCTGGGCTTCTTCTTTGAATATCGGTCCGAGATGGCGATTAAAGCGTTAAAAGAGATGGCTGCTCCTACCGCTCACGTTTTACGAGAAGGAACCGAGGTAAAGATACCTTCTAAGGAAATAGTGCCGGGTGATCTTTTGTTACTGCGGGCTGGAGACCGAATAGCGGCAGATGCTCGACTCGTCGAGGAAATGAATCTCACGGTTGACGAATCGCCATTAACCGGAGAATCAATTGCTGTGAACAAAGATGCCTCGGTGCTTAAGGGGGATGTGATACTCGCGGAGAGGATGAATATGGTCTATTCAGGCACGACCGTGCTGCATGGAAGAGGGAAAGGTGTGGTAACCGCAACAGGTATGCGAACAGAGTTTGGAAAGATAGCAACGATGCTGGCTGGGGCAAACGAAGAAGAAACGCCATTAAAGAGGCGGATAAATGAAATTGGGAGAAAGTTAAGTGTCGCATATGTGGTTATCGCTATAGCAACCGTGGCCGTTGGTATTCTTAAAGAACCGACGTTGGAACGACTATTGCCGATGCTTATATGGAGCATAAGCTTGGCGGTGGCGCTAGTGCCGGAGACGTTGCCCCTCATTATTACCGGGACACTGGCGTTAGGCGTGCAGAGAATGGCGAGGAAGAGAGCGATCGTAAGGAAATTGCCGGCTGTTGAGACGCTCGGCTGCATAACTGCAATCTGTTCAGATAAAACCGGAACCCTGACAAAGAACGAAATGACTGTCCGCAGAGTCTATGTTGGTGGAAAGATGATAGAAGTCACAGGGGCAGGGTATGCGCCAACGGGTGATTTTCTCGATCCGGAGAACGGCGGAAAGATAGACCCCCGCGAGTATGAAAGCTTGCAAATGGCGTTTCAAATTGCGACGCTGTGCACTGATAGCAGACTAAAAATGGTAGATGGGGGATACAAGATAAGTGGAGACCCAACTGAAGGTGCATTGGTTGTTGTTGCCCAGAAAGCAGGTTTGCATAAGGATGAATTGGAGAATAAATATAGGAGAGTAGGCGAAATACCATTTGAACGTGAAAGGAAGAGAATGACCACCGTTCATCAGGATTTCGTAGATGGTAAAGAAGTGGCGTACGTGAAAGGTGCACCTGAAGTAGTGCTTAACCTTTCCACCAGTATTCACCGTGATAAGAAAGGGAAAGCAGTTATAGAAGGGATAACGGAGGATGATAGAAGAACGGTGTTAGAAGTAAACGATATGATGGCCGCTGAAGCGTTACGAGTCATCGCCGTTGCATACAGGGAATTACCAGGGGACGAAACACCGGACTATGATACGGGAGATATAGAAAAAGACCTCGTTTTTGTGGGATTGTTTGGCATGTCCGACCCACCGAGAGAAGAGGTGAAAGAGGCGATCGAGCGATGTAAAAAGGCGGGAATAAAGCCAATCATGATAACCGGGGACCATAAGCTCACTGCCCTCGCTATTGCTGATGAACTCGGCATTGTCTCAAAGCCCCTTGATGATGAAAAAGTGCTTACCGGTGCGGATCTGGAGAAGATGAGTGAGGATGAGCTTGAGGAAATTGTTAATGACGTTGTCGTTTATTCACGGGTGTCACCGGCGCACAAATTGAGGATAGTAGAATCGTTAACGAGGAGGGGGCACGTGGTTGCTATGACCGGTGATGGAATAAACGATGCCCCTGCGTTAAAACGAAGTGATGTGGGTATAGCAATGAACTCGGGAACTGATGTTGCAAAAGAGGCATCGGATATGGTATTAACTGATGATAATTTCGCCACCATCGTGGCTGCGATCCATGAAGGCAGAGCAATTTATGACAATGTGAAGAAATATCTCACGTACATACTTTCTTATGGCTTTTCGGAAGTATGTCTCCTGGCAGGTGCGTTCTTCTACGGGCTCCCCTTCCCACTGATTGCGATACAGATATTATGGGCAAATATCGTCATTGAGGACTTGCCAGCAATAGGCTTGGGTATCGACCCACCTGCCCCGGATATAATGGACCGGAAACCAAGGGACCCTAATGAGCGTGTTTTTACAAGAAGAACGCTTAATATGCTCATTCTCATGTCTGCGGTGATATTCATCGGATGCCTGGTAATATTCTTAAAATATTTGGCGAGTACTGAACTGGCGAAGGCGCAGTCGATGGTGTTCGCAACGTTTATTCTCTACGAGATGATCAACGCATTTAATGCCCGCTCGGAACGGCATTCCTTGCTAAGAGTAGGGGTTTTCTCAAATAAATGGTTGATATTGGGTGTGATAGGCTCTCTCCTGCTCATGGTCTTCGCAATACAAATACCATTCACTGGACGGTTCTTTCATACCGTTCCTTTAACTGGTCTCGACTGGGGTATTGCGCTCGCTACAAGTATCACCATTTTCATTGCCGTGGAGGTTTGGAAAGCCCTGAGCAACACTTTTTCTTTTACAAAAGATAACTAAGCCCTTACAGGGCTTGCGGGTAAGCCCCTCCGGTAAACCCTTTCAGGGTTTTTGGGGACGTGGGCGGAGCCCATGATGGGGCAGAGCCCCACATGCTAAAAGAAAACTAAGGGCTTATTTTTAGCCAAGGATAAAATCTTCTCCTCGAATGGCTTTCTAATCCTCGCCCAGGTATTTTACCGCACCAACAGCAACGTGTATCGCATTTTTAATCGCTTCTTTCGCCTTCTCTTTATATGTATGAGATCCTTGCTTCGTATCTCTATATGCATGTTCATTTTTAGCGAGGTTTCCAACAACGCCCAAAATGGCTCCTGCATGTAATCCTCTCAGTCGAGCGACAGTGAAAATAGCGGAGCATTCCATCTCAAAACTCAGGACATGCGCACGGCTATATCTTTCCATTACCTCTCCAAACCGTTTTTCACCGTAAAAAGCGTCATTTGTCCGCACTATGCCCACATGATAACTCACTTCGGCCTCCTCTGCGGATCTTCTTAACGCTTCAACAACTCTGGAACTCGCAACTGCGGGATATCCTTCATTTATATACTCCTTTGTGGTTCCGTCTTCTCTTACCGCAGCCTCTGGTATTATCACCTCGCCAAGTTCTATATCCTTTTGAATCGCACCCGTTGTCCCGACTCGTATGAAGACTTTAACGCCGCAATTAGCGAGTTCTTCAACGACAATCGCCGCTGAAGGGCATCCTATGCCTGTTGAGGTCACGCACACGTTCTTTCCGTTAACCTCGCCTTTGTACGTGACGAATTCCCGCTGCTCTGTTACCTTCTCGCAGGTTGAAAACTGCTTTGCGAGCTCCAAAGCTCTCTCTGGCGGTCCGGGTAAAAAAGCAACCTCGGCTTCGATTTTCTCAATGTTGATGTGAGGCTGAACACCTTTAAAATATCTCTCAAACATTTCTTCTTCTTTTGTTCTACCCTGTACTGAAGATGCCTAATAATATGAGGATACCAATCATAATGATAGTACAGTTAATGAGAAAACCTTTATGAGAAAAAATATTTCCCAGAGCCCTATTGTGACGGAACCTAACCTTAAGGCGTTCCCCAGCATTCCGTAGCATTAGTGCAAAGAGAAAAGTAGAAACGGTCCCGCAAAGAATTCCAATCAAAAATCCCCATCTACCAACTCCCCCTGTATTTAATAGTGGGAGTTGCAATAGGGAGGAATTGAAAATTATGTCATCACTGGAATTCGATAAGTATGCGCTAAATGAAGCTAAGCCAAATGACAAAACTGTAATGCAACCTGAGTGTTTATTTATTTCTTCAGCATGTTTCCCATGCTTGATTAGTTTTACTATGCCCCACAAACCAAAGCATATAGGAATTGTTCCAAAAAGGCGAGAGTAATCACGGAGAATTGCAGATACAATATAGTCTACACTAAGAGAAATTCCGAGCATCAGGAGTACACTTATGAGAGTGCCTATTGAGATAGCTAATGTCTGAGATCGGATATGTGCCTTTATTATGAAAGTCAAAACGATAAGAAAGTCATCAATGCCCGTCGCCCACCAGGCAGCAAAGCCAATTGCGAGACCTAACAATACATCTGTCATGTTTCCTTATCTTACCTCATTAGTGCGTCATATTTCCTAGCAACTTTTTAACTAAGTTTTAAAGTATTTCTTCCGTAATGTTAGCAAATCTTCTCTTATCCCGGGTAATTTTTCTTTTTTGATTCCTACAATTTTAACATTGTTTTCATTGACAAACTCTACAATAAGTCGCGTAGCTTCTTTATCAGGTATCCTTTTTTTCTTAGCTTCTTGTAAAAGTATTTGTAACTCCTTATCCACGAGATCCTTATCTATAGTCAACAATTCTAAATATTTAAGTAATTCTCTCTCATTTCTCTGTCTTTCATATCTAATCATATCAACAGGCGGCAGAAAATCAAGATTAAGAGACAACTCGTATTTTTCTAAAACCTCCTTCACAGAGTTTAACTCTTCTGTAAGTTTTCCTTTAACTTCTTCTATGACATCTACAAGATACTTATACTTCACAATCGGTTGAACCACTATTTTTTTTCTCTCTATGGTTGATAGAAACGCTGTGTACCACTCCATGTTTCCAATACTCTACATATTGCTTCTCCGGGATTCCTAGTACTTCCATATATGGCTCGGGAGGAAGCCTATCTTCACGTGCATCTAAGGCATCTGCAAGTCTTATTAAAGCTCCGAGGAGGCATAAATGAATATTTTGTCTTTCCCCATCCAAAACAATAGGCTGTTCCTCAGGTAGTTCTTTTATCTTTTTAGAATTACCACCATGTGCTTCACAGATTTGTTCTAAGAAAAATGCTTCTATTTCACTTTGAATTCCCATCTCCCTCCAATTTTTACGTAGATATTCAGCAGTTCTTTCAGGATGTGTTTCTCTTACACGCTCACAAACTTTACTATTATCAAAGTCTTCACCTTCTTTCATTAACATTCCTAAATCATGGCACCAAGCTGCGGTATATAAAAGGAAATAGTCGTATTCGGTTAATCTCCCATTGTCTTTTTTAAGCAAAATATTATCAAGTAAATTGTTTAATAACCTCAAAATAGCTTCAGAATGCGCTGGACCATGATCGTTATAATATCTAAAAAGACCTTGAGAATGTATTCGTGGAAGTACTCTCACACAATGTTCTCTTATTTTTTTCGCCCTTTCTTTTAATCTCTGATTTTCTATCTTATTTAACATATCATCCATTTATCTTTTTCTCCTCAGTATTTTGATAAAATGTATTAATATTTTGTTTTATTTGTTATAATCAACCAGATACCACACACATAATCCTCCTCTCACACTCATTTGGAGATAGACCATCCAACCCTTGATGCGGAGCATCATTGTATGCTGAGATAACCTCTTCCAAAACCATCACCAATTCCTCTACATCCTTCCATTCTCTCTCTGCCAGCATCTCTTTTAATCTTTCTACAAACCTCTCAGCGATTCCATTTGTAGCAGGTCTATGTCGTGTAATCCTCACGTGTACAATCCCTTTACCCGTGCATAGTCGCTGAAAAGCCTCAGCAACGAATTGTTTTCCATTATCAGAGATGATATACTTCAATTCTGGTGGTAACCGATTCTCCAGTGCTTTAATTACATCATCTGCGGTAAGCTTCCTCCCTTTTATAAACACAGGCAAACCGAGGCATCTTCTTGTGCAATTATCGATGATCACCAATATTGCCACCAGGGAGGTGATGGTGACATTCATCTTCTCTTTGATCTCCTTTCGTTTATCTCTCCACTTTTCATCCTCTTTATCCCTTTTAGCCTTTAATTCTTTCCTTTCATCCCTTTTTCTCCACCATTCTTCATCGCTTATCTTCTTCTCCAATGTAAATCCTTTCCTCTCATCCTTTGACCTTTCTTTCCTTCTCTTTTTCAGTTTTATCTTCTCCTGCCTGTATTTCCGCCATTCCTCATCTTCTTTCT
>JASEFB010000168.1 GCA_030019325.1 archaeon | reverse complement strand
ACCTTTTCTTATGTGGGGCTCCGCCCCACGACCCCGCAAGCCCTGTAAGGGCTTAGAGAAAAGGTTTATCAAAAGAACATTCTTTTTCGGTAAAGCCTTTTTCTTTAGAAAAAGGGTTTAAAAGAAAGCGTTTACGGAAAGAAACTATTTACTTCACCGAATTAGCATCATTATTATTGTTAACAGAATAGATACAGAACCCACGATTATCGCGATATAAACCGCTCTTTCTTTCCAGAACCTACCGATCAACCTTTCCTTTTCTTCGTACCTCGCTTTCAATTCCTGAAATTCCTTCTTCCATCTAAGGAACTCCTCTATTGTTACATATCCTCCCGATGGTCCTCGTCCCTCTTCTGACGTTCTTACTGACATACCTCTTTTTGCTAAAATATTCCCAGGCGACCCCCAATAATAAGCGCTATGATAATCCAAATCAGCCTTTTAACCCAATTCATATCTGCTTCCAGCTTATTAACGCTGGCTAAAAGCTCAATCAATATTCTTGCTACACCAAACCTTTCTTTAAAAAAGAAAGCTTTACCAACAACCTTTCTTTGGAAAAGAAAGTTTGATCAAAGAAATTTATATTTTTTGATAAAACTTTTCTCTAAAAAGTTTTAATAATAAACTTTTCTGTTCAAAAAGAAAAGTTTGCGAATACCGCTTCGAAGCCTGGTTCTTCAGGCGTTGGTGTTGGTACCGCTGTTACAATCTCTACCTCCACTTCATCAGTGTGTCCGTCACCGTCATCAGCCTTTACTGCATAAATATATCATATCCGTATCCAATACCTCTTATTCATACAATTTGACACCTTCTATTCTCTCGAAATGGCTAATATTTCTGGTAAACAAAATGGTGCTTTGCGTAATCGCAATACTGGCGATGAATGCATCCCGGAACTCAATAATTTCCCCTTTCTTTTCTAAATCCGCCAAAATCTCACCTGCTAATTTCGACGCCGCTTCAGTCATTTGAAGAACGGAAAGT
>JASEFB010000167.1:747-1019 GCA_030019325.1 archaeon | reverse complement strand
CAAAAATGGGACAAACTGGCAGATTCCAGCATTATTAACCAGGATATCTACCTTACCAAATTTGTCAAGTGTTTTCTTAACCATTTTATCAACTTCTTTTTTATTACTGACATCACATTTTATTGCCAGAGCTTCACCCCTGGCTTTTTCAATCTCATCTGCCACCTTCTGACATTCTTCTAAAGAAATATCCGAAACCACTACTTTTGCTCCTGCCCTTGCCAGGGCAATGGCATGGGTCCTACCCATTCCCCTTCTGGCTCCGGTAATAA
>JASEFB010000167.1:0-737 GCA_030019325.1 archaeon | reverse complement strand
ACCTCTCCCAAACCATTTTAATGAGGGAATTATATCATCCCCTCCCTTAACGGAAGGTGCCTTCTAAGGGGGTGAATATTACCGAACTTTCGACCTTTAAAAATTTTATCACTTCAAAGATTCGGGGCGGGATTGCGTATAACATTTGGCGGATAAAAGAAGTTGCTGAAAGGCAATTTGGGCGAAGCGTAGCGAAGCCTTTTATCCGTTGTTATATGAAGTTCGGCTTGGCGATAATTTCATTTTCTTTTACCTTTCTGGAGGACTATATCCCCAAGTTTATTCGGTTCTACTCTATAAATTTGGAAGATACATATTTCTTTCTCAATTCTTCATACTGCTTAAATGTAATAATTTCTTTATCGCGTAAAAACATTAGAATGTACTCATATTCATTAAAAGGAAAAATTGATTTTAAACTTCCTAACCTTACAGTAAGAAAATGGTGGTTTTCGGGTTTCAAATTTTTGCTAAGGTTTTCCAAATATTGTTTTAATTGTTTTATGTCCATTTTTGTTTCTTCTTTTCTTTTTCTATTTCAGGAAATGGGTTTTGCCACTGCCAACCCGTTTTCCCAGTTTTTCTAAAATGTTCTAATCTTCTAATTGTTATTTCTGCAAATATGGGATCGATATCGAGGGTGTAAACCTTTCTTTTCAACCTTTCAGCCGCAAGTAAAGTTGTTCCAGAATGGGCAAAGAAATCTACAACCAAATCTTTTTCACGACTGCCTGATA
>JASEFB010000166.1 GCA_030019325.1 archaeon | reverse complement strand
GGCGAACGGGAAGAGAAAAGATGGAACTCTGGCAGATATTGTTGGGAATAGCGTTCTTCCTCATAGTTTTGACTTTTGCTTATCTTCTGATTAGCTGGATGAGAAGGGGGAGGAAGGATAAAAAAGCGGAGATAATTAAGATAATAAAAGAGATGAGGGAGTTAAAGGAGAAGATAGAGAAAGAGGAGGGGGGTTTAACTTCGATAACCGATGTATATTTAGTTTCCGTGCAAATTCTCTCGGAGATAAGAGGTATAAACGCGGGAATGAACGATGTGAAGGCGTTGATATTGTTTTGTGTGGGGGTATTAGTAGCCCTTAATCTTACGATTATATCAATGCTTTAATTAATAAAAAGAGGAAAGAAAAATGGAGAGGAGAGAATTGGAAGAGAGAATGACAAGGCTGGAGAAGAACTTCGAGGATTACAATATATACTGGAGGGAACGAGTGGCTTATATAAGCATAATAGTGGGTTTGATTGTGGCGTTAACCATGACCTGGATAACCTTAATAAAATAAACCTTTTCTTTAAGCCCTTACAAGGCTTGCGGGGTCGTGGGGCAGAGCCCCACAGAAGAAAAGCTTTACCAAAAGAAACAAAAGAAGGAAAGGAGGCGAACGGGAATGAAAAAAGCGAGGTTTTATATAAAAGGGAAGGTGCAGGATGTTGGCTATAGACCGTATATAATGAAAGAGATAATAAAAAGGGAAGGGCTGGATGGAATAGCAGATAATTATAAAGAAGATTCTGTGGAAGTTTTGTTAGAAGGGGAGGAGAATAAAATAGTTGATTTTTACGAATTTTTAAAGGAGGAAGTGAACAAGCCGAGAGAAGCGGAAGTGAAAGAAATCAGCAAATTAGAGTTTTTAAATAGTATCTCTATCCACGTTCCGAAGACGTCTGAATACCCGCAGGCATTGACTTTTGAGGAGCTGGGGAAGGGTATTCCTATACTGAAGAGTATGTACAGTTCAATAGAGGAGATGAACGAGAACATAAAAGGGGTGAGTGACCGCATCGG
>JASEFB010000165.1 GCA_030019325.1 archaeon | reverse complement strand
GGCTTCGAAGCGGTATTCGCAAACTTTTTTGCTTCGCAATCGCGGGCTCCGCCCGCGTCCCCGCAAGCCCTGAAAGGGCTTTCTTTACTAAAAATGATTCGCTATTTTTTGCTTCGCAAAAAGATAATAGTTTCTTTCCGTAAACGCTTTCTTTTTTAAAGAAAGGGTTTAGTGATGAGGAGAAGGAAGTAAGGGCAATGCAAAGTGCAAACTGAAAAATGCAAAATTTGAGGGGAAGGTTTTTTATCCCTCTTTTTTTGTTTTTTATTAAAAGGAAGTGAAGGGGTGAAAATGAAAACATATATCTTCAAAGTAATTATAGAAAAAGACTTTTTTGAAGATGGTAGAGAAGCCTATCATGCATACGCTCCGGCTTTAAAAGGCGCTGCTACATGGGGGTATACCAAAGAAGAAGCCATTGGGAACATTAAAGAAGTAATTCAGATGGTAGTGGAAAGCATGGTAGAACACCATGAGCCACTACCGAGCGAAGATACCGCTACCGGCCTGGTAACGGTGTCACCGGAGCTCAAGGTATCTGTGATGGTATGAACACGATTGATTACAGTCGGCTCCGCTCTTTGAAAGCCAGAGATTTGATTAGTGCCTTGGTAAGGGATGGTTTCGAATTTGACCGGCAAAGAGGTAGTCACCATCACTACCATCATACTGACAGCCGGCGAGTAACTATTTCTTTCCACTCTCCCGCAGATACTTTTCCACCAAGAACCTTAAAGCGCAGAATTGAGGAGCAGGCAGAGTGGACTGAAGCGGACCTTCGGCGTTTAAAGCTTCTTAAATAATGAAAAATGGCTAATAGTTATATGAAAGCAGACGATGGTGATGGGCATACGGATGAAAAAACGGTGACCATTGAAGCAGCAGTGCCAGTAACGCCGACACCGACGCCGGTAGTATCACCAACCGCTCCACCAGTAGTAACGCCAACACCAACACCAACACCAACGCCAACGCCGACGCCAGGCTTCGAAGCGGTATTCGCAAACTTTTTTGCTTCGCAATCGCGGGCTCCGCCCG
>JASEFB010000164.1 GCA_030019325.1 archaeon | reverse complement strand
CTGTAAGTTTTAGAATTGTAGAAGTACGCGAGACTACGTTGGAAGAAGCAAGAAAAAGGATTTTGAAATATTATGAAGAACACAGAGGTGAATCGATTTTTCCAGATGATGTAGCTGATGAACTTGGACTTGATCTGAAAATAACGATGCGAATAGTGGAAGAACTTATAAAGGAAGGAAAGTTGAAGGAGGCAGAATAATGAGCGGCACAATAAGGATTAATGTGGGCGATGCAATAGAAGGGGAGCGTATTGTCTGCGAATTCCAAAAAATCGGGAAAACAACTTTAATTTCGGCAACGCATACGCATCGAGGAAACCGAGTCACTTTAACAAACGCATATTGTGTCATTACAAAACCCTTACGGTTCATATGACTATCCCTTCATCCTTCATCCTTCTCCTCAATGTCCCTTCGCTTACCTTTTGAGATGCTAAACTTGCGATATTTTTCTGCTATGTCTGGATTCCTTGGTTTTTGGGTGGAGTTATGGCTTTAAAGGAGGAATGAACCAAAAGCGTAAAATTTATATGCATACTCTGCCAAGGTAAAGAGGGGAGGTGAGGTTTTTCAGAGATGAAAAATATACCCAAACTTTTAGAAGAAGTGTTGAATGATGAAGATTTCAAAATTCGTGTTGTTGGGATATGTTAATTGAAAAAATAAAACCTACTCGAAAGCATCTTCTATTTCTTTAATTTCTTTTAAAATCTCTGAAATAGCTTTTCCTTTCTCACTTAATTTGTATTTAACGCTTCTATCATCCAAAACTCTTCTCTCCAACAGCCCCGCATCTCTTAATTCTTTCAAAACTCTCGTAGTAGTTTGTCTATATTCCATCAGCTTAGCTATATCACTAAAATTTAGTTCATCATGCTCGCATAATGTAAGAAGAACATCACCACAACCGGTTTTTGCGATCACTTTCAGTAATCTCATAAAATAAGGTAAAGCGAAAACTTTTTATAATATGTAGAAATAAAAATGTTTATAAGTAACTTCAGTAGGTAACATTTATTTATGCCATCTTTCTATTGGAAAGTTTAATGGTG
>JASEFB010000163.1 GCA_030019325.1 archaeon | reverse complement strand
CTCGTTAAGCGAGTTCCAGAGGGGTACAGGAGAAGATGGAACATAGAAACGGGATACAGGGTGAAAAACGAATTTAAGATAAGGACGTGCTCAAAGAGGGGTGTTGCGAGGGTTCTCTTCTTTGTTGTCCAGACCATCTTGCACAATTTCCTGAACGTGCTGAAGAGCATCTTGTCTATCACCGCTTACGAGTTGAAATCGCTCATTGCGGAGGACATACAGAGATACCTGTGCGTAGGCAAATTCGTGAATACAATCTCTCTCAGCGAGTTTTATACAAGGATTTCAAGTTATAATGAGCGTAGAGTCATGGATCTTCGCTCTCACTTAGCTGCCTCCTGATCCTGACCTCTTCTTGGGCGGTAGTATCTCGTTGGCATCAATAGCGTGAGCTATCGGTCTTTTATATTGTTTTTAAGCGTAATAATAAGAATAAATTCATACTTTTTCTGACTTTTCAGTTGTAAGTGAAACAATCTCCTCTTGACTTCGACCCACTTTCAATTCAATACGTAATATCTTCAAAATCTTTTATAGGTAGTCCACTAATAGGTTTAAAGAGGTGATGTGTGCTCGGAACTTCATAGTCCCGGAACTACTGTTGAAAAAGAAAGCTTTACCAAAGATAAAACTTTTTTCTAAAAAGTTTTAGTTGGTGTCGGCGTTGGTACTACTGGTGTTGGCGTTGGTGTTAGTGTTGGCGCTAAAGCTTTGCATGCAGCGCATTCTGGATCTGGATCGCATGGGGCATTCGGAACTGTTCCCGCAAGCATCTCATCTACGTCGCTTCTCTCCATCAATTATTTCACCTTTTCTTTCTTCTCATTCAACTTCCCTTTGATATAACCTATTTCGCTTGTTAATTCTGAAATTTTAGACCATAACGCCCAGAACCCACCTGAGATTCCCGTAACTATAATTCCCAGTGCCGCTATGAATTCTTCATGCGTTACATAGAGGCTATGCGTGGCAAACCAAACCAGAGCTACGATAAACATAATTTCCTAACTTCCCATTTGGGCATAAGGTTAGAAAAGGTAGAGTCCATAGTTAT
>JASEFB010000162.1 GCA_030019325.1 archaeon | reverse complement strand
TCACCATTAAACTTTCCAATAGAAAGATGGCATAAATAAATGTTACCTACTGAAGACTTATCCATACAATAATATTTGCATCTTTTCCAGCAGCATAAGTGAGGATTTTTCCCAGATGTTCATGGTTTGTTTGTTCAAGTTGGTTCTCAATGATCACATACTTTCCTGAAATAAGGTCTTTAGCCAAAATATCTGCAGAAAAATCTCCTATCGGTGCTTCTAATTCCATTACGTCTAACTCTAACCCTAATTCTTTCGATAGGAGGTCTACATGTTTACTGAGCCATTCAGTAAACTCTGGTTCGGTTTTCCATATTTGTCGTGGTTCAGTTTTGTATAATTTTCCGAGTTCCATAGGTTACTTTTCTGGTTTTTTTTATATTTTAAACTTTTCTAGATACGCTTTTCTGCCCTCACTTCTTAAATGTCCTACAATAGCATTTTGCCCCACCGAAATTCCTCCGTCACCATTCGGTATCTTATCATGCGTTAAAAACCTTAATCCTTTCCCTTTTACCAACGCTTCAGCCATCCTGACAATCGGCACATCATACGAAACCCCACCTGTTATCCCTATGGAGGGAATGCCGGTAGCATCACAAGCATCCGCAGCAATCTCCACCATCTCCTTAATCAGGGCATACACAAAGGAATAGGCAATATCCGCCTTATCTTTTTCCGTGCTTATTCTATACTCTGCCAATTGATCAAACAATGGCAGTGTCATAATGATTTTACGATCTAAGCCCTTACAGGGCTTGCGGGGTCGTGGGGCAGTAGCCCCACAGCTTTCAACATGCGTTTCAAATTCATACGTCGGCTCTCCTTGTGCTAAATATCGTTCGAGTTTCATTGCAGGTTCACCATCATACGTCATCCTTTGACAGATGCCGAGGTAGCATGACAAAGCATCTAACACTCTGCCGAAGCTGCTTGTTTTCGGCGCTTTCTTCAGGAGCTTTTCCATTACCTTCGCTTCCTGTTCGCTAACTAAATGAGCCGTATAGGTATCCCTTCCTAAAAGCGAAAAAATCGCAAAGACCAACCTTCTTGGATCTTTTATTGCC
>JASEFB010000161.1 GCA_030019325.1 archaeon | reverse complement strand
ATAGAGCGGTTAGAATCCATTTTCGGGATACTGCAAGCGGTTTTAATCGCCATCGCGTCTATTTCGCTTCTCGTTGCTGCTATGGGGATCATGAACACCATGTTGATGTCGGTGATGGAGCGGACGCATGAGATAGGTGTGATGAAAGCGATAGGAGCAAAAAACAGGAATATTCTTTCTCTTTTTCTGCTCGAAGCGGGTGTGGTGAGCGCAATTGGCGGCGTTTTTGGTTGTATCCTCGGTGTCATTGGTGCTCGCGCGATAAGTTTCGGCATACAGACTGCGTTTGACGTTGAAATTGCAGCGATTGTGAAACCCGAAGTTTTGCTCGGTGGTGTCGCGGTTGCAATGCTCGTAGGTATCCTATCAGGGTTGTATCCCGCGCGGAAGGCATCGAAAATGAGCCCGGTAGAAGCAGTGAAGTATGAATAACCGGTATTGTTATTTTGCATTTGTATACCAGAATAATAAATCCCAATGTCAAATAACGGGGCTCCGCCCCGTTGACCCCGAAAACCCTGTAAGGGTTTAGTACCAAATCCCAAGTAAATCCCAATTTCCAAATCCCAACGCTTATTGGCGCAATTTCAAAATCCCATTATATACAAAATTCCAAAAATTTGGTAGTATCGGGATTTGGGATTATCTAAGGAACTAAACAAAAACAATTTCGGGTTTTAACCTAACCGTTCCGAAAATAGGTGTTCAAAAAAGAAAAAGGAAGGGAGGAATCAAGCACTTGGCTTCTCCATTAACTTCTCCTTCTTCAGTATTTCACCTGATCTGGCATGAGGCATGCGAACTACGCTATCAGACTGCTTTTCAATCTCCCGTGCTTCCTTTGCAAGCCGTGCCGCTTCGCTTATGAGCTCGTGTGCCGCTGCCACCATAGGTACGTACTCCTCAGGAGTTTTCATGATGAAGCACCCTTTCACATCCATATCCGCTACTTTCTCCGCCATATTGTACGCTGCAATGGCTTTTGCTTTCGCATAGGGGTTTGAAAATCTCGCCCGTTCCACCGCGTTCTCGGCTGTGACAATTATCTGTGGTAGTTTCACTGCTCCACCCTTCTT
>JASEFB010000160.1 GCA_030019325.1 archaeon | reverse complement strand
ATCAACGAGGATGCAAAGTGTTTTGAAGAATTAATCATTTCAAAAGAACTTATAAGCGAGAAAGTCTTTGATACAAGAGCGCCAACAAACCCATACCCAAGCATCTTCGGCACGCATAATGGAACAATTACACCAAATCAAACAATTATTGCAACCAAACTTTACACTTATTCCTGCACAGGAACAGGCGGTCATACCGAATATGCTGAAATCAGGAATGCAACATGGAACGCAACCGCAACCTGGAAAGGTTATGCAGGCGATTGGAAAAACATCTCTTTCGACAAGACCGTTGTTCTATTGGCAAATGAAGAATACAACTACACCATTCGCACAGGCTCATATCCGCAGATTCACCATACCAATAATCTCTCAACACCCGCTGGATTCATAACCTGCTCGGAGTTCATAGACGCCAACGGAAAGAAATACAATGAGTGGATCCCTGCGATAAGATTATGGCCATGAAAAGATTTCTTTGGTCAAGCTTTCTTTTCGCGAAGCGTTTTGATCAAACTTTCTTAAAGTTTGAAAGAAAGGTTGTTGGTCAAGCTTTTCTTTTGTGGGGCGGAGCCCCACGATCCCGCAAGCCCTGTAAGGGCTTAAAGAAAAGGTTTATGGATACCAGCAATTCGACTGTGGGCGGGATAAAAATAACGGCAGTAGCGGATGGAGAAACATATACAAAAGCAGCGCCATGTATTGAAGCACTGTGCATTTATATGCTATGACAACAATTTATGTACAGGGGGTCGGTAATTATGGAAACTGTTTCTATCACCTTGCCACAAAAGCTCGGGATGAAGCTAAGAGAAAAGGCAGAGGAGACAGGATACTTACCTGAGGAGTTGGGGGTTGAGTTTCTACGTAAGAGTTTAAACGAAGAGTTAGATCCAGAGGATCTGGTAGAACATTACCAATCTTTAAGCGATAAGTACTTTAGAGAGGGGGGAGAATTTTTGAACAAAGGCGACCTCCTTCAAGCTTCTGAAAAGCTGTGGGGTGCTGCTGCATTGGCGGTGAAGTCAGTAGCATCGAAAGAAGGAAAGAAGTTGGAAAGACATGGAGGGCTCTGGGGATTTG
>JASEFB010000159.1 GCA_030019325.1 archaeon | reverse complement strand
CATCATGAAAGCCGGTAGCCCTGAGCCGAGAACGCTTGCATGGAGCCGTGCGATAGTAAACCCACTGCTGTCGTTATTCTCAATCATTTTCTTCTTCTCGCCCTCGATATCATCGCAATGAGGAATCGCATGGATCTTTAGATCGTCACTATCAACGAGTTCGTAGTGATTTTCATAAACTGCATGGACATTTGTGATATGTTCAAACAGGCTGAATACATTGCCGGTCTCCTTCAAACGAGGCGTTTCATGATTGCCTGAGATCATTACAAAAGGAATACCCGCTTCGCTTAATCGTATCAATTGCCCGAGAACGAAGGAAATAGCACGATTCGTCGGCCGCACGGAGTCGAATAAATCTCCTCCGTGTACTATCACATCTGGTCTTTCCTTCAGCGCATAATCCACAAACTGCTTGAACGCCTCGTAAGTATCCACTTCACGTTGATTCAGCCCGGTTGCTTCGTCTATCCTGCGGTATGCTGAATAGCCGATATGCGTGTCCGCAAGGTGAAATATTCTTTTCATAAAACTTTCTTTTTAAAACGTGCTTGTACTAAAAAAAAACGTCGTCCTCCATAAAAGCGTTACTGAAAGCCGGGTATCTTTCTCAATTATCTTATCCCTAATTCGTTTTCACACATACTAAAATATACCAAAAGCCATATATGTTCAAAACACTTGGGAGAACACTGAAGCGAGTATGAAAGATGCGGTGAATATGGGGGTAAAAAGCTGGACTTTCTTAAATAAAAGAAGCACGAAGAGGTCGTATCTTTCTGAGGTGCATGTACGTTTAAAGGAATCTTTGGATAAGGCGATAATGGATAAACGGACATGTATTGCAATTGTAGTAATAGCAATTTTATGGCGAGTAGGCGTTAGCATGGATGGTAAAATTACTTTGTGGGAGAGTCTGTGTTCGGGTATAGCTCTTTTTATAATGGGCTGGGCTCTCTTAGAATTTTTAATTCCCCATGAGTTTGTTAAAATTCAGCCACTTATTCATTATGTACTAAAAGCGTTAACAACAACTCTTTTTTATCCCAGTATCGCGTGCTCCGTGACTTCAACAAACTTCTTCATCAACTTTTCC
>JASEFB010000014.1 GCA_030019325.1 archaeon | reverse complement strand
TGGAACACTGCTCAACGAGGATGTTGCTGCCCGGTTAAAGAACGCAGGCATTGAGGAAGTCATCATAGCGATTGACGGCACGCAAACGACGCACGACTCGATACGAGGCAACGGCGTCTTTGAAAAGACGGTGAAGGGTGCGCGCGCCTGTAAAGAAGTCGGGCTGGATGTAGTGATTGACCCGTGTATTATGCAGCTGAATGAGGGAGAGACCACAGAGATTCTTGATATCTCTGAGATTCTGGGTGCGCGGCAGTGCAGGTTCTTCCATTATATCGCGATGGGTCGAGGAAAGCAAGAAATGCCAGATGGTGAACTCGACAGGATCCACTATGCGGAAAACCTGGTACAGTTATACGAAGAGCAGATCAAGAGACAGGAAATCGAGATATGCACAACGCAGGCAGCGCAGTACTGGGTGGTACTGAAGCGGAAGGCAGAAGAAGGGCTTTTCGTGCCCGATTTCTTTTATAACGAAGCTCCGGGTTGTAGAGCTGGCATTGGCATGCTTTCGATTAAGCCGAACGGTGATGTCATGCCCTGTCCACTTTTAGAGGTGAAAGCCGGGAATGTCACGGAAATGCCGCTTCGTGAGATATTGAATTCGGAGGTCTTCGTCAAGCTAAGAACTCGTGAGGTGAAAGGCAGGTGTGCAGTGTGCACATTTAAGGGTATATGTGGTGGATGCCGGGTGCGGGCGTACCTTCATACCGGCGATTATATGGCAGAAGACCCATTATGTAGCGAGTTCTTCTTCCAAGAAGCGAATGTGTAGGAGAAATCCGAAATTTCACCAAAAAGAAGCCTAACTACCTGTCTTCTTGCTTTCCTAATCACCCCACGCCCATCCTTTTTTCATCAATTTGCTTAGTTCCGCCTTAAGTACATCGAATTTGTCCCTTTTGTACGCTCTTATACTCTTTGCATTCAAGGAGATTATTGTATAGCCCTCAAGTTCTTCAAAAATCTTTGTACGATCCTTTTCGGCTAGGTCTATCACTTCTAAGTCTAATTCAGCAAGTGCACACTGGGGTATAAATGATACTATCTTCTTCTTCATTTTACCTTTCGCCCTCTACCCCTATCATTTGTATATTTTATCCCTTGTGTAAGGAAATTTGAAAGCACCCGAGGCAAATTCAATCGGGGGGCGAAAAACTTTACTACTTTCCCTTCTCACCATATCTCTCCGCGGGCTCGAAGACCTTCTCGCCCACTATCTCTCCATTTATCGTGCGATAAAAGCACGACCGGTATCCAGTATGACATGCGCCTCCTATCTGCTTCACTTTCAGGAGCACGGTATCCTCATCGCAATCGATCAAAATATCCTTTACGAGCTGCTCATGACCTGATCTCTCACCTTTTCTCCATAATGTACCGCGGCTCCTGCTCCAGTAATGCGCCTTACCCGTCTCTATAGTAAGCCGCAGCGCCTCCTCATCCATGTGCGCCAGCATAAGAACTTCGCCCGTTTCATAATCCTGGGCTATCGCATGCTTCAATTCCTTCTCTTCTTTCTTCACTTTTTTCCGACCCGTTAGCACTCCTCTCCTTTAATATTCGATTCTATTTCTCCTCCTCATGCTCCTCTTTGCTCAATACTCGGACGCTATCTCCCCTAACCGTGATGGGTATCGGAACCATCGCTTCAAAGAGTTCAATGGTGATCTCTTCATGCGCCTCATCAACCTTTTTCACCCGTGCACGTTCGCCTTTAAACGGTCCAGACACTATTTCTATTATGCTCCCTTCCAGTATTCCGGTTACTGAGGGTTTTGGTGTAAGGAAATGCTCTATCTCTTCTAAGCCCATATCACCTTTCACCAATCCCCGAGCATGCGGAATACTTTGAACTACCTGTTCTATCACTTCAGGAAAAGAGGCTTCTATCAGCACATACCCCCTGAGCTCCTCAGGCACCAAGATCGCCTTCAGTCCATGTTCACTCTTCTCCCTGTCTTTTATTGCGCTCTCAACCATATTTGCAACTGTCTGCTCCTG
Source organism: archaeon (assembly GCA_030019325.1). Taxonomy (GTDB): domain Archaea; phylum Halobacteriota; class Syntropharchaeia; order Alkanophagales; family Methanospirareceae; genus ANME-1-THS. The sequence goes on along the minus strand of JASEFB010000014.1, from coordinate 24,362 downwards.
ATTAACCGTCGTTTTTACCGCGTAAATCCGGCCCATAGCTCAAAACTCCTTAGGTAATACGGTCAGTAAAAGATAGATAGAAAAACCGATGGTGCCGATCAGTGCCATTGCGGCACCAGCGATTTTAGAAATCCTAAAAAATTCCTCCCTCTTTGGCCTTTTAGCCAATTTCAGTATTCTTATATACTCCTTTAACTTCTTCACAACCTCTTCCAACTTTATTTGCATCGCTCATCAGCTCTTAACGCACTATCTCAATCCCAAATTTCTCTTTTTTAATATCCTTCCGTGCATAAATTTGCTCTGATTTCACACCGGTCACGATGAGCAACGTTCGTATCATGTTCTTCAGCTCTGGACTTACCTGCACACCCCAGATAATTCGTGCATCAGGATTCATCATCTTATATACCTCCTGAAGCGCGCCTTCTGCTTCCTCTACGGTCATGTCCTCGCCGCCAATCACGTTTACCAGTGCGGCCTTCGCATCGGTCACATCGACCTCAAGCAACGGAGAGCTTACTGCCTTTCTCACTGATTCTATCGCTTTGTTCTGTCCATCCGATTCCCCAAATCCGATCATCGCCATTCCACCATCCTTCATCACCGTCCTCACGTCGGCGAAGTCGAGATTTATGAGGCCGGGTTTGGTTATCAGTTCTGTGATCCCTTTAACTGATCGCATCAGCACCTCATCAGCGACTCTAAAAGCCTCGTTTAAGGGCAACCGTGGAACTACATCCAGGAGCTTGTCATTTGGTATCACAATCAATGTGTCGGTATTTTCACGCAGTCGCTCAAGTCCATAAGCCATATTATCCATTCTAATCGTACCTTCGGCACTGAACGGCAATGTTACCACGCCTATGGTAAGAGCACCTGCTTCTTGCGCTGCCTGTGCAACTATGGGCGCTGCTCCTGTACCCGTGCCACCACCTAATCCACAGGTGACAAAGACCATGTCCGCATTCTCAACCATTGCTTTTATATCTGATTCGTTCTCCCTTGCGGCCTCCTCCCCCAACCGCGGAATACTCCCTGCTCCAAGTCCACGCGTGGTCTTCTTTCCTATCAATAGCCTCCTCTCAACTTTCGAGAACAACAAGTGTTGCGCATCAGTGTTCAATGCAAAGAGCTCAGCACCAAAAATACCTTCTTCGGTCATCCGCTGTATCGTGTTGGTCCCGCTCCCCCCGCATCCAATTACCTTTATGATTGTTCGTGCCCTTTCCAAGGACTTCTCTAATTCCTCATCTCGCATTATCTTTACTTCCTCTCCTTCATGCACCGGTTCGTCCCCAATTTGTCTCATCTTTTCTTCCCCCTCGGTTAATCAATGTCTTAACACTCCACCTTTAAAACCTTTTTCATTTAAAAGGAAAACATTTGGTGCGTGATGCGGAGGGAGGGATTTGAACCCTCGAACCCCTACGGGACAGCGACCTCAACGCTGCGCCTTTGTCCTCTTGGCAACCTCCGCATGCACTCTCTAAGGGACTCATCCACACCACCTAATCCTTTAGTTTATTTATAGAAGAAGGTTCCTTCCACAATCTTTGTCACCTCTTTTAGGGGCATCTTCAGCTCTTTCGCAACCCTCTTCACATCCTCAAATTCAGCAGCCACGGTGAGCACATTGCCTCTTGCATCCCTACCTATTTTCACGCCAACCTCCTTTTCGACACCTTTGATTCTCACCTTCACCTTCTTCTCTTCTCTATCCGCAACGAACCGATGCTTCACGTGCATAACTCTAACCCCTAACGAACCGGTCTCTTCCATTATTCTATACGCTATTCGAGATGCATCTTGGGAGGCGGTAATCACCTTGATAATATAGCCCGTTCTGCCTTTCTTCATGAGCGCAGGTACGATCGTTACATCCTTCGCGCCCTCCGCCATGAGAACCTCTATGAGATTGCCTAACACCTCGCCCGTAACATTGTCAACGTTGGTTTCCAGGACTTCAATAGCATCCCTAAACAAGTCCTCGATTTCACCTAAGCTTACCCTTAAGAGGTTAGGCAGTGGCAAATCCTTTGAGCCTGCCCCATATCCCGTTTTTTCGATACGCATCGGAGGTAAAAAGGGCTCAGAGCGTTGAACAAAATGGGCTAATATCGCCGCCCCCGTGGGTGTAAGCAGTTCAGATGCAGAGGCGAACGGTCCGCCTTGGTATAATAAAGAAGCATCTTTCAATATTTCAACCGTCGCAGGTGCAGGAACAGGCAGAATCCCATGCTCGGTCTCTACAAATCCGCTGCCTACCGAAATAGGTGTGCTTATAATGATATCCGGATGAATATCCAAAAAGGCAATGACACTCCCTACCAAGTCTCCTATGGTATCCAGAGCACCAATTTCGTGAAAAGTTAAGCTTTCCTTGTGCTCACCATGCACGTTAGCCTCGGCATTTGCTATTTTTTCAAATACGCTCAAAGAATTCTGTATTATCTCTTTGCTCAACCCACTGTTCTCTATCCTTCTCACGATGTCCTTATATGACTGCACCTTTCTCTCTCTTTCAGCATATTTTTTACCCTCGCTTAGGAACTCGACTTTTTTTGCTACAATTCCTTGTTTTTCCACCTCTTTTACTTCCAGCTCGAGGTGAAAAACAGAGATTGCATCAGCTATTTTCGACTCCTTCACGCCAAGATCCAACAGACTGCCAATGATCATGTCGCCGGATGCACCTGAAAAGGGCTCAAACACCAACGCTTTCATCGTATTATAAAAGGAAAGTACGCCAAAATATATGCTTTCCCATTATGGCTCTGCATCTGTTCTATGTCAGGGATGGCAAAATTGTATTCAGGTCAATGGGTAAAGGGATACCTTTAAATATACTCTTAACATACATAGAAAGTGGTGATGCAAATATGCCGGAAGACAACGTGATATATATCGGGAACAAGTCTGTGATGAGTTATGTCCTGGCTGTAGTGACGCAGTTCAACAACGGCTTCGACGAGGTAGTGATAAAGGCGAGAGGAAGAGCGATATCAAGGGCAGTGGATACCGCAGAAGTAACGAGGAATAAGTTCATGCCAGGAGTAGAGGTGAAGGACATAAAAATAGGAACAGAGCAGATAGTTGGAGAAGGGGGGGATAAGGCGAACGTTTCGTCGCTCGAAATAACAATGAAAGCAAAGGCGTAAAAGGGTAAAAAGAGAGATAGATGAAGTTATAAATCTATGAGATCTCTCTTATTTTTCGTCCTCTTTTCTCATTTTTTATTTTTCGTTTTGGAATATTTATATGTGGTAGTTCTTTACATCCTCATACATGCGATGTTCATGAAAAGACACATCATTTCGACACGCGATTTCACGAAGGAAGAGATAGATTACCTATTGAACAGAACAGAGGAGTTAGAGATATACGCACGAGGGCAGGAAGAAGGAGCAGGAAAGAAGAGCGATTTATTAGAAGGGAAGATACTCGCTAACCTCTTCTACGAGCCAAGCACTCGAACGAGGCTATCGTTTGAAGTGGCAATGAAGCGGTTAGGTGGGGAGGTCATCAACTTATCCTTGCCAGAGACGAGTTCAGCAGCTAAAGGTGAAAATTTGGTGGACACAATCAAGGTTGTATCTGAGTATTGTGACATAATAGCGCTCAGGCATCCAAAGGAGGGCGCATCAAGAATGGCTGCTTCTTTCTCACCCGTTCCAATCATAAACGCTGGTGATGGTGCGGGGCAGCACCCCACGCAGACGTTGCTCGATTTATACACCATTAAAAAAGAGAAGTTGCTCGACAAGCTCGCGATTGCTTTGATCGGTGACTTGAAATACGGAAGAACGGTGCATTCGCTGGCGTACGCCTTATCCTTATACGGAGCGAAGCTATTTTTTGTATCCCCGGAGGTTTTAAGGATGCCAGAGGAGATAAAAATGGACTTAAGGGAAGCGGGGGCTGAAATTTCTGAAGCCACGGATATCAAGGAGGTTATAGAGGATGTGAACGTGCTCTATGTAACGAGAATACAACGAGAGCGATTTCCAGATCCCACGGAGTATAGCAAAGTTGTAGGGACTTATCGCATAACTACTGACCTCCTAAAAAGGAATGAGGATGTGGTAATTATGCATCCACTCCCCAAGATTGATGAAATCGATGAGGAAGTAGACCGGACAAAAAATGCGAGATATTTCATTCAGGCGTTCTATGGTATTCCCGTTAGAATGGCGGTTCTTTCTATCTTATTGGAACGTTAAATAAGCCCTTACAGGGCTTGCGGGGTCGTGGGGCGGAGCCCCACAATCGAAAGTAAAGGCAAGAAAGGAGAAGAAAGGGACGGATGCTAAATATGCGCAGGGAGATAGAAAAGATTGTAGAATCGGTAAGGAAACATCATGAACTGTATACAAACGCATTACCACTGATAGCGAGCGAAAACATCACGAGCAATACCGTTAGGCTGCTTCTCGCTTCAGATTTGTCACATCGGTATGCAGAGGGGGATGTTGGAAGACGGTTTTACCAAGGATGCAAATATATAGATGAGATAGAGGAGCGGGCAATACGGTATGCACAAGAGCTTTTCGGGGCTGAACATGTAAACGTAAAGCCAATTTCGGGTGTAAACGCGAACATAGCAGCTCTTTTTGCTCTTACTTCGCCTAAGGACCGCGTAATGGCGTTATCAATACCTGATGGTGGACATATAAGTCATTCACGGTTTTCTATCCCGGCTATACGGGGTTTGACGTTAGAAACCTTCCCTTTTGACGCGAAGGAAATGAATATAGATGTAGCGGAGATGCTGAAGAAAATAAAACTAAAGAAGCCTTCGTTACTACTGTTTGGAGGCAGTCTTTTCCTTTTTCCTCATCCTATTTCGGAAGCGAGAGAAGTGGCGGATGAGGTGGGAGCGAGGATAGTATATGATGCTTCTCATGTATTAGGACTTATGGCGGGTAATAAATTCCAGGACCCGCTGCGTGAAGGGGCTGATGTTATCGCAAGCAGCACGCATAAAACCTTTCCAGGGCCTCAGGGTGCGATAATACTCTGTAGAGAGGACCTGAAAGAGAAGATAGATAAAGCGGTATTCCCAGGGACGGTGAGCAATCATCATCTGCATCATGTTGCGGGATTAGCGGTTACTTTAGCTGAGATGCTACAGTTCGGTGAAGCATATGCCTCTCAGATAATAACGAATGCAAAAGTTTTAGCGCAGAGTTTATATGAGGAAGGATTTGATGTTTTGTGCGAGCATAAAGGATTTACCGAGTCGCATCAGATTGCGATTAACGTTCTCAAACAGGGTGGTGGTGCGGAGGTTGCCAAGAAATTGGAGAGAGCCAATATCATAACCAATAAGAACTTGTTACCGTCTGATGAAGATCCTGAAGAGCCAACTGGGATCAGGCTTGGTGTGCAGGAGCTTACGAGGATAGGCATGAAGGAATCGGAGATGAGGGAGATAGCATCCCTTGTAGGGCAGGTAATAATAGCGAATGCGGATGAAACTAAGGTAAAGGAGGATGTTATAGAGTTAAGAAAAGGTTTCCAGCATGTGCAGTATTGCTTTGATGGAAAGGATGCGTATAAATTCCCAGAGCTGAAGTAAAAATAAGAAACTATTTATAGAGGAGAGGGAGATGATATAATACGAATGCTTGAGGAACTAGAGGAGCGGAGAGGGGAGATAATAAAAAAGGCGGAGGAATATAAGACTAGAAGGACTGAATTAAATTCCGAAGCCAGTAAATTCTCAGAGTTACGAGACGAGTTAAATGGACGAATAAAAGAGGCGGTAGAGAGGGCAAAGGAGTTCAAGCAGCAACGAGAGGAATACGAGAAGCTGATCACGGATAAGAAGACAAAGAGGGCCCAGTTGAATAGAAAGGCATCGTTATACTATACAATGGTGGAGAAGGAGCGGAAACGAAATGACATGCAGAGCATACAGGCTTTTGAGCGGCTTAGAAAGCGAATAGCCGATTTAGAGCTAAGGCAGCAGGTACAGGTGCTTAGTAAGGATAAGGAAAAGAGATTAGTGGCAAAGATAACGGAGTTGAGGCGAGAATTTGACGGAATGGAGAAGGAATTGGAGAAGGACAGAAAGTTGAAGGAATTGCTGAAAAAGGCACAGAAGTACAGAAAGGAATCGGATAAATACCATGAAGAGGTGATGAACTACGTAAAACTCTCCCATGAATGCCATGATAAGATGGTGGAATGTTTCAAAGAAGCTGATAGGATAAGAGAGAAGGCGGATGAGGCACACCGGCTCTTTTTAGAGACACAGGAGGAAGCGGATGAAGCACATCAGCGTTATATCCATTATCTTCGAGACCTGAAGGACTTCGACCGTGTAATAAATGGGCTGAGGCGGAAGATAAGAGAAGATTGGGCATTTCGGGAGAGGATGGAAGCGAGGAAGAAGGCTAAGGACATTTATGAGAAGTTTAGAGAAGGGGAGAAGCTCAGCACTGAAGATCTGCTGCTATTGCAAAGATCCGAGATGTTGTTTAAATAAAAACTTTTTTGCTTCGCAAAAACCTTTACAAAACTTTTAAGCAAAGTTTTATTAAAAATATTTCTTTGATCAACCTTTCTTTTAAAAGAAAGGTTGTGAGGTGGTCGAAATCATAGATATACACTGTCATTTGACCTTCAAGGAATACAACACTGACCGGAAGCAGGTGATAGAGAATGCGAGGGAGGTGTTGAGAGGTATAGTGATAAGTGGGGTGGAGCCTGAAGACTCAAAGAAGGTGTTAGAGCTTGCCGCACTGCACGAAGGCTTTATTTTCACCACGCTCGGATTTCATCCGATACATGTAGAAGGAAAAACCGATCAGGAGATAGATGAGTATGAGGAATTTATAAGTGAGAACAAGCGAAGAATCGTGGGTATCGGAGAGATAGGGCTTGACTACCATTGGGTACGAGACCCGCTGAAGCTAAAGAGGGCAAGGGAGATATTCGTGGAGTTTCTCGGCTTGGCGAAGGAGTTTGATTTGCCCGTTGTACTTCACCTGCGGAGCACGGGTGACGAGGCGATAGAAGAAGGGCTGAAGATCATCTCGGATGAAGACGTAAGGAAAGCGGTTTTTCATTGCTTCACCGGGAAACCACAGCTTGCAGAAATGATATGCGAGGAAGGATATTACCTATCACTGCCGACCTCGATATTGAGAAGCAAGAGCATGAAGAAGGTAGCGAAGAGAGTACCACTTTCGCTCTTGCTCACCGAGACTGATGCTCCTTATCTTTCACCTGACGAGGAAGCGCGAAATCTTCCACAGAAGGTACGGGTGGTGTATGAGGAGATAGCGCGGCAAAGAAAGAATGAAGTACAGACGGTGGAAGAGGAAATAGAGAATAACTTTGAGCGGTTGTTTGAGGTTGAACTGAAGAGATGATAAAAGCCTGTGTATTTCTCTCTATGGGATTGTTATCCTAAAATGCCCCAGCCGGGAATCGAACCCGGATGTTGGGCTCCGCAGGCCCGACGGATATCCATTACCACACTGGGGCGTAAGATTTAACCCTTAACAACCATCACAGATACCTCTCTCCTTCTTGGACCGTCGCATTCAACAAAAAAGATACTCTGCCACGTTCCAAGAGCTAACGTACCGTTTTCTATAGGAATTGTTACACTTGACCCGAGCACAACGGACTTGAGGTGGGCATGTGCATTATCATCGATCCTGTCATGCAGATATCCTTTCCCTTTCGGGATTAACACGTTCAAGAGCATAAGAATGTCGTTTTTAAGCCCAGCTTCGTTCTCGTTTATGATGATTCCTGTCGTTGTATGTTTTGTAAAGATGACACATATGCCTGACTCAACGCTTTTACGTTTAACGATTCCCTTTACTTCCCCCGTAATGTCAATAAGTTCGGTGCTTTCATTCGTCCTTATTTCTATCCGTTCCATGGTATTTAAGATAGTAGTGAAAGAATAACATAAATGTAATCTTAGTGTGGACGAACTAAGTGTATACCAGAGGTGAGGAAACCATGAGATTTCACAAGATTAACACAAAATTTTTTAGAAAAAAGTTTTATCAAGAAATAGTTGTTTCTTTGGTCAAGCTTTCTTTTAAGCCCTTACAGGGCTTGCGGGGTCGTGGGGCGGAGCCCCACATAAAGAAAGGTTGTGAGGTGTGAAAATTGCAATTACTGTTCATCCATTCTGATTACATAGAATATGAAGCGAAGGAAAAAACGAGGATTGCAGAGGAGATAGAGGATGCGAGGAAGAGCGAGCGGATTGAAGAGGCGTTGGTTGTTTTTGTTGCGGTCGAAAGTGGAGACGCGGCGAATGCAAGATATATCGTAGAGAAGGCTGCGGAAGAAACACGTTCTATTGTTGAGAAAGTTAATGCGGAACGAGTTGTTCTGTATCCGTATGCGCATTTAAGCTCTGAGCTCGCTTCCCCGGAGCAGAGCATCGAGATATTGAGAGAGCTGGCAGAGTATTTGCATGCAAGCGGCATGGAAGTAAAGCGAGCCCCATTTGGCTGGTATAAATCGTTTACGCTGAGATGCAAGGGGCATCCGTTATCCGAGTTATCACGGAAAATTACGGTTCCTGAAGGAGCTGAGGTGAAAGAAGCAGTTGTAGAAAGGGAATCAAAGGCGTTAGAAGCTGAGGAAAAAGCGGTATCCCATTTCTTCTTTATGGATGAAGAAGGAAACCTTGTAGGAACAGAGGATTATGAATTTGAAGATAAACAGGAGAACTTAAGGAAGTTCTTTCTGTATGAAAGTGAGAAGCGGAGAGAGGTGGATAGGATACCACCACATGTAGAACTGATGAAGCGGTTAGAGATCGCAGATTATGAACCCTCATCAGACCCCGGGAATTTGCGATTTTATCCTAAGGGCAAGTTGATAAAGACGCTCTTGGAAGAGTACGTCAGGGGGTCCGTAGCAGAATATGGCGCTGTTGAGGTGGAGACGCCCATAATGTATAGTGTATGGCATCCATCGCTGAAGGATTACCTCGAACGGTTTCCTGCACGGCAGTATTCAATGGTAGGGAAAGGAGGAAAGCCAGATTTGTTCTTGAGGTTTTCAGCCTGCTTCGGGCAATTTCTCATGAGTAATGAGATGGGCATATCGTACAAGAACTTGCCCTTGAAGATCTTCGAGCTTGCGCCGTCGTTCAGAAAGGAAAAGCGAGGGGAGCTTGTTGGGCTCCGTCGTTTGAGAAAGTTCACGATGCCCGACATGCACACGTTCTGCAAGAATCTAAAAGAAGCTCTAGCGGAATTCAAGAAGCAATATGAATTGTGTATGCGTGTTTTAGAGGAGATAGGATTTTCACCAAAGGACTACGAAGTGGCGATACGATTTACAAAGGATTTCTATGAGGATGAGGCTAATAAAGAGTTTGTAGAGGATTTGGTGCGAATAGCAGGGAAACCTGTGTTGATAGAGATATGGGACCAGCGCTTCTTCTATTTCGTGCTCAAGTTCGAGTTCAACTTTGTGGATGCATTGAGGAAGGCTTCAGCGTTGTCCACCGTCCAGATAGACGTTGAGAATGCAGAACGGTATGGTATAACCTATACCGATGCAGATGGAGAGCGAAAAAGTCCGATTATACTTCATTGTTCGCCAAGCGGAGCGATTGAGCGCTGCATGTATGCGTTATTGGAGAAGTCGTATCTGGATAAGCAGGAGGGATTTCTGCCCATGCTTCCCTTATGGCTCTCTCCTACCCAGGTGAGGATAATTCCCGTAGCGGAAAGACATTTGGAATACATCGAGGAGCTTCTACCCATACTGAATGGAATACGAGTAGATGTTGACGATCGAGATGAGACCGTGTCGAAGAAAATAAGGGACGCGGGTCGTGAATGGATTCCGTACGTTGCGGTGGTAGGCGAGAAGGAAGTGGAGAGAAAAACGTTGAATGTCACAATAAGGGGGGAATCGAGCCAAGAACAGCAAAAGGTAGAGGAGATGAGCGCTTTGGAGTTGAAGAAACGGATTGGGGAAGAGTTAAAAGACCGACCCTTCCGTAAATTACCGCTCTCTTATAAATTGTCAGAACGAGCAAAGTTTACGGGTGGATGAGCGTCATCCATACTTCCACTTCGATATCCCTCAAGATCAAGCGTGACGTAATTGAACCCAAGTGCTTTCAATTTTTGGCATACTACTTCAATAATGGTAGTATCACAAAAAGCGTCCAATTCTTTTTTATCAACCTCTATCCTCGCTATTCCGCTATGATGCAGCCGAACTCTGAGTTGCTTAAATCCTACATCGTTCAAAAAATCCTCAGCCGCTTCTATCATCTTGAGTCTCCCCTCTGTTATCCGCTCTCCGTACTCTATCCGTGTAGCCAAACAAGGCGAAGTGGGCTTAGCCCAGAATGGTAGTCCTATCTCCTTCGCTAGGTACCGTACCTCATCTTTTGTTATGCCTACTTCGACTAAAGGGTGCCATATACCTCCTTCGCGGGATGCAGCAATGCCTGGACGGTGCTCATCAATGTCGGAAGCAGTAACGCCTTCTGCAATGGTTGTTATACCTTCTTTAGCCGCAATGTCCTTTAACAGCCTTGCACATTCACGTTTGCAATAGTAGCATCTATTATACGGATTTCTGACAAAATCATCGCTTCTCTGCCAGGAGACCTGCACTATCTTATGAGGGATATCGGTGTGTTTCAGAAACTCCTTAAGATCTGCTAACTCCCTTCGCGAAAACAATTCACTGTCCACCGTTACAGCTAGGACACGCTCTTTGCCAAGCACATCATGAGCAACCTTCAGCAAGAAGCTACTGTCTACACCACCTGAGAAAGCAACGAGTAAATTCTCTTTTTCGCCTATTTCTCTTCTCAATTCTTCAAGTTTCTCTTTCCCTATGCTCGGCATGATAAAGGTATGTTTTATATAGTATGGTGTATCAAAATCTTAAAAAGATGAGAAAAATAGTGAACAAGCCACAGGTGAAGTCGCTTGTGTTCTTTGGGCTGTTACTTATACCAACCGTTTTTTTATGCTGTGAAAAGACCTTTGATGAGAGTTCAGTCTTCTTCATTGTTCTGCTTGTGATGCTTCTGACAAGCATAATAGAGATTCCGATATACACGACGCGAAGCAAAAAGCCGGAGTATAGCGAGAAAGAAGCACTTTGTATTGGAGAAATTTACGGAGTGTCAATAGTAGAAGAGATGGAGAGTGACACTGAAAGGAGATATAAGACACGCATAACGCTGAATATGGGTGGTTTTATCATACCGCTGTTCTTCTCTTTCTATCTGCTGCTTTCCTTTGATATGGGGAGCTATCCTCTACCGCTGTTAGAAGTAACAATGGCCACCCTACTTCTGGCGCTTATTTCCTATATGCTCTCAGAGGTGAAAGGCGGTGTCGGTATAATAGTTCCGAACTACGTAGGCATCTTTGCCATTCCTCTTGGCCTTATACTCGCACCGTCAGGACTTCCGCTTGCGGGGATAGTGGAGTTATTGATATTTATACCAGCGATCTTTGGCATACTCTTAGGAATGCTGATAACCTTGCTAACATTGCCCCGGGAAGAAGTGGGAAGCGCTTTCTTTAATATCGGCGGTATCGGCAGTTTTTATACCATATACCTCATCTCCTTTTTAGCACTGATAATTAGAAGTATAGCATAAGGTGAAATGTGCTTAAACGAACAGAGAGGGTGAGTTTATATGCGGATAGCGATACTTGGGGGTGCAGGGGAGATGGGGGAATGGTTTGCCCGCTTTTTTAAAGAAAACGACTGTGACGTGAGAATAGTGGATATAAGTGATAAAACAGAGGCGGTAGCAAAAAGACTGGGCGTAGAATTCCTAACTACCGATGTTTTAAAGATGAAGAAGGGAGCGATAAAAAAAGAGTTTGTGGACACCGACATAATGCTCCTCTCGGTGCCCATAGATGTAACCGGACGTGTGATAGAGCATATGGGGCAGGAACTGCGTGAGAGGTCGCTCCTTATGGATATAACCTCGGTAAAAAGAATGCCGATGGAGCTGATGGAGAAATATACTAGGGAGGGTGTGGAAATTCTTGGCACTCATCCGTTATTCGGGCCCTCTGCGAAGAGCATGCGTGGTCAACCGGTCATATTCGTGCCTTTAAGAAAAGGCCCGTTATACGAGTTGATACATGAGATGTTTAAGAGAAATGGGGCGAGGATTGAGTTTTTAACCGCAGAGGAGCATGACGAGATAATGGCGGTAATTCAGGGACTCACGCATTTTATCCTCTTCTCCTTTGGCATCACGTTAAGAAAGCTTGATTTTGATGTCGAACGCTCAAGGAAATTCATGAGTCCGATGTATGCGATAGTAATAGATTTTGTGGGCAGGCTGCTCCATCAAGACCCGCACCTATACGCACAGATACAGACGAATTTTGAGATGGGTAAGCTACACGAGGCATTTTTAGCGGTTGCCAATAGATTGTACGATTTGATAGCAGAGGGTAATGTGGATGAGTTTATGGAGGAGCTGAGGCTTGCGAAAAGGCATTTTGGGAATACCGGAAGAGCATTGATAGATTCGGATAGGATACTAGAGGAGAAGATAAACCTTTCTTAGTTATAAGGATAAAGAAACGTTTTATAAACAGAGGTTTTACAGACTTTCTCGTCCAACAATTTTTTCTAACGTCTCGTATTCTTCATGCGTATGCGCGAATACATGGAGATTTCCCAGTCTAATTTTTCTCAACCCTGCATCCTTTGCAGCGCTATAAGCGTCTATCATCTGCCACAGAGTGGGAGACGGCACATCCCTCATGTTATACTCCGGAAAGAACGCGAGAAGAGTGAAGGGAATCTCTACATCCACCGGAGCTAACTCCATTGCGATGTTACCAATCTGGTCTGTCTCTACCCATCCAGGGATATAGAGCGAGAAAACTTCAAAAGTAATTTCATATTCGCTCACGTATCGTTCGACTTCTTTAGCCACATCGTAAGGAGACATCCATTCACCCACTGCATTTTGAGTGAACTGCCAGGAGTGACACTTTTTGCATGAGAGATTACAGCCAGACTGGTAAATAGAAAGATAATGCTCAGGTCTCGAGAGGAGAACTGCGTGTATCAGCCGATAGGGAATCCCCTGTTCATATTTGAGCGTGGCTTCACACGCTTTTCGAAAACGTCCTTCTCGTGCATCAAAAACATGGCAACTCCCTTGCTCAAACCCCTGCTTGATTAACTCGCATTCCATGCCGTATGTCTACTATGCCATTTAAAAGATAATTCTGTCTCAGTGATAAAGACTGGAGCTAATGCTATACTAATAAAGTCAATTTATATAGGTAGATTGATATGGAGCTAAAACTGAGTTCGCCGCAAGACTGCATTGGTGACTTTACGTATAACTTCTTCTGGCAGCACAGGGGAGCAAAGCTCAATCCTACTGATATCATCCCTTCGCAGCTCGGCACGAGTTATTCGTATGAAGATGTTGTGGAGGCTTTGAAAAGCGGTGAAGATGTGCATATTAAAGGCGATGTAGGCACGAGACTTGGGTCGAGTTTGGGAGTCGATCTCGTCTTTTTCGGCGGTAACGGGAGAGAGCTGCCAGAAGTGGGGTCCATAGTAGTAGATGGAAATGCTGGCTCTTATCTTGGAATGAGCATGCTTTCAGGCGCTCTTTATGTTAGAGGCGAGGTTACTGAACCTCTCGGCAATGTGGTGCAAGTTGAATCCGATTTAGAGGGTTATAAGAAATTTGTTTCGATAACCTGGCTCTTGCATCACCCAGGAGAGCAAAAAATGCATACTCTACTTACGCCGAACGAGTTCAACGATGGAGAACTGCTTCTTACTGATGGAATCCCGAGAAGTACGATTGCTGCACGATGTATGAAAGAGGCGACGGTACATGTAAAGGGTGATGTTGGGATAAGCGCGGGCATATTGATGCGAAAGGGTTTGGTAGTGATAGAAGGGAATGCTGATATGAACGCTGCTGCGTTGCTTAATGGCGGTACTGTTGTAATATTAGGAGATGCAGCGGAATTTTTGGGCGTGGAGATGAAAAGAGGGGTTGCGTTCGTAAAGGGTAACGCAAAAGGCTATGTCGGTGCTAAAATGACTGGCGGACGTATAATATGTAGAAGGACGAAGCCCATTCCGCCGGTTAAGGAGAAAAAACTTGAAAAGGGCGATTTAGCGTTGCTTGCGAGATTCGGCGTTTCAGGTATGCTTACGTTGAATTATGGAAGGTATGAGGTTTGAGCTTTGAAGGGGGCAAATTTATGCCTGGTACGCTATTAAAGAAGGTATGTATATTACTCTTGAAGCACGAACAACCTATGCATAACGAGGTCGCATGAAATTGCATTTTATGATGAAAATTTGATGCCTGTTGAAGTGATGCTCGGTCCGTAAAATATTTAAGATTGCATTTTCAAAATATTCTTATGGAGCCGGTAACAATCGAAACGTTTCTTAAAACTTTAGAGAAGGAACTTAGCATTTCGGGTGGGAAGGATTTATCAAAGATTTGAAAAACCGGTTGAGGTGATTTCCATTGAGTAAACTTCTACCTACACCGCGGACTTCTGTGAGGGGAAGGTTTATTCAAAGACCGACAACGCCGAACACGCCATGCACCGCACACATCCAGCCTTGTTCTTCCTCCAGCTTATTCCTGTGCTGTGCAGTATCTCAGCTACTGCCTCATAGAGATGACGCATCCTATCCGGGCTTGGTGGTTTCTCATTCCCCATATCCGAGTCTGGTATAGGACGAAGAGGTACGATAAACGGGTAAACGCCGAGTTCGGCTAACATCATGCTACCTTCTATGATCGATTCGTCACTCTCTCCCATCCCTGCAATTATGTAACTGCTGACCTGGCTCTCACCAAAAAGCTCAACACCTCGCTTCCATGCTTCTACAAACTGCTGAAACGGTATCTCAGCCTTACACGGAGCCACCTCTTTCAATACCTTCCTATCAAAGCTCTCCACATGGATGCCTACGGTATCGACAGAATCGTAAAGGATACCTATCATGCTCAGCTCTTCCGGTGGTTCGAATTGGGCATGGATAGGCAGTCCAGTCGCCTCTTTTATCGCTCGCGCTGTTTCCGCAAGGTGATTGATACCCTTATCAGGGGTGGCTGTGGTACCCGTGGTTAGCGTCACATGCGTTACATGGTCTAATTTTTTTGCGGCAAGTGCCACTTCAGCAAGCTGCTCAGGCTTCTTCTTCGCTATTGTCGCACCACTTCTCAGCGAGAGCTCGATTGCACAGAACTTACACCGCTTTGGGGTGTTCCAATATACGCACGTTTGTACCGTGGTAGTAGCCACGCAATTCCTCCCGTGTAGAAGTGCGATTTTATGGTACGGTATGCCATCTTTGGTCTTCAGTTGTTGGAACTTCGCCGCAGGGAAACGAACCTCAGTGATTCGCTCACCATCTCGCTTGATTATATACCTTCCATTTTCGACATCAACAGTGTAAGGAGACAAGGAAACAAACCAGCTCTGGGTTGGAACGTTTGTTACCGTGTTGCGGAAGATGAACATCCCACCAGCAGCTGGACCCGCACCCGCTTTCCTGCCTTTATGCACACCAGATACCCGTGCACCCAAGCATAACAAGTCTACTTTTAAATCCTTAGTTTCCATTGCCATTTTTTCCGCTTCCCGATCAATTTGCTTATCTCATCGCTTGTTACCATCCCGATAACCCTGCTCTCATTATCTATGACGGGCAATGCGGAGATGTTATCTCGCTCCATCTTCCTAATTACCAGTTCAAGAGGCTCATCGAAACTCGCGGTTATCACTTTTCTTGTCATTATTTCCGCCAATCCTTCGTGTCTCGTTGCCACCGCCGTTGATATATCCCAAGCTGTTACTATCCCCACGAGTTTTCCGTCATGAGCTATAACCGGTATATGCGTAGACTGGGAGTCCATTATCAATTTCGCCGCAGCTGCTATACTTGCTCGTTCGTCAATCGTCTTCACATCCCTTATCACGACATCTTTCACTAACGGTAGTTCTGTCTGCTTCATCGGCTTGGAGAAGGTATCTTTTGGTAATCGCTCGACCGGCAGCGAGAGGAAGAAAGTACCCTGTTCTATTCTCCTCTTCAACTCCTCTGCTACTGTATTTGCCATTAAAAAGCTTGAAAGCGGTGAAGTTGGAACCTCTTTACCCTCTATTTCTATCATCCCGGATTTTAACTCCTCGTACGTAACTTTTCTCAATACCGGTCGTTCTCTCCTACTCACACCATAATCAATCACTTCGGTAACAATATCCGCATCAAGTATTCCGGTATTCTTCGCTATTCGTTCATTCAGTATCGGTATTGGTATTCCAATACCAACAAAGAGGGTTACGCCATATCCATAGAAGGTGGCACCCCTTAAGAATTCTGGATTCATCTCCTTCAGATTACCAGTGACCATTAATGTTCCAAGCCGGTTAACAGGACTGTGTTGCGTTCCCATTCCCACTACATACCCGCTGGCACCACAGAGAAAAATCCTCGTACCCACGCCTATAGTCTCAAAATCGGGGTCGTTAGAAAGAGGAGAGAGTGCGCCGGCACCCGAATAATTTGCATTACGATAATTAGGAAGTAGTGTGCCCATGTAGGTATATAACGTCCTATCAGTGGAGTTTGTCGCAACGAAATACCGTTGATACGAATTCCTCGGATTTACCATAATCGCTTGATTTAAATCTTCAAGCGTGATCGTTGTTTCTAGCTCTTTACGAGGGTAACAATCCGTGCCATAGCCTGTAGCGCGCATTTGTATGCACTTACCTGCAACTAAATCCTCTATGACGTGCCCTCCACCATAGTTAATGCCTCTCTCCTCTGATAATTGTGCTGCTCCGAGATATGCATCTACCGCTGCAATTCCGGTATACGCCTCTACATCGTTAAGCCATACCCGCTGCATTTTTATCGGCGGGTCAGCGTGACCAAAATTGATAAACACCCCTGAAGAGCACATAGGACCAAAAGTCCCCGTAGTGACAACATCTACTTCCTTTGCCGCTTCTTCTGCACCCAATTCGCTCACTAGTTCACTCATTCTATCTGCTGTCACTACACGAACACTGCCATCCGCAATTTTCTCGTTTATCTCCTCTATGCTTCTCTCTGTCTTTGTCTCTGCCATACGTAGAAGATACAAAAGTAAACCTTTAAAACCTTTCTAATTAAAAATGTTTGTAAAGGATGAGCACCTTACTAATACTCAATGGATGCGATCGAAGTAAAGGACTTGACAAAGCGGTTTAATAGCAAGGGTAGCGTTGCTGCGGTAGATCACCTCTCTTTTCGTGTGGCTGAGAGTGAGATATTTGGTTTGCTCGGTCCTAATGGAGCGGGAAAGACGACGTTGATAAAAATATTAACGACGTTGTTGAAGCCCACTTCAGGGATGGCAACGGTAGCAGGGTATGATGTCCATACGGAGAAGAACAGGGTGAGGGAAAGCATCGGGATTGTATTTCAAGAGCCTGCATTGGACTGGAGATTGACCGGGCGTGAGAATTTGGATTTTCATGCGAGGATGTATGAGATAAGGCGGGGAGAACGAGAGAAGAGGATAGAAGAGGCCCTCAAGCTCGTTGAACTGGAAGACAAAGCGGATATCATGACGGATAAGTACTCAAGCGGTATGAAACGCCGTTTAGAGATTGCACGGGGCTTTATTCACAACCCCAAAGTCCTTTTTATGGACGAGCCGACGTTAGGACTGGATACACAGACGAGGCGAAGAATATGGGATTATATAAAGGAAGTAAACGCTAGAGAACGAATAACGGTTGTATTAACCACGCATCAAATGGAGGAAGCTGATTATCTCTGTGACCGTGTCGGGATCATGGACCACGGGAAGATAATTGCTCTTGACACCCCGAGGAATCTGAAGGATTTGATAAGCTCAGATCTGGTCAGTCTGGAGCTCAACATGGAGGGGAGCAGTAATGATGTCGAGGTTTTTAAATCGCTTGATTTTGTCACCGAGTTCAGGGAGCACAATGGTTTCGTCACGTTGAAGATGGAACGAGCGGACTTACGAATTCCCGCGATCATGGAGGTTGCGAAGAGAGCGGGAATCGAGATAATATCAGTGAATTTGAGGAAGCCGAGCCTGGAAGATGTCTTCTTACATTTCACGGGAAGGAGGATTAGGGAATAAGTTCAGGTCATGAATGCTTCACCAGTACACTCACAGATCGATACATAAAAACTTTTTGAATGAGTATACACAATTGGAAGGAAATGATGGGTATAAGTTGGCAAGCAATCTACGTGCTCTGGCTGAGAGAGATGAAGGGGATGTGGCGGGCAAAGAGCAGAGTCATTGGTTCGTTAGGGATGCCGATGTTTTTTCTTGCATTTCTGGGCTTGGGCTTTGGAGGAGCGTCGATACCGGGTATGCCTGAGGGGCTACAGTATATTGAGTATCTCACGCCCGGGATAATAGGAATGAGCATGCTCTTCAGCTCGGTATTCGCTGGGATATCCGTTCTCTGGGATAAGGAGTTTGGGTTTCTGAAGGAGGTGATGGTGGCGCCGGTGTCAAGACTTTCCATTGTCTTAGGAAGAACAGCGGGTGGCTCTACCGTTGCCCTCATGCAAGGCATAATGGTCTTATTCTTAAGCACGTTGTTGGGCTTCAAAATTGCAGGGGTGATACCGGTTATCTTATCATTGTTCTTCATGTGTTTGATTTCAGTTACGTTTGTTGGGTTGGGATTGGTCTTTGCGTCGGTTATGCGGGACATGCATGGATTCCCGTTGATAATGAACTTCGTGGTATTCCCAACATTTCTCCTCTCCGGCGCGTTATTCCCGATAGGGGCGCTGCCTTCCTGGCTTATTCCTGTTTGTTATTTAGACCCATTAACCTATGGTGTGGATGGGTTGAGAGGTGTATTGCTCGGTGCGGGAGCTTCAGATTTTTCTGTACTTCTCAATTTTATGGTGATCTCCGCAATTTCCATAGGCATGGTGAGCGTGGGTTCTTATTTATTCGAGAGGACTGAGGTGGAGCGGTGAAAAGCACGCATCTTTTTATTTTAGACATCCTACAACAATAACATATCGCGTGTTAACAAAAAAGAACATGGAGAGGAACGAGTTTAAATGAATTTTGCGCAAAACTTCAAGTACAAGGAGCTGGAGGCGAAGTGGCAGCGGCGATGGGAAGAGAGCAAGATCTTTGATGCTGAAATTGAAGGGAAGGAAAAGTTCTTTTTGACCGTACCATACCCGTACACCTCTGGTCCTTTACACATAGGTCATGGGAGAACCTATACTTTAGGGGATATAATAGCGCGATTTAAGCGGTTACAGGGCTATAATGTCCTCTTTCCAATGGCTTTTCATGTGACCGGGACGCCAATCTTAGCGATTGCCGACAGTATTGCTAAAGGAGAAGAGGAGGTTGTCGAACGATACAAGGATTACGTCTCGATTTACGAAGATGCAGCGCGAGTTGAAGATGTAGTCAAGACGTTCGATAAGCCGGAAAACGTTGCGAATTTCTTCGCTGAACGAATATCCGAGGACTTCAAGAGGATGGGGTATTCCATCGACTGGCGAAGGAAGTTCAATACCACCGAGCCGATGTACAACAGGTTCATCGAATGGCAGTTTAAAAAGCTTTATGACAAGGGTGTGATAAAGAAAGGGAGATATCCCATTACGTATTCTATTGAAGATGATTCGGCCGTTGGAGAAGATGACATTGAAGGAGGAGATACTGATAAGGTATCAATAATTGAACACACAACGATAAAGTTCAGACTTTGTGACGATGACGCGTACTTAATTGCTGCGACGCTGCGTCCTGAAACCATTTTTGGCGTCACCAATCTCTGGTTAAACCCGGATACACGGTATGTCAAAGTTAAGGTTGGGAATGAATTGTGGATTGTGTCGAGAGAAGCTGCGGAGAAATTGGGTTACCAGCGGGAAGATGTAGAGGTTTTAGAGGAGATAGAAGGGGAAGATCTTGTCGAGAAGGATGCGAAGGAGCCTGTGGCGGGTAGAGAGATCCCGGTTTTGCCCGCAAGCTTCGTTGATGAAGATGTCGGCACCGGAGTGGTTTATTCGGTTCCCGCGCATGCTCCGTATGATTATATGGGTTTGGAGGACCTGAGAAGGACGGAAGGGACTGAGATAGAACCCATAAAGATAATAGACATTGAGGGGTATGATCTGCCCGCGAAAGAGATTTGTGAACGAATGGGGATAGAAAGCCAGGAGGATGAGCGGTTGGAGGAAGCCACACAGATAATTTATAAGGATGAATTTTATCGCGGCGTGATGAATGAAAAATGTGGTGAATTTGCAGGTATTAAAATTGCCGCAATCAAGGATGAGGTTAAGGTTTGGTTAAAGGGAGAAAATGCAGCCGATGTATTTTACGAGACATCGAGGAAGGCGGTAACGAGAGGAGGAGGGAAGGTAATCGTTGCGGTCCTGCAGGATCAGTGGTTTATCGATTACACACCCCAATGGTGGAAAGATTTAGGGCATAAACTCGTTGAACAGATGACCTTCTATCCGGAGAAGTATAAGGGGTATATGCATGACATCGTCGATTGGTTGGCTTTTAGACCCTGTGCGCGAAAAAGGGGTTTGGGAACACGGTTTCCGTTTGAAAAAGAATGGATAATCGAATCGTTGAGCGATTCTACCATTTACATGGCGATGTACACCATAGCTCACCGGCTCAGGCATGTGCCAGTTGATGCGTTGGACGAACAATTTTTTGATTACCTATTTTTGGGGATCGGCAGTGCGGAGGAATTGGCAAAGGAGCTAGATATTGATCTGGACGTTTTGAACAGGATAAAGGAAGAGTTTGAATACTGGTATCCGAATGACCTGCGGCATACCGCACCACCACACCTCTCTAACCATCTGGTTTTCTTCTTAATGCACCATGCTGCGATATTTCCCGAAAGTAAGTGGCCGAAGGCGATAACCTTGAATGAGTTGATGATTAGAGAAGGGCGGAAGATGTCAAAGAGCAAGGGAAATGTAATTCCTTTAGCAAACGTGTCGGAGCTTTATGGCGTGGATTTGTACCGGCTTTACTGTGCGATCAATGCGGACTTCGCAACCGTAGTCAACTGGAGGGAACAGGATACCGGTGCGTTGAGGAAACGATTTAATGCATTGATAGCGGTATTCGAGGAAAGTACAGGGGTTGATGCGTTACACGAAGACGAATTTACGCATACGGATAGATGGCTGCTCTCGAAGTTTTACCGAAGGCTACAGGAATCCATCGAGTGGTTCGAAGGCTTTAGAATACGCGAAGCGGGGATAAATATGGTCTTCAACCTGATGAATGACATTCGGTATTACGAGAAGCGGGAGAGCGTGGAAAGGAGGAGAAGGATTGTCCGAAACATACTGGAGGACTTGCTTATCGTTCTCTCACCGATAGTTCCGCATATATGCGAAGAGCTCTGGCACAGGTTCCACAATACGTTCATCTCTATGCAACCGTTACCGATGATAAAAGAAGCGTTTATTGACGAACAGGGGGAGCGAGAGGAGGACTATTTGATCTCGTTGGTTGGCGATATACAGGAGATACTGAAAGTAGCACGGCTCAAGCCCCGTAAAATCTATCTGTATACAGCAGGTATAGAGCCAGAGAAATGGAAGTGGGAGTTATTCAAAGCACTCAAGGATGTGCCCGACAAGGATAAGATTAAAGAGGCTATGAAGATACGGAAGGATAAAAGCACGGTGGATTTTGTGAAGCAGTTGATGAAAAGTAACCTGGTTTATTTTGAATTGAATGAGGAGAGGATTCTGGAACGTGAGAAAGGCTATTTAACGAAAGAGTTCGGCTGTGAAATAGGGATAAATGAAGAGCATGATCCGAGAGGAAAGAAGAAGTTTGCTCTTCCCCTTAAGCCTGCCATATATGTGGAGTAACTCTTAAGAAGATATTGTGGTAAGAAGTGCCATGGAGAGGCTGGAAAGCCCCGTATTTTAAAACTTTTAAAAGCGAACGCATTCGGTATTGGTATCTCAGAGATCCCTACCCGCCTTCATCGGTTATTTCATTCTCCCGCCTCGTTCCCTTTTCTTACCTTTTCTGCTTCTTCCTTTCTTCTTCTTCTCTTTTCTCTGTTCTTCTTCGGGACTTGGTCCCATTATGACTTGTTTAGGTTCTAAACCCAGACCTCTTTTCTTTTTCTTTTCTTTAATTTTCATATAAAAGATATTTGACCTCCGTCTCCAACCATGGCCTCTCCTATATGCCAGCACCAGATATCTGGAACGTAGTTAATTCGCTCACCATCCGATGCAATTCTGGCTGCTCACTTTCCGAAACATAGCGAACATGCGTAGTCCACTCCACTATCTTTGGACCTATAAAGAACTGGATAGACACCAGTACAAAGGCGAGTACAGCGTAAATTATAGGCGTGCACACCCCCACGAGAGTAGCAATAACAGCTAATAACGCATATATCACCGCAAACAGGAGCAGTACACTGAGCCCCATCCTTATCTTAAGCCACGCTGTTTTCATTTTCTTATTTTATTATATGTATTATTGGTAGGATTTATAATTTTTCCCTTTCTATGTGAGGTAACTATTAAGGATAAAGTGGATAGCAAGGCTCGGCTTCTTTCATAGCCGCTTCGGTTTTCGGAGTTGTCGTTTTCAGGCAGGGTAACGAATATACAAATCCAAATTATATTCTTTCATGAAAATAAAAATGGAGTGCTATAGGAACGCTATAGCTTTGGTTAGAATCGTAATGGAATTTCATCCCTCAACTACTTCTGCAAATCCAACTCTCCCCGATACTTTAGTTACTCGTATTTTCACACTATCCCCTTTTTTCGTGTTAGGTACGAAAACCACAAAACCCTCTATTCGAGCTATTCCATCGCCTTCTCTACCTAATTCCTCTATGGTTACGTCGTAGGTCTTACCAATGTCTATAGGGGAACTAAATCCCCTTCTTTCTCGACCGTATCGCATTACCTTACAAAACCTCCTTTTACTTTCTTTTGCTTTTTCTTTCGTGGTGCAAAGAAAGATCGCTTTCTTTACGAGAAAAGGCGCTTTTTCCACGCTACCACTTAATAACCAAAATATTCCTTTCCATTATAAATAAGTCGCAAGATATTCACGACTGTTAAACTTCTTTCATAGCCACTTCGGGTTTTTCAGGTTCGGTGGGTTTTTCTAGGGAAGGAAGCAAATTCGCTAACTTTATATCCTTTTGAGCATATAGTATAACCTGGTGATGCAACATGCCTGATGACAATGTGGTTTTTATCGGAAATAAGCCGGTGATGAGCTATGTCTTGGCGGTAGTAACGCAGGCCAACAGCGGCTCTGATGAGGTAGTGATAAAGGCAAGAGGTAGAGCGATATCAAGGGCCGTTGATACTGCCGAGGTAGTGAAGAATAAGTTCATGCCGGGACTAGAAGTGAAGGAGATAAAAATAGGAACAGAGCAGTTAGTAGGAGAAGGAGGAGATAAGGCGAACGTCTCTTCGATAGAAATAACATTGAAAGCAAAAGCGTAGAGAGGGATACCTGCGAAGTTATCCATATATGCAAAGTAATAGTTAATTTAACATAGTCATGAAAGAATCGCTAAAAGTGGAATTACTTTTGGAACAACTTCTGGTATACTAACGACATTGGGGTTGATAGTAGGATTAAATGCTGGTACTCATTCAATACTTGCTATCAGTTGG
Organism: archaeon; assembly: GCA_030019325.1. Lineage (GTDB taxonomy): Archaea > Halobacteriota > Syntropharchaeia > Alkanophagales > Methanospirareceae > ANME-1-THS. Next base: position 641 of record JASEFB010000014.1, on the reverse strand, counting down.
GGTTTGCTTCTTTTGGCTATTTTAACTTTCTTCAGCACCGAAAGTAAACCTAAGGGGAAAGATATAGCAGAACATCTATCAATTGCGATATTTGTTATAATTATAGCTCATTATGTTGGTGGATGGATACATGCTACATTTTCTTAATCTAAAGTGTGGTACTCAAAGGAACAAATGCAGCGATGGGTATTTACTGAGGAGCGGCGTTCCTTGTGTTAAAAATAAATGCGTACAGTGCTGTATCGAAACGAGAATGCCGCTTTCACCGTTGGACATAAAGAAAATCTTGAAGGTAGGCTATGGACTCAATGATTTTACGATAGAATTAGACGATAGATGGCGTCTAAAGAACATTTCAGGACGATGCGTCTTCCTCTCGGAAGGCGGCTGCAAGATCTATCCTTATAGACCAGAGGGATGCCAGTTATACCCGTTAATCTACGACGAAGACTTACGATATGCCGTAATAGATCATCTATGCCCCTATGGCCGCGAATTCACAGTTAAGAAAGAAGACATTAAAAAACTGAAGAACCTCCTTAGACGATTAGAAAAGAAGCGAAGATGTTCTGAATAAAATGAATCCAGTTCAGTAGCTAACACTTTTATTCCAAGCAGACTCCAAAAAGTAATTTGAATCC
>JASEFB010000158.1 GCA_030019325.1 archaeon | reverse complement strand
ATTCATTTCTCAGATCAAAAGAAGCGGTCTTACCAGATCCTTTCCAACTCCCAACTCTTCCCACTCGGTGGTAGAGGACTTGCATTAGTAAATCTCGAATCTCATCTTCGGTAGCTTTTGTCTCCACATAGGCGTGAGCTTCTTCGAACCTTTCATGAACAGAAGGTCCGATTGTCTCATCTACGGTTGGGACAGTTGGAGCAGTAGCGGGAATGTGCCCATGTTTCTTTGGATCATATATCTCGAAACGGCCACGAGTAACACTATAAAATATATTCTTGTCGATTCCGCCTGGAGCACCACCTTTTAGATTCACAGTCATTCCTTGTATCATAGGATTCAACGACCCTTCTCCCCTATCTGGGTGTTTCTCATGGACACAATCTATCAGTTGTTTCCTCGTAAAAGGAGTTTTACCTTCTCTTGTGAGCTTCTCTCCACATTCCTTTAGGAGAATCCATTTTGGTTTGTTACAAGGCATTTTTGCACCTCCGTATTCTTTTTGGTACATCGGCTTGAAATGAAATAAGGATTTCGCCTAACGTTTTGCGTGTTTGCGAAGTGCCGAAGGCATTTCGGCGAGCCCGAAGGGCGAACCGCAAACACGCTGTTAGATGAAGTTGCAGATTCTTCACCTTCACCCTTGCATCTTTCGTCTTGTCAAGATGTTGAAATCATACTCATCTATCCTGCGGGTCGCCTGGACGAACCACGCCCAAGATCTGTTCAAGTTTCTGCCTTGGAAAGCATGCAACTGACTTCTTACGGTGGCATCAAGAACGATAGGATCATTTAGATAGAGTTGAACATTGTCTAAACGAAATACCCAAGGGTATGTTTCGGGATCGCGAACTTTGCGATGTGGCTTTTTCACAGGTGCTGAGAGCACTTTACCGTGAGCAACCACGCCTTTAGTGGTAGCATAGAAGCACATCCAGTCTCCTGGTTTTAGATGCCTTCTCCCGGGTGTCCTTTCGCCAAAGGCATAAATCCGTTCATGGCCCACAAGAGTCTGGATCACCTCTTCTGCCGTTTCTTCTTCATCGGATTTCACGGGGGTAAGCCAGTAAGCAACCTCACTTTCCCTTAATGGTTCTTGTGGTAGG
>JASEFB010000157.1 GCA_030019325.1 archaeon | reverse complement strand
AGAGCGTTTTGAGAAAGGCGGGATTTATCCCCTATCGAAGATTTCTAAGGGGATTTAAAATTAATTTTAATAAAGAGGAGGAAGAGCTCTTGAGAGAAATTTATAAATTTCCTGAAGTGGTTGAAAAATCAGCCCAAAAATTCTCTCCTAATTTAATTTGCAATTTTATCTTTAATTTAGCCCAAAAATACAATTTTTTTTATGACCTTCATCCAATTCTCAAAGCCGAAACAAAAGAGTTAAAAATATTTAGATTAGTTCTGACTAAAGCGATTGCCTCAATTTTGAAAAATTCCCTTTCCCTTTTAGGAATTTCCACCCCAAAGAGAATGTAAAATTCCTGCATATTTTTATAAAAATTGGTAAACTTAAGTTAGCAAATGGATATTTGTAATTCTAATGATTTATGTAAGGATTATGTAAGGTGCAACCTTACAAAATGCTAATTTCATTTTTGTTCCTGTAATTTCGGTTGCGGCCTATACGATTATTTATTCCTATGTTGAATATCAAAAGGAGACAAAATGATGGCGTGCTCGGGAACTTTCTCGCTTCGCTCGAACCCTTCGGGAGGTATACGTATAACAGTGGATAAAAGGCTTCGCTACGCTTCGCCCAAATTGCCTATCGGCAACTTCTTTTATCGCAAAACGTTATATGAAATTTTGACGGCATAATGGAGAAGATTAAATGGTTCAAAACATGACAAATCCCGAAACAATAACAGTAGACGATAAACTTATTAACACGCTCAAATCGGCGATTGATGCGGCACTGGTATATGAAACGGCAACTCATGGAAAAAGAAAACTCGGCATTACGGGTGAAGTCGGTGAGCTCTTGGTTTGTCGCCAACTTGGACTTAAATTGGTATTAGATTCTCGTTCAGAGGGTTTTGATGCTGTGGACAAAGATGACTTGCGAGTTCAAATTAAGACCCGCCGAAGTGAATCTGAGGGGTTACCTCGGGATGCAGGTCGGACGGGTAGTTTTTCTAAACATGAATTCGACTACGCACTTCTTGTCTTGCTCGACCATAAATATCAACTCTGTGAAATTTGGCGTGCTGATTACAATAAGTTAAAGCCAATTGTAGAAAAGCATAAGCGTCG
>JASEFB010000156.1 GCA_030019325.1 archaeon | reverse complement strand
GAATTAGCTTCTTCATCTTACCAACTCCCTGCCATATTTTTCTATAATTTGATATATTTATCCACGAAATCCTTTTGCTTTAATGATACCGGATATTCGCATACTAATGGAATCTCTAGAGGATTGCTCACCACCACCTCTCTTTCAGGTACGAATACGGATATCTCTTCTTCAGCCATTTTATTCGCCCTCCTTTATCACACCCTTCTCACGCAATTCCTTCAAGGATGTCTCTATGCCTCCATGCAGGGTAACACGCCCGTCTGTATATGTCACATGACCTCCTTCTCGGCATATTATAGCTTCGTCACTTAGCCGCACATAAGCTCTCGCCCCACATACCGGGCATTGGACTTTCGCACTTCGTTGCTTCAGTATCCCTATCCTTCTTTCTTCTTCACTTCCGCTTTCACCTTCACCTTTCTTTACCATCTTTACACCACCTGTGTGTGTGTATATGTGTGTTGGGTATAAAAGGTTTATCATTTTACATCAATTAAATAATGTCCATGGAATCGCTCAAACGAATCAAGAAGAAAATCGGAGATGTGGTTTGGACGAAGTAACTACCGCTGAATTCAGCAAGTATATTTTTTGATACGTATTATATTTATATACGTATCGACTATTTAATACGCATGTCAAAAGTAAGAGTAAACTTGACTGTGGATAGCGAGCTTTTGGAAGAGGCTCGCAGGAGGGGTATAAACCTCTCAAGACTGCTCACAACGGTATTGCAGAAGGGGTTGGAAAGTAGAAGTGGAGCGGCGAGTAAAGGAGTTATGGAGGATCTTTATGCGGAGTTTATGATATATCGGACTTCGGTGGTAGACTACACCTTAGACGCGGCGAAGAACTGGTTGGAAGGTAGGATGAGTCTGCTTCTTGACCTAGGAATGGATAAAGAGACGCTAGCAGGATATTTGGAGTCTCGGTATCAGCAGGAGATGGAAGAAGGCGAAAAAAGAGCAAAACTACTGGCAAAAACAGGGAACACAGAAGAAATATATCAGTGGCTATACGTACAATATAAACCTTTCAGGGGGGTGTGCAGAAAAGCAGATGTGGATGATTGGATAGCATATAGGAAATACAAATTTGGCTTACCGATGAGAA
>JASEFB010000155.1 GCA_030019325.1 archaeon | reverse complement strand
TAAAAATATTTTTCCGAAAACACTTTTTCTAAAAGGGTTTAGTTTTAGCACAGGTTCTTTTTTTAAAAGAAAGTGTTTTGCAAAAAGAAAAAGAGTCAAATGGAGCTCGAGGAAATCAGGAAGAAAGTGGAGCAGAATGAGTATGAAATTAGTTTCCATGCAGAGAAGGAAAGATACGCTGAGGATATAGCAATCTCAGATTTAGAAAACGTCATTTATAATGGCGAGATATTAGAAGATTATCATGATGACCCGAGGGGACCAAGCTGTCTTATTCTTGGTTATTCGCAAAATCGCCCAGTTCATATTGTTTGTGGATATACACCTATAAAATGGATTAGAATCATAACTGTTTATATACCAAAAAGACCAAAGTGGATTAATGAAAGGAGAAGAAGTAAAAGTAGAAGTAGAGGAGATGAGATGAGATGAGATGAGGGAAATGCATAAGTATGGAGATTGTTCTTTTTGTGGTGGAAGAGTGAAAAGTGATAAAGTTGAATTGGTCTATCAATACAGAGGAAAGTTGTACATCTTTCAGAATGTCCCTGCGGGAGTTTGTGAGCAGTGTGGGGAGAAATACCTCACCGCAAAAGTAGCCAAGGAGATTGAGCACAGGATTCAGACAAAGGAAAAATGGGATAAAACCATCACCGTCCCGGTAGGTGTTTTCTCGGAAGAAGCATCGCTGTGAAAATAACGTCCTTGAAAAAAGTCCTCAGTAGCATTATCAGTGATGCTCGGGCGGTGAAAGAAGGCCCACTATTTTTTATTTTTTGCACACAACCTTTCTTTGAAAAAGAAAGCTTGACCAAAGAAACTCATATTTTTAGTAAAGTAAGCCCTTTCAGGGCTTGCGGGAACGCGGGCGGAGCCCGCGATTGCTTGCAAAAAAGTTTGATGAAAAACTTTTTTATAATGTCTTCTTGAGCTTCGCTACGAGTTCTTTCACTGCTTCTGCGTAATCCACTACTGTTTCCGGTGGTAACCAGTTCTCGTAGAAATTCTGGTGCAAAGCACCAGCGGCTGCAAACAATCTTGTCAGTTCAGGCTCTTCGAGTTCTGCTTTCAGCTTTGCCACGAATTTGTACAGTTCGCCATGAGATTTTATCTCGATGCCTCTCTTCGCTGCGACTACCTTAACG
>JASEFB010000154.1 GCA_030019325.1 archaeon | reverse complement strand
GAGGCTGAACGGTCGTGAGTCCGTATGGGCTCCAAAGGTAGGTATTTATATAGGGATGAATAAAAGATATAGGTGAAAAAATGGCAGAGAAAAGGACGGCTGAAATACGAGAAAAAGGGCAAAAGGGCGAAAAATCGCCGCAGTCGAAGAGGCTAATCCACTAAAACAAGGATTGAAACATTCCTCCCCCCTCACCTTATATCGTTTGATTAACTGTCGAAGAGGCTAATCCACTAAAACAAGGATTGAAACGGAGACCCTCTGACCCTATGATAGTTGTGAGACTTGGTCGAAGAGGCTAATCCACTAAAACAAGGATTGAAACCCTTCTTTCCTTTGTACATCCCAGATACTACATCACCGTCGAAGAGGCTAATCCACTAAAACAAGGATTGAAACCTCTCTATCCAATACGGAACTGTCGCTCCTACTGTCGTCGAAGAGGCTAATCCACTAAAACAAGGATTGAAACCAGTCGGCTCGAATGGTGATAACACAACTGACAAGAGTCGAAGAGGCTAATCCACTAAAACAAGGATTGAAACTGGAAAGAGAATTAGGATAAGAATTGAGGAGGTATGGTCGAAGAGGCTAATCCACTAAAACAAGGATTGAAACCCAGTACCATTCACACCTATGTTTGTGTCCGCTGAGTCGAAGAGGCTAATCCACTAAAACAAGGATTGAAACACAAGAAGGATTATCCTGCTCTCTTCGTTGGCTCCAACAGTCGCATGAGCGTCTCTGAGGCTGAGAGATTGGTAAGGATTGTGGGTAGTAACGCAATTGGAAAGCATTTATACCCTCACCTCCTCAGACATGCGAAAGCAGTACACCTCAGGCAAGCCGGTACTTCCATTGAAAATTTGCGCGACTTCCTTGGTCACAAAGATGTCAGGACAACGCTCATCTACGCAAGAATTGTGCCAACCGAATTGAAGAAGTTGCCAAGAACAATCTAGGGTTCAGGGGAAGAAAGCTGATTGGGAGGAAAAAGCTGTTATGGCAACAGTTTCGCTTTCTCCTCAGCTCTCTCCCCTTCCGGTTTTCAGGTTATATTTACTCATTCTTCTTTATCCACCTTGAAATCATCTAAACCTCGTTGAAATGCCCTTCTAAGTTCAGGTTCAATGCTTGTCGAGTAGAGCTCATAGCCACCTCCTCCCGGAGGCTACTATGAGCCCCCTCACA
>JASEFB010000153.1 GCA_030019325.1 archaeon | reverse complement strand
TCTCAAGCCATCCCCTCTCCAAGTCCTCTTTTATAATGTTTATCCAATATTCGATCGCATCAACCCGCTCTTTCAGTACTTTTTTCATCCTCTATTGTCCCTCCCTTCTTCTTTGTTCGTAAAAAAATAGCAATGAGGACATTGCCATCCTGCACCCTTTTTCTTCCAACCCAATTCCTCAAGGTGCTGTTCCATCTGATCCTGATTGAGAGTTATGACATGACCGCAGTCAATGCAACTCACTTCGACTAAATTTGGTTTCATCATGTCCCCCTCGGCAAGAACTGAAAGACTTTATTTGCCTCTTTGTAATAATCAATCGTTGTATTCACCCCGCAACTTGTTTCATGTGTTAATATCTGTGTTAGGCAGTTCCATATCTCATTCAGGTTCTCCCTCGGTGCTAACCGCTCCTTAGCCAATTTCAGGTATGTCTCGGGTAACTTAACAAACTCAAGAACTTTATCGGTACTAACCATAGTATTCACGGCTTGTTCCAAGACCTTTCGTGATACATCCCATGCTCTAAACCCAGCTTCTATCGTTTGATTTATCTTCGCTATCTCGAAGGTTTTGAATATGTGTACTTTCCTCAGTCGCTCAACGAACCCTGGCGCCACCAAACCGTTGCTGCAAACTAGTCTCATTCCTGCAGTGAGTACTGATAACGCTTTGGTCAAATTGTAAGAGTTATAAACAAGACAGTGCTTCTCTATTTCATCTCCATCTATCTCTACCATATCGCCACTATTCACTTCTATCATCAGTTTCGCACCTCTTTGGAGTAGCATCATCCGCACAATCTGATATCCACACTGCTCACAATAATCTACAACTTCGGTGGCAATTGCACGATGTTGCACCACAGAATATCTCTGTGACACAATAGCAAGTGGTCTCTTTGTTATGGGTTCGGTTATTGCTTTCCAGCCAACTGCTTCTTTAAAGTTACTCAAAAATCCATCACCTGTATCCATGAATACCGGATATTCGCATACTAATGGAATCTCTAGAGGATTGCTCACCACCACCTCTCTTTCAGGTACGAATAAGGATACCTCTTCTTCAGCCATTTTATTCACCCTCCTTTATCACACCCTTCTCACACAATTCCTTCAAGGATGTCTCTATGCCCCCATGCAGGGTAACACGCCCGTCTATATATGTCACATGACCTCCTTCTCGGCATATTATAGCTTCGTCACTTAGCCGCACATAAGCTCTCGCCCCACATACCGGGC
>JASEFB010000152.1 GCA_030019325.1 archaeon | reverse complement strand
AGTTTTACTGGTGTTCCCTCAATGACGTATGTTATCTTCTCCTCTTCCACCTCTTTCTCTTCTTTCTTCGTAGCCTCAGCTCCAATACCTAATGCTTTTAATCTCTCGTCGCGCGCTTTTGCGCGGATCTGTTGCAGATAGAGGCGATCCACAGTCTTATCGAACTCCTTCTCTTCCTTCTCTAACTCCTCCTCTATCTTCGTTTCACCTTTTGCTTTCGTCTCTCTCTCCAATCCACTAATAATCAAGTCATCTATATCAGCATCACTACCTACAATCCCCCTTCGATAGCCCCATAACTTTATTGCGAGGGTGATATCATTCACCCGCCAACCGGCGAGCCGCAAATTATCCCTCAAAGCCTCCAGATTATCGAGTGAGACATAACCCATCATATTGACAATTGCGTTGATTCTCTCGTCCTTCGGGCGGATCGTTCTCAAGATCTTCCTTAACTCATCATACTCATCGATTGTTTTCTCCTTCTCTTCCCTCTTCTCTTCTCCCTTCCCTTCTCTCTTCTCTTCTCTCTTCCCCTCTTCCTCTACCCCTCCCTCCTCTACCGAATCCAATAACCAGGTCCTATTGTCTTCGTTCATGACCCGCTCTTCTCTTTTTTATCTCCCCTTTGAGTGAGTCGAAGAATGAATTTAGGATATATCGTATCACGTTGGAATTCGTTGTCTCGGGCAAGACCTCCATAGCTTCAAAGTACTCTTTTATGTATCCCAATCTTTTCTTCTCACTCTCGGATAAGCGAACGGTAACAACATTATCTCTACTTCTGCTTTCCATAGTTTTTTATTATAAGTATACAATATAAAAGTATGAAAAGGGTAGCGGTGTGTAGCGGCAAAGGCGGTACGGGAAAAACTATCATCTCCTTGAACCTTGTTCATCGTTTACCGAATAGCGCACTCCTTGATCTCGATTTTACCGCTCCCGATGTGCCTGTTTATCTCAAGGCTGATATGGCGCTCGGTAATGAGGTAATACATCCTGCTAAAGTAGGTGAGAAAAAGTATTTCTCGATTGGTTATTTTGGTAGTGACCCCATGACCTGGGCGGGGGAGGAGATAAGAAGGCTTGTCGATGAACTCTTCAAGGTGGTGAACTGGGGAGAGCTGGACTATCTCATCATTGATTGCCCTCCTGGACTGACGCAAGAGAATATTGCTCTCCTTGATAAGATTGATACAGCGATAATTGTAACCACTCCATCTCCATCTTCCTATGCTGATGGCAAAAAAGTTGTTGAACTGT
>JASEFB010000151.1 GCA_030019325.1 archaeon | reverse complement strand
GGAATCTTACGAAGAGACAGAAGGACCTGTTACGAGAGGCGTTAAGTGGTACGTAGAGGTATGCTGTAACTGCTCAATATCCGGTGGACTTATAAATTCCAAACTCCAAATCCCAAATATCAGACAATCCCAAATATCAAAATTCCAATGTCCAAAACGAATTAGTTACTTAGCAAAAACTTGTTTTGGATTTGGGTATTTGAATTTGTTTGGGGTTTGATGCTTGTGATTTGGAATTTTTTTCACTCTTTATTGAGTATATTCAAGTATGCTTATTAATAAAAGGTAATGGCTCGAGTTGCCTGGGCATAAAAGTAGCAAGACAACAGAAATATATACCCATGTGAGCAATAAAGATATAGGTAAGTGTGGGGCTCTGCCCCACGACCCCGCAAGCCCTGTAAGGGCTTAATAAAAAGTCCATTGGATACTATTAGAAAAGGAGGTGAAAAATGATCAAAGGTTTGGTTCGTCAAGAGTCGTGGATAAACGAAGTACTTCGGATTAATTCCCGTATTGGAGGGATAAACGAACTCGAGTTCGGTTATTCACCGTTATATGAAATGCCAGAGCCTGCTCTAAAAGAGGTAATAAAATGAATATGGGAACATCTTATTTATTGGATAGTTTGAAGCCTGAAGAATTTGCTATATTTTGTGGAGCAGGAATTTCAAAGAATTCAGGATTACCTCTAAGTATTTTTATATTAAAAGTTGCACATTGAGTTTTTCCAATCTGGTCTTAACACCCATAAATCGGCGGTAGTCGTCAGGAGATAAAGAACCCCAGAAATGGCTTAGGGTGTTTAAAATCTCCCCAAGTGAGTCAAATCCGGCGTTATCCATTACGTGGCGCTTGCTATGCAGCCAGATTGGTTCAATCCAGTTGTACTTTGGTGTATAGGTTGGTAGAAATAACCGTTCTACTCGCCCTTCTTCTTCTAATGGTGCCAGATATTCATTTGTAGCTTTACTGTTGTGGATAGAGGCATTATCGAGTACAAAAATCAAAGCACGATCCGGCTCCTCTGCCAAGAGATAGTCCACAAAAGCAATGAAATCCAGGCTGTTACGAGTTTTTCTGAACATGTAATAGAAACTCCTTTGATTATGATCCTCGGCAAAGGGATTGATTGCCCCGAAGATCCGACGTGTAGGGTTTTGTCCAGAGGTACGAATCTTTTGCTGATGCCCTTGTGGGATTGGATGACGTGGTTCTGCATAACGAACAAGTGAGTGGGGTTGTAGTAAATTGGACTGCGGTTTCTGCGATTCCTCATGAAATAGCAGCTATTGATC
>JASEFB010000150.1 GCA_030019325.1 archaeon | reverse complement strand
GGGGGCGTCACAGAATAAGTGTGCCAAGTTCATGACGATGGATAGATAGTATAGTTCCATTCTCCATGGAAGTCATCGCGTTTAATATTGACTGCTTCCAGCTCTTCCTTTGAGATTTTACGGCCGATAGGGTAGGTATTGGTGTCGAGTTCGCAATGTATCCTGAGTCCGTTCTTTGTAGTCGTAGCACCAATGAGATTCACCATCACTTCATGGCTGACGAGCGGCTTTCCTCGCCAGTTTTGAGCTATGAAGGAGAACATGTGATGTTCGATCTTGTTCCACTTACTCGTTCCAGGAGGTAAATGGCAAACGGAAATCGGAAAGCCGAGTTCGTTGGCAAGGTTCTGAAGCTCCATCTTCCAGAGCCCGACACGGTAGCCATTACTACCGCCTCCATCGGCTGTGATAAGCAATTGCTGGGCATCGCGATAGACCATCCGCCCCATCGAGTACCACCATCGGCGAATGGTTTCGACAGCGAAAGTGGAAGTGTCATGGTCGATTCCAACATTGACCCATCCTTTATTTTGTCCCTGATCATACACGCCATAGGGGATTCCTTTTCCTATTGCCATTGATAGAAAGTCATAAGTATTAACTTCTTCATTCAGTCCTTTTGGCTCCCACTCTTGCCCATCATTTTTAAAGTTTCCCACCAATTCCTTCTTCTTTGTATCGACCGAAATTACCGGGTTGTTGGTGGCAATCTGCTCCTGAACCTTCCTGTTGATGTATTCGAACTGGGCGTCACGATCAGGATGGCTTGCCCCCTCTAGCGTCTTTTTGTTCGCCTTAAGACTATAGCCTAAATCATGGAGAATCTCGGCTACCATGCGGTGGCTCGTCTGATGTCCCATCCCATTTAGCTCATCAGCCAGCCGACGAACGCTTTTGCATGTCCAACGCAGAGGAGAATCGGGATCACCACGCGTGAGTGGGTCAACCAGCTTCTCAAGATCGGTCTTCAGTGTAGGGTCTTTATCTACCCTCTTCTTTCTTCCTCCGCCTTCTCTTCGTATCCGCTTCTTTCCGCCCACCGCAGGTACAGCCAGCTTCTCCTTCAGCTCTTCTGCGCCGATGCGAATTCCCCGGCGCGATACTCCAGTCGCCCGTGACACCATCGAAGGTCCGCCATAACCAATAGCCTCCGCTTCGGCTGCCGCCACGAGGCGACGCAACCGCTCATCAAGCACCCACTCTAACGCCTGAAACCTTTGCCTAATCAGGGACTCATCATTCTTACCGTGCATGTAATTTCAATAAGTGGTAGTTGATATAGTTATTTCATGACGCCCCCT
>JASEFB010000149.1 GCA_030019325.1 archaeon | reverse complement strand
CATTAGACTCAAAGATTATTGTTGCAAAGAGAAAAAATGTTTTTAAGGATTGAAGATCAATAAAAGCATAACTGATAGATGAACATAAAAGAAGCATCAAAAATATTAGTTTTAGATCCCATTCACGGGGCTGAAGTTATTGCGGGAGAGCTAAAAGAATTGGGAAAAGAAGTTGAGATATTTAACCCGTACAGAGAAACTTTTTTGGATCAAACCTTTTTTAAAGGTTTGAATTTAGATCTGGTTATCACTCCAGTTCACCTGAATCCGAACTTTGAAATTATAAAGCAAGCGTTAAAGAATAACATACCTTTTATGACCCATCACGAAGCGGTAAAAGAGATTGCCGCCATAAAAAACCTCTTCGCTAATATTAAAGTAATAGAAGTTACAGGGACGATAGGGAAAACCTCGACCTGTGAGCTGATAAACCAGTTAGTGGAGGGCAAAAGTGTTCTTCTGCATACCAGTTCTTCTACAAGGTTCATATCCCCCGATGATAAGCCCTTACAGGGCTTGCGGGGTCGTGGGGCAGAGCCCCACACACAGATATTCCCACGATTGGGCGGGACACCAGCAAATGTGTTAAAGGTGATGGAACTATCGAGGGAAAGGAATTTGAAGCCAGATATAGCGGTGTTTGAGGTCTCGCTCGGTTTAACCGGAATAGGCGACGTTGGTGTAATAACGAGCTTGAAGGAAGATTATCGAATTGCAGGCGGCACAAAGGATGCATCAGCAGTGAAAAAGGCGTCAACCACGTACTCTGGCGGAAGGAGTATTATAGTTCACCCCGGGTTATCACTTCCCCTGTCAAATGGTAGAGAGAACATCTTTGGTGATAAGGATACAAACCTGTGGATAGAAGGAGAGGAAAACATAAGCCCTTACAGGGCTTGCGGGGTCGTGGGGCAGAGCCCCACAGTCATTTATAACCGGCTGAGAACCATAACTGGCAATTTTATCAGTGGCGAGCTAGCCTTCAAACCCCTTGATTCTTATATGAGCACAGAATTTTACCGGGATCCACTGGAGGCTGCTTTTTGCGCCGTTTTGAGCCTTGGGATCGCACCTGAGGAGATTAATACCGATGTTTCACCTGTAGCGGGCAGAATGAAACTGGAGAAGCTAAAAGGGCGGTTCTTAATCGATAATTCCAATTCAGGCACGAAGTTGAAGTTCCTCGGCGAGATAGCGGAGATGGCACGGAGATTATCAGAATCAGGAAAGATGATCTTGATTGTTGGAGCAGAGTCAGAATATGTGTGTGAAGGTGTGGACTTGGAGGAACTGAAAAAAGTGGTTGAGCAGCGAGCATCTGATTTCGTTGAGATAATAATTGTGGGTGAGGAG